>DASYKC010000106.1:0-25491 GCA_035995885.1 Caldimonas sp. | reverse complement strand
TACGGCGCACCGCCGCATGGCGGCATCGCCATCGGCCTCGACCGCTTCGTCATGCTGATGACCGGCGCCGAGTCGCTGCGCGACGTGATCGCGTTCCCGAAGACGCAGCGCGCCCAGGACCTGCTCACCAACGCGCCTGGCCCGGTCGACGAGAAGCAGCTGCGCGAGCTGCACATTCGCCTGCGCAATACGCAAGGCGCGGGCTGACGCGCGCCAGCCTCGCCAGATGAGCCACGCCCGCCGCCGCTTCAAGATCCCGGAGTCGGTCCTCGTCGTCATCCACAGCGACGATCTGCAGGTGCTGCTGCTCGAGCGCGCCGACGCGCCGGGCTTCTGGCAGAGCGTCACCGGATCGAAGGATTCGGCCGGCGAGTCGCTGGTCGAGACCTGCGTCCGCGAGGTCGGCGAGGAGACCGGGATCGGGATCGGCACCGCGGCGGTGCCGCTCGCGAATCTCGCCGACTGGCGCCTCGCCAACGTCTACGACATCTATCCGCAATGGCAGCACCGCTATGCTGAAGGCGTGAGCCGCAACACCGAGCACGTCTTCGGCCTTCGCGTTCCTCACGACACGCCGGTCCGGCTGGCGCCGCGCGAGCACCTGCGCTGCGAATGGCTCGACTGGCGCGCCGCCGCCGACCGCTGCTTCTCGCCGTCGAACGCCGAGGCGATCCTGCAGCTGCCTCGGCGCGCGGCCTGAGCCGGCGCGCTATTTGCTCCAATCCCGGCTGTGACGACGCGTCCCTTCCACTCGACCCAGCATCCGAGCCACATCCTCAGGGTGGCGACGTACAACATCCACAAGGGCGTGCGCGGCGTCGGGCCGAAGAAGCGGCTCGAGATCCACAACCTCGTCCTCGGCATCGAGGCGCTCGACGCCGACTTCGTCTTCCTGCAGGAAGTGCGGCGCATGAACCACGCCGCGGCGCGCCACTTTCCCGACACCAAGATCGGCTGGCCGAAGGTGCCGCAGGCCGACTACCTCGCCCCCGACGGCTACGAAGTCGCCTACGTCACCAACGCCGTCACGCGCGACGGCGAGCACGGCAACGCGCTGCTCTCGCGCTGGCCGATCGGCGACGTCGGCCATCACGACGTCTCCGATCACCGCTTCGAGCAGCGCGGCCTGCTTCATGTCCCGGTGACGTGGAACGGCGTCCTCGTCCACGCCATCGTCGCCCACTTCGGCCTCATTCACGCCAGCCGCGTGCGCCAGTCGCAGCGGCTCGGCCAGTTCATCGAGGCCGAGGTGCCGCCGGGCGAGGCGCTGATCGTGGCCGGCGACTTCAACGACTGGGGCGACAAGCTCGACGCGCTGATGATGAGCTGCGGCCTCGAGCGCGGCATCGTTCCCGGCGATCCGGCGGCGCGCTACAACACCTTCCCGTCGCGCCTGCCGCTGTTCTCGATGGACCGCATCTACACGCGCGGCTTCCGCTGCCTGACGACGAGCGTGCCGCGCGGCTCGGCATGGGCGCGCATGTCGGATCACCTGCCGCTGGTCGCCGAGCTCGAGCTCGCCTAGACCGGCGCGCCGCGAGGCCATGAGCAGCACGCCGCGATCCCGTCGGGCCGAAGCGACGCGGGCGCTGCAGCCCGGCCATCGGCTGCAGCTGCTGAAGGGCGGGGCGGCGATGTTCGACGCGCTCGTCGCCGCCATCGACGGCGCCCGCGCCGAGGTGATGGTCGAGACCTACATCTTCGAGTTCAGTGGCGCGCCGCTCGGCGTCGCCGAGGCGCTCGAGCGCGCGGCGGCGCGCGGCGTGACGGTGCGCGTCGTCGTCGACGGCATCGGCACCGACGAGATTCCGGTCGAGTGGTGCCGGCGCTGGCAGGCGGCCGGCGTGCGCTGGCGCGTCTTCAACCCGGCGCGCGGCTGGCGCGTGCTGCTGCCAGCGCGCTGGCGGCGTCTGCATCGCAAGCTCTGCGTCGTCGACGCGACGATCTGCTTCTGCGGCGGCATCAACCTGATCGACGACTACGTCGACCCGACCCATGGCCGGCTCGAGCAGCCGCGCTTCGACTTCTCGGTGCGCGTCACCGGCCCGCTCGTCGCCGACGCTCACGAGACGATGACGCGCCTCTGGCTGCGCCAGCAGGTCGTCCGCGAGGCGCGCCAGATCGACTTCAAGGCGGCGCTCGCCGCCGTGCGCCGGGCCGCGCGCGCCGGCACCGATGCCGACGATTCCGACTTGACCGCCGGCGACCTGAGCGCGTCGCCCGGGCCGGCCGCGCCCGGCCTGCTCGCCGGGCTCGTCCTGCGCGACAACTTCCGCTTCCGCAAGCGCATCGAGCATTTCTACCGCTACGCGATCGCGCAGGCGAAGCGCGAGATCGTCATCGCCAACGCCTATTTCGTTCCCGGCGTCGCCCTGCAGCGCGCGCTGCTGCGCGCGGCCAAGCGCGGCGTCAAGATCACGCTGCTGCTGCAGGGCCGCTACGAATACTTCATGCAGCACCACGCTAGCCGGGCGATGTACGGCGTGATGCTCGATGCCGGCATCGAGATCATCGAGTACGCGCCGAGCTTCCTGCACGCGAAGGTGGCGGTGTTCGACGGCGGCGCGGGCGGCCTGGCGACGGTCGGCTCGTCGAACCTCGACCCGCTCAGCCTGCTGCTCGCGCGCGAGGCCAACGTCTTCGTCCGCGACGACCGCTTCGGCGCCGAGCTGCGCGGCCATCTGCTCGACGCGGTCCGCAACGGCGGCAAGCGGGTCGAGAAATCGGCGCACGTGCAGCGCCCGTTCGTGCACCGCAGCCTCGCCTGGATCGCCTACGGCGCGATGCGCTTCGCGCTCTTTGCGACGCGCCATCGCTATTGACTCGACGGCCGGTGGTGGAAGACCTGATCGTCCAGCGCAAGGAGGGCCTCTACTGCCCGGCCGGCGATTTCTACATCGACCCGTGGCAGCCGGTCGATCGCGCCGTCATCACCCATGCGCACGGCGACCACTCGCGCCGCGGCAACGCGCACTACCTCGCCGCCGCGCCGGCCGAGGGCGTGCTGCGAACGCGGCTCGGCGAGATCGATCTGCAGACCCTGCCCTACGGCGCGGCCATCGACCACTTCGGCGTTCGCCTCAGCCTTCATCCCGCCGGCCACGTCCTCGGCTCGGCGCAGGTGCGGCTCGAGCACGCGGGCCGCGTCTGGGTCGCCTCGGGCGACTACTACGTCGCCGGCGCGAGCGTCGATGCGCGCGAGGACAACGAGACGTGCGCGCCGTTCGAGCCGGTGCGCTGCCACTGCTTCATCACCGAATCGACCTTCGGCCTGCCGATCTACCGCTGGCAGCCGCAGGCCGAGCTCTTCGCCGCCATCGACGCCTGGTGGCGCGCCAACGCCGACGCCGGTCGTGCGAGCCTGCTGATGGGCTATGCCTTCGGCAAGGCGCAGCGCATCCTTAAGGGCGTCGACCGCTCGATTGGGCCGATCGTCGTGCACGGCGCCGTCGAGCCGCTCAACCGCGCCTACCGCGCCGCCGGCGTCGATCTTCCCGAGACGCCGATCGCCACCGAGATCAAGGACAAGTCGTTCTTCAGGCGGGTCCTGATCGTCGCCCCGCCTTCGGTGCAAGGGTCGACCTGGACGCGCCGCTTCGGCGACTACAGCGACGCCTTCGCGAGCGGCTGGATGCAGCTGCGCGGTGCGCGGCGGCGCCGCTCGGTCGATCGCGGCTTCGTCCTCAGCGACCACGCCGACTGGCCCGGCCTGCAGCGCGCGATCGCCGCGACCGGCGCCGAGCGCGTCATCGTCACGCACGGCTACGAAGCGGTGATGGTGCGCTGGCTCGGCGACCAGGGCCTCGAGGCGAGCGCCTTCGCGACCGAGTACGGCGACGACGACGACGAGCTGCCGGCCGCAGTCGGCGCGGCGGCGGCGGCGTCGGAGCACGCCGCCGAGCACGTCGCCGCGTCGACGAGCGATGCCGAGGCGGCGCAGATCGTCGTCGCGCCGGAGGACGCCCCGCTCGACGACGCCGGCGCATGAAGCTCTTCGCGCGGCTCTTCGCCGAGCTCGACCGCAGCACGGCGACGCTCGCCAAGGTCGACGCGCTGAAGCGCTATTTCACCGCCGCCGCGCCGCGCGACGCGGCCTGGGCGGTCTACTTCCTCGCCGGCGGCAAGCCGCGCCAGGTCGTTCCGAACGCCGTGCTGTGGGCGGCTGCGTGCCGACGCGCCGGCATCGACGACTGGCTCTTCGATGCCTGCTACCAGGCGGTCGGCGACTTCGCCGAGACCGTCGCGCACGTGCTGCCGCCGGCCGCGCGGACGAGCGACGTCGGCCTCGCCGAGTGGGTCGAGGAGCGGCTCCTGCCGCTGCGCGGGCTCGCGCCGGAAGAGCAGGCGGCGCGCGTCGCTTCGTACTGGGACGAGCTCGACACCTCCGGGCGCTTCCTCCTCAACAAGCTGATCGGCGGCGGCTTTCGCGTCGGCGTCAGCAAGCTGCTCGTCCAGCGCGCGCTCGCCGAAGGCGCGGCCATCGACGCCAAGCTCGTCGCCCAGCGAATGATGGGCTACACCGACGCCCGGGCGACGCCGAGCGCCGAGCGCTTCGCCCAGCTCACGTCGTCGGCCGAGGTCGGCCCGCTCGACCTCGGCCAGCCGTATCCGTTCTTCCTCGCCCATCAGCTCGATCTGCCCGAGAGCGAGCTCGCCGCCAGGCTCGCCGCGCCCGCCGACTGGATCGTCGAGTGGAAGTACGACGGCATCCGCGCCCAGGTGATCAAGCGCGCCGGCCAGGTCTGGATCTGGTCGCGCGGCGAGGAGCTCGTCAGCGAGCGCTTCCCCGAGATCGTCGCCCTCGCGAGCGCGCTGCCGAACGGCACCGTCCTCGACGGCGAGATCGTCGTCTGGAAGGACGGCCGCGTCGCGCCGTTCAACCTGCTGCAGCAGCGCATCGGCCGCAAGGTCGTGTCGAAGAAGGTGCTCGCCGACGCGCCGGCCGGCTTCATCGCCTACGACCTGCTCGAGTGGCAGGGCGAGGATCTGCGCGAGCGGCCGCAGCACGCGCGGCGCGCGCTGCTCGAGGCCGCGCTCGCGACGAGGACCGCGGCCGCCGACGTCGCCAACGGCGGCCTGCGCCTCTCGCCGACCGAGACCCGTGCCGACTGGGGCGGGTTCGCCACGCTGCGGCGCGAGTCGCGCGCGCGCGGCGTCGAGGGCTTCATGCTCAAGCACCGCGACGCGCGCTACGGCACCGGCCGCAGGAAGCAGGACGACCTCGCCGCCGGCACCTGGTGGAAGTGGAAGATCGATCCGCTCAGCGTCGACTGCGTCCTCGTCTACGCCCAGGCCGGCCACGGCCGCCGCGCCAGCGTCTACACCGACTACACCTTCGCGGTCTGGAACCGCAGGCCGGCCGACGCCGCCGAGGCCGCCGCCGCGATCGATGCGATCGGCCGGCGCGAGGCGCCGGCCGGGGGCGCGCTCCAGCTCGTGCCGTTCGCCAAGGCGTACTCGGGCCTCAGCGACGACGAGTTCAAGGTCGTCGACCGCGTCATCCGGCAGACGACGCTCGAGAAGTTCGGCCCGGTGCGCAGCGTCAGGCCGACCCTGGTGTTCGAGCTCGGCTTCGAAGGCATCAACCGGAGCGCGCGCCACAAGAGCGGCATCGCCGTGCGCTTCCCGCGCATGCTGCGGATGCGCGCCGACAAGTCGCTGCACGAGGCCGACACGATGGCCGAGCTCGAGGCGCTGCTCGCGCTCCAGCACGGCGCGGCGCCGGCCGGAGACGAGTCAGGCGACGCCCAGTCCGTCGCGGAGCTCTGAGGTCGCGCGCAGCGCGCCGACCTCGATGCCGTTCCAGTTGCGCAGCGACACGTTGCTGAGGGCGCTCAGCACGTCGGCCTCTTCGTCGTCGAGGTCGACGAAGGCCTCGATCGCCGCCGCCATCGCCACCTCGGCGGCGCGCGCGGTGTTGCCGTCGTCGATCTTGATCGCGACGCCGAGGCCGCGCTCGGGGAACGAGGCGCAGAACACGCCTTCGGCGCCGACCTTGCAGTAGAGGCGCTCGCCGAGCGTCTCGAGCACGCGGGTGTCGAAGCGATCGCTGCCGGCGGCCATGAACGGGTGATGCGCGACCGCCTTCCTCAGCCGCGTCGCCGCGCGCGCGTGGCCGGGGCGCAGGCCGGTGCCGGTGCCGATGCGCGCGAAGGCGAGGGCGAGGCGGTCGAGCGGGATCGCGAAGGTCGGGATCGAGCAGCCGTCGATGCCGCGCGGCGCCTGGCGCAGGTCGTAACCGGTCGTCGCCTCGAGCGCTTCGGTGATGGCGCGCATCACCGGATGGCGCGGCGCGACGTAGCCCTTCGCGTACTGGCGCAGGTTGACGCCGTCGCAGAGCATGCAGGCGACGCAGAGGAAGCCGGCGTGCTTGCCCGAGCAGTTGTTGTTGAGCGCGTTCGGCTCGCGTCCCGACCTGGCGAGCTCGTAGGCGACCGGGCCGAGGCGCGGCCAGTGCGTGCCGCACTCGAGCGCGCCGGCGTCGAGGCCGGCCTTGGCGAGCATCCGTTCGACGACGGCGACGTGCGCCGGCTCGCCGTTGTGCGAGGCGCAGGCGATCGCCAGCTCCTCGTCGTCGAGGGCGAGGCGATCGGCGGCGCCGCCCTCGACCAGCGGGATCGCCTGCAGCAGCTTCACCGCCGAGCGCGGGAAGACCGGCCGCTCGATGTCGCCGAGCGCGACCAGGCGCTTGCCGTCGGCGTCGAGGACGGCGACGGCGCCGCGATGCGCCGATTCGCGCGTGTCGCCGCGCATCGCTTCGACGAGGATCGGATTCATGGCGGTTCCCACGACATGGCGCCAATGTAGCCGGCCGCGCGAGCCCGCGCGACGACGCGCCGGCGACAGGGCCGTCGAAGGTCGCAGTCGACAATCGCCGCTGATGTCCGCCGCCGCCCTGGCCCTCGTCTTCACCGCCGCGCTCCTCCACGCCTTGTGGAACGTGGTCGCCAAGAAGACCGGCGGCGATGCCCGCTTCGCGCTGATGGCGGCGCTGCTCCTGGTCGTCGTCTGGGCGCCGCTCGGCGTCTGGTTCGGCTGGCAGGCGCTGCCGCGCTGGGGCGCGACCGAGTGGGCGGTGCTGCTCGCGAGCGCGGTCGTCCATGTCGTCTACTTCACGACCTTGCTGCGTGGCTATCGGCTCGCCGACCTGACCGTCGTCTATCCGGTCGCTCGCGGCACCGGGCCGCTGCTCGCCTCGCTCGGCGCGATCGTCTGGCTCGGCGAGCGGCTCAGCGCCGTCGCCGCGGCCGGCGTCGCCGCCGTCGCGGTCGGCGTCTTCTTCATCGCCGGCGGCCCGGCGCTGTGGGCGAACGCGCACGATCCGCTGCTGCGCGAGCGCGTCCACGCCGGGTTGCTGTGGGGCGGCCTGACGGGCGCGCTCATCGCCGGCTACACGCTGATCGACGGCTATGCGGTCAAGGTGCTGCTGATCTCGCCGATCCTCGTCGACTACGTCGGCAACCTGCTGCGCGTTCCGCTGCTCCTGCCGGCGGCGTGGCGCGACGGCGCCGGCTTCGCCGAGCTCTGGCGCACGCAGTGGCGCTCGGCGCTCGTCGTCGCCGTGCTCGGGCCGCTCGGCTACGTGCTCGTCCTCTACGCCGTGCAGCTCGCGCCGCTCAGCCACGTCGCGCCGGCGCGCGAGGTCTCGATGCTGTTCGCGGCGCTGATCGGCGGCCGCCTGCTCGGCGAGGCCGACCGCGCGACGCGGCTGCTCGGCGCCGTCTGCATTGCCGCCGGCGTCGCCGCGCTCGCGCTCGGCTAGAGCCTGTCGCCAGGCTTTCGAACACCATGCTGCTCGCCGGTATCGACTTCAGCTGCAACCCGTCGCGGAGAAAGCCGATCACGGTCGCGACCGGTCGGCTCGATTCCGCGCGGCTCGTCGTCGACGACGTCGCCGAGCTGGCGACGCTCGCCGCGTTCGAATCGTGGCTCGGCGCGCCCGGCCCGTGGCTCGGCGGCTTCGACTTTCCGTTCGGCCTGCCGCGCGCGTTCGTCGAGGCGAACGCGCTCGGCACGAGCGCCGCGGCGGTGATCGCGAGCGTCCGCGCCCGCTGCCCGACGCGGATGGCGTGGCGCGCCTTCATCGACGCCTGGGGCAACGCCCAGCCGGCCGGCGCGCGCCTGCTGCACCGGCGCACCGACACCGCGGCCGCCGCGATCTCGACGAGCCCGATGCAGACCCGCTACGTGCCGGTCGGCCTGATGTACTACGAAGGCGTCGCCCGGCTGATCGACGCGGGCGTGACGCTGCCGGGCCTCGGCCACGCCGGCGATCCGGCGCGCGTCGCGCTCGAGGCGTATCCGCGCCGGCTCGCCCATGCGCTGGTCGAGCGACGTTCGTACAAGAACAGCGACGAGGCCGATCGCCGCGCCGCGCGCGAGGCGATCGTCGCCGGCCTCGAATCGGGCGCCGCTCGCTTCGGCTTCGCGCTCGCCTGCGCGCCGGCGTTGCGCGCGTCGATCGTCGCCGACGCCAGCGGCGATCGCCTCGACGCCGTCCTCTGCCTGGCGCAGGCCGCGATCGCGTCGCGGCGCGATCGCTACGGCGTTCCCGCCGACGTCGATCCGGTCGAGGGCTGGATCGCCGCCGACTGAGCAGCGCCGGCGCGAGGGCCAGCGCGGTAACCCGGCGGTAACGGCGCCCGGCCTATACCTCGGCCACCGGGATCGTCGTCGCTCCCGGCGGACGTTGCCCGCCGAGCCGGGCCGCACGACACTGCGCAGCATGCCCCGCTCCATCGCCGCTTCCGCGCCGCCCGCCGACACGCCGATCGGGATCGAGCTGCGCCTGCTCGGCGCGCCTTGCCTCGTCGTCGGCGAACGTCGGGTCGGGCTCTCGGCCAAGGACGCGGCGCTGCTCTGCCTGGTCGCGCTGGCCGGGCCGATTCGCGCCGATCGCGTCGCCGTGCTGCTCTGGCCGGCGGCGACGGCCAAGCAGGCCGACACCAACCTGCGCCAGCGTCTCTACCGCCTGCGCCACGACGCTGGCATCGCCATCGCGAGCAGCGGCGCGCTGCTGCAGCTGCCCGCCGAGGTTCGCGTCGACATGAAGGATCGCCTCGAGCGCGTCGGCCGCGACGAGCGCGTCGCCCTCGACACGCTGCTCGGCGATCTCGATTACGACGAGCTGCCCGAGCTCGCCGAGTGGGTCCAGGGCCAGCGCCGCCAGTGGCGCGAGCGCGGTGACGCGGCGCTCGCTGCCGCCGCCGCGCAGTGCGAGAAGGAAGGCGCCCTCGCGCGCGGCCTCGTCTATGCGCAGCGTCTGGTCGACAGCGAGCCGCTCGCCGAGCACGCGCAGCGCCGGCTGATGCGGCTGCACTACCTGCGCGGCGATCGCGCGGCAGCGATCGCCGCCTTCGAGCGCTTCGAGCAGCGCCTCAAGGACGAGCAGGGGACGCGGCCTTCGGCCGAGACGATCGAGCTGCTTGCGACGATCGAGCGCGGCGCCGCGTCGTTGCCGGCGCGGCGCGCGCTCGCACCCGCCAGCCTGATGCGGCCGCCGCGGCTGATCGGCCGCGAGCGCGAGCTCGAGGCGCTCGATCACGCCTGGTCGACGCAGCGCGCCTTCCTCGTCGTCGGCGAGGCCGGGATCGGCAAGAGCCGCCTGCTGCAGGAGTTCGCGGCCGGCCGGCCGGGCGTCGTCGGCGTCCAGGCGCGCCCGGGCGACGCCGGCATCGCCTACGCCGTGCTGGCGCGCCTGCTGCGCGCGGTGCTCGCCGCGAGCCCGGCCGAGATCGACGCGACGCGAACGCGCGAGCTCGCGCTCGTGCTGCCCGAGCTCGGGCCGGCGGTCGCGCTCGCCGGCGCGGCGCAGCGGCTGCTCCTCCATCGCAGCGTCGATGCGACGCTCGCCGAAGCCGTCGGCCGCGGTCTCGCCGCGGTCATCGTCGACGACCTTCACTTCGCCGACGACGCCAGCATCGAGTTCGTGCAGTCGCTGGTGCAGTCCGAGACGCTCGCCGCCTTGCGCTGGGGCTTCGCGCAGCGCCCGGCCGAAGCGGCCGCCGCGGTGACGCAGATGCGCGGCGCGCTCGAAGACGCCGGGCTCATCGAGTCGACCGCGGTGCGGCCGCTCGATCTCGCCCAGCTCGTCACGCTGGTCGAGTCGATCGGCCTGGCCGAGCTCGACGCCGCGCAGCTGGCGCCAGCCTTGCTCAGGCACACCGGCGGCAACCCGATGTTCGCGCTCGAGACCTTGAAGGACCTCGTTCTCTCGGGCAGCGCGGGCGCGAGCGAGCGCGGCATCAAGCTGCCGCAGCCGGTCACGGTCGGCGCGCTGATCCAGCGCCGCCTCGGCCAGCTGTCGAGCGAGGCGCTGCGCCTGGCACGCGCGGCCGCGCTCGCCGGGCCGGCGTTCACGGCCGAGCTCGCCGTTGTCGTCCTCGAGGTCCATCCGCTCGACATCGCCGAGCCGTGGCGCGAGCTCGAGGCAGCGCAGGTGATCCGCGACGGCGCGTTCGCCCACGACCTCATCTTCGAGGCGACGCGGGCGTCGATACCGGCTCCGATCGCCGAGCTGCTGCACCGGCGCATCGCGGTGCACCTGCGCGAGCACCAGGCCGTGCCCGAGAGCATCGCGCCGCACTGGGCCGGCGCCGGCGAGTGGCAGCTCGCGGGCGCGGCCTACGCCGGCGCGGCGCGGCGTGCGCAGAGCGCGTCGCAGCGCACCCACGAGGTCGAGTGCTGGCGCCTCGCCGCCGACGCCTTCGATCGGGCCGGCGCCGCCGACAGCGCCTTCGATGCGCGCTGCGAAAGCGTCCATGCGCTGATCGTCGTCCAAGGCGTGACGCATGCCAACACGCTGATCGATGCGCTCCTCGCCGCCGCGCAATCGGCGCCGCAGCGTGCCGCGGCGCTGACGGCGCGCGCCACCGCCGCGCTGATGGCGGCGGATCACCAGGCCGGCATCGCCGCCGCGGCGCTCGCCGGCGAGCTGGCGCGGACCTTCGAATCGCCGTGGCCGGGGTTCGAGGCGGCACGTCTGCACGCGGTCGGCCTGGCCCAGTCGGGTCGGGCGGTCGAGGCGCTGGCGATGATCGAGCCGTATCGCGCCCTGGTCGAGGGCGAGGCGAGCGCCGAGCAGCGTGGCCGCTTCTGGGCCGACTACGCCTACGTGCTGAACGCGGCGCGCCGGCTGCGCGACACGGCGTTCGCGTTGCAGCAGGCGATCGACAACGCCGAGGCGCTCGGCGACGTCGCCGAGCAGGCGACGCTGACCTCGAATCTCGCCACCGTGCGCGGCAACCTCGGCCAGGTGCCCGAGGCGCTCGCCCTGGCGCAGCGTTCGCTCGCCTTGCAGGCGCGGCTCGGCGCGACCGACGGCCCGGAGGGCGCCGTCGTGGCGACGTACGCGGGCCTCTATTGCGGCATGGTCGGGCGCTACCGCGAGGCGCTGCAGCACCTCGACACCGCGCTCACCTGCTTCGCGCGCGACAAGCAGGTCGTCTGGATCGCGGTCGCATCGAACCACAAGGCGCAGCTTCTGATCGAGCTCGGCCAGTTCGCGCGCGCGCGCCAGGCGCTCGCCTACGAAGCGCCGACCATCGATCACGTGCGCGCGCGCGGCGCCGCGATCGGCGCCCGCGTCGAGCGCGCCCTCGGCCACTCGGGGACGGCGCAGCTCGACCACGCCGTCGCCGCGCTGACGCCGGGCGCCGACCCGAACGTGCGCATGCACGTCATGCTCGAAAGCGGCGCCGGCGACGATCCGATGGCGACGGTCCGGCGCTGCGACGACGTCGTGCAGATGGCGCTCGGCCTCGATTTCGCCGGCGTCGCGATGAAGGCCCGGCTGCTGCGCGCCCACGCGCTGAGCCGGGCCGGCGCCACCGACAGCGCCGCGCAGGCGATGCGCGAGCTCGTCCCCCAGTTGGCGACGCTGCAGCCTGCCGACCTCTATCTCGCCGAGGCTTGGTGGCTGGCGGCACAGGTGTTCGAGGCGAGCGGCGACAGCGACCAGGCCCTGATGGCGCTCGCGCACGGCACGCAATGGATCCGTCGGGTCGCGCTGCCCGAGGTTCCCGACGAGTTCCGCGACAGCTTCCTGCATCGCAACCCGACCAATCGCGCCCTGCTCGCGACGGCGGAGCGCCGCCTCGCGCGGTAACTTGCCAGTAACGCGGCAACGCCTACCTTGTCGTCGGTGGCCGCGATTCGCGGGCCGCAAAAGGAGGAGACCCATCATGAAGTGCACGCTGATCCTGATCGCGGCGACGCTGTCGACGGCCGGCGCGATCGCCGCCGAGCGGGCGATTGCGGTCGCGCCGATGCTGCAGATGTCTTGGGAATTCGTGACGCCGGGAACGGGTGCGCGCCTGCGGCCGCACCTGGGCGTCGGCTTCTGGCAGCGCGCCAGCGGCGCGAAGCCCGGCGTCGGTGCGAACTACGTCTCCGCGCTCGAATACCAGCTGCCCGAAGCCGCGCCGGCGCGCATCCGTTCGGCCAGCTTCCAGTTCAGCGGCAGGCCGTCGCAATGCGTCGGTGCCGAGCCGGTGGTGATCGACGTGCATGCCTACGCCGGTGACGGCAGGGCAGACGTCGGCGACGCCCACGCCGGCAGCCGCATCGCCCAGCTCAGCGCCGGCTGCGGCGACCACGCGGCGTTCGCGCGGCCGATCGACGTGACGGCCATCGTCCGCCAGCTGTCGGTGCCGGCGGGCGTTCGCTACGTCGGCTTCAACATCCGCAAGGCCAACAACCGGCAGGGACCGGGCCTCTTCGATCTGAGCGCCGGCAAGCTCATGGTCGTCGTCGTCGACGAGTCAATCGCGCAAGGGCCGCGGTCGAGGCCGCCCGGACCCGTGCACAGCCCGATGACGGCCGGGCCGCTCGCGGCGCGAGCGCCGCTGCCGTCGGCTCCGGCCCGCCAGTCGCCAGCGGCCGCCGCCGCGGCGCAGCGCACGATGGTCAGGAACGGGCAATGAGCGCGACGACGCCAGCACGAGGAGAGACTTCATGAAGCCGAACTCCCGCTCGACATCGATGCTGGCCGCGCTCGCGTGCGGCAGCGCCCTCGCCATGACCGGCGACTACGTCGAGGTGCCCTTCCGCGGCGACTGGGTGCCGGCGAAGGCGGTGTGCACGTCGCCGTTGAAGCTGGTGATCGATGCCACGGTCGTCACCTTCGTCAACGGCGCCGAGCGCGCCGAATTCCGCAAGCTCGACCAGTGCTTCTCCTGCATGGGCCAGGGCGTCGAGAACGTCACCTTGCTCGCGACTGAAGCCATGGGCGACGGGCCGTTCATGATCACGCTCGATGGCAGGAAGAAGGCCAGGCCGGTCCTGAGCATCGACCTCAGCAACGACAAGAAGCTCGCGGCCCGCTTTCCGCTCGGCACGGCGGCGTTGAAGAAGTGCCCGTGAGCGACGCCGCCGCTAGTCGGCGCGGAACCCCGACGCCTTGACGATCGGCGCCCAGCGCGCCGTGTCCTGCGCCATTCGCGCCGAAAGATCCGCCGGCGTGCCGCCGCTCGGCTCGAGGCCGAGCTTGGCGAAGCGATCGCGCAGCTCCGGATTGGCGAGCGACTTGTTGATCGCGGCGTTGAGCTGGCGCAGCGTCGCCTCGGGCGTCTTCGCCGGTGCGTAGACCGCGAACCACGCCGTTCCCTCGACACCGACGAGGCCGCCTTCGGTGAACGTCGGCACGTCGGGGAGGAGCGTGCTGCGCGTCGCTCCCGACGTCGCCAGGATGCGGACCTTGCCGGTGCGATGCAGCTCGACCTGCTCGACCGTCGTGTCGATCGCCGCCGTGAGCTGATCGCCCATCAGCGCGTTCATCATCGGACCGCCGCCGTTGTAGGGCACGTGGACGAGGTCGACGTTGGCGCCCTTGGCGATCATCACGCCGAAGAAATGCGGCAGGCTGCCCGGCGCCGGGCTGCCGAAGTTCGCCTTCGCCGGGTTGGCCTTGTACCAGGCGACCAGCTCCTTCATGCTCCTGGCCGGATGGTTGGCGTTGACCGACAGCGCGAACTGGAAGTTGGCGACCTGCGCGACCGGCGCGAAGTCGGCGAGCGGGTCGTAGGGGAGCTTCGCGAACACCATCGGCGCGAGCACCGTGACGACGATCGGCGTCAGCATCAGCACGCTGCCGTCGGCGGGCGCGTTCTTCACCGCCTCGGCGACGAGGCGGCCGCCGGCACCGGGCCGGTTCTCGACGACGACGGGCTGCCTGAGCTCGTCCTTCATGCGATCGGCGATCAGGCGCGCGGCGATGTCGGCCGAGCCGCCGGCGGCGAAGCCGACGAGCAGCCGCACCGGCTTGTCGACCTGGGCGAGCGCCGGCAGGACAGCGAGCGCCAGGGCGGCGGAGCAGGCGAGGGCGAGCATTCGCAAGGCGCGCATGAAAGGTTTCCTCTGGGGTGTAGGCCGCACTGTACGGTCGTGCCGGGGCCTGTCTGCTAAGGTGTTTCGCTGCCCCCTTCGCGGAAATCTCGTCGCATGGAAATCGCCTGGTGGTCGGCCGTCGCGGGCCTCCTTCTCCTCGTCATGGCGCTCAGCGATTCGCTGCTCGCGCGCCTGCCGCTCAGCACGTCGATGCTCTACCTCGCCGTCGGCGCGGCGGTGAGCCCGCTCTGGCTCGGCTGGCTGCAGGTCGCGCCGACCTCGCACGCGCGCGCCCTCGAGCGCATCGCCGAGGTCGTCGTCCTGCTGTCGCTGTTCGGCTCGGGCCTGAAGCTGAGCCTCGGCCTCAGCGACGGCCGCTGGCTGCTGCCGCTCCGCCTGGCGCTGGTCTCGATGATCATCACCGTCGCGCTGATCGCGGCCGCCGGCGTCGCCTGGCTCGGCCTGTCGCTCGGTGCCGCGATCCTGCTCGGCGGCATCCTCGCGCCGACCGATCCGGTGCTCGCTTCCGACGTGCAGGTCGGCGAGCCGACCGACCGCGATCGCGTCCGCTTCGCGCTGACCGGCGAGGCCGGCCTCAACGACGGCACGGCGTTTCCCTTCGTCCTTCTCGGCCTCGGCCTGCTCGGCCTGCATGACCTCGGCGATTCGCTCTGGCGCTGGCTCGCCGTCGACGTGCTCTGGGGCGTCGGCGCCGGCATCGGCATCGGCGCGGCGCTCGGCACGCTGATCGGCCGCCTCGTCCTCTACCTGCGCCGCACGCACAAGGGAGCGGTCGGGCTCGACAACTTCCTCGCCCTCGGCCTGGTCGGCGTGTCGTACGGCGTCGCGAGCCTCGTCCACGGCTACGGCTTTCTCGCCGTCTTCGCCGCCGGCGTCGCGCTGCGCCGGATCGAGCAGCAGGCGAGCGCCGGAGGCGAAGGGCGCGACGACAAGGCACCGACGCTCGCCAAGGCGGCGGCGCGGCGCAAGCGCTCGGCCGAGATCGCTGCGGAGGCGCATGCCGATCCGGACCTGTCGCACGCCGAGCAGGCCGCGACCGATCCGAAGCACGCGCCGGCGTTCATGGCGCACGCGATGCTGAGCTTCAACGACCAGATCGAGCGGATCGCCGAGGTCGTCGCCGTCGTCGCCATCGGCACGCTGCTCTGGGCGGTCGACTGGCGGCTCGCGTCGTGGAGCTTCGTCGCCTTGCTGCTGCTCGTCATCCGGCCGGTCTCGGTGCTCTTCGGCCTGGCGCGCTCGCGCACCTCGGCGCCGCAGCGCGCCCTGATCGCCTGGTTCGGCATCCGCGGCATCGGCTCGCTCTACTACCTCACCTACGCGATGAACCACGGCCTCGCGCCGGCCGCGGCGACGACGATGATCGCCCTCGTGCTCTCGGTGCTGGTCGTCTCGATCGTCGTCCACGGCATCTCGGTGACGCCGCTGATGGCGCTCTACGAGCGCAGGAAGGCGCCGGCGGCGCGGCGCGCGCGCTGACGGCGCGCCATCGCCCCGCCGACGCGGCGTCGTCGCGCCGCGGTCTGCTACCGTGGCGCGGTGCAGGATTTTTCGGCGCCGGCCGAGGCGTGGTTCGCGTCGCGCGGCTGGCAACCCTTCGCGTTCCAGCGCGAGGTCTGGGCAGCGATGGCCGCGGGGCGAAGCGGCCTGCTTCATGCGACCACCGGATCGGGCAAGACCTACGCGGTCTGGTTCGGCGCGATCGCGCGCGCCGCGGTCATCGCGAGCGAAGCGAACGATCTCGCGATCGCGAACGGCCGCGCTGCTTCGCTTCACCCGGAACGACAAGCCGCGCCGCCGCTCGGCGTCCTCTGGCTGACGCCGATGCGCGCGCTCGCCGCCGATTCGGCGCGGGCGATGCAGGTGCCGCTCGCCGACCTCGGCATGACGTGGTCGATCGGCATCCGCACCGGCGACACCGCCGCGGCCGAGCGCGCGAAGCAGGACCGGCGCTTTCCGACCGCGCTCGTGACGACGCCGGAATCGCTCAGCCTCATGCTGACGCGCGAGGGCGCGAAGGACGAGCTGGCGCCGATCCACACCGTGATCGTCGACGAATGGCACGAGCTCATGGGCAGCAAGCGCGGCGTCCAGGTCCAGCTCGCGCTGGCGCGGCTGAAGCGCTGGAACCCGGGCCTCGTCGTCTGGGGCTTGTCGGCGACGCTCGGCAACCTCGACGAGGCGATGCGCGTCCTGCTCGGCGACGAGCGCGGCCTGGCGGTGCGCGGCCGGATCGAGAAGAACCTCGTCATCGACACGCTGCTGCCGGCGAATCCGGGCCGGTTCTCGTGGGGCGGCCACCTCGGCAAGCAGATGCAGCTGCCGGTCGTCGAGGAGATCGAGCGCTCGGCGACGACGCTCGTCTTCGTCAACATGCGCTCGCAGGCCGAGGCCTGGTACCAGTTCATCCTCGACGCGCGCCCCGACTGGGCCGGCGTCGTCGCCCTCCATCACGGCTCGCTCGACAAGGAAGTGCGCGACTGGGTCGAGCTCGGCCTCAAGGAAGGACGCCTGAAGGCGGTCGTCGCGACCTCGTCGCTCGACCTCGGCGTCGACTTCCTGCCGGTCGAGCGCGTCCTGCAGATCGGCTCGGCCAAGGGCGTGGCGCGCCTCCTGCAGCGCGCCGGCCGGAGCGGCCACGCGCCCGGCCGCGCCAGCCGCATCACGCTCGTGCCGACCAACACGCTCGAGCTGGTCGAGGCGGTCGCGGCGCGGCGCGCGGCGATGGCCGGCCGGATCGAGAAGCGGGCGAGCCACGACAAGCCGTTCGACGTACTCGTCCAGCACCTGGTGACGATCGGCATCGGCGGCGGCTTCACGGCCGAGGCGATGTACGAGGAAGTGAAGGGCGCGTGGGCGTATCGCAAGCTCGCGCGCGACGAGTTCCAGTGGGCGCTCGACTTCGTCGTCAAGGGCGGCGACAGCCTGCACGCGTATCCCGAGTACCACCGCGTCGTCGCCGATGGCCAAGGCGTCTATCGCGTCCCGAACCGCGTGATCGCGCGCCGCCACAAGCTCAACGTCGGCACCATCGTCAGCGACTCGTCGATGCAGGTGAAGTACCTTTCGGGCAGCCGCATCGGCGTGGTCGAGGAGGGCTTCGTCGCGCGCCTGAAGAAGGGCGACTGCTTCGTCTTCGCCGGGCGAACGCTCGAGTTCATCCGCGCCGAGGAGATGACCGCCTACGTCAGGCGCGCCGACGGCAAGAAGGCGGTCATGATCGCCTGGGCCGGCGCCAAGATGCCGCTCTCGAGCGAGCTCGCCGACTCGGTGCTGGAGGTGCTCGCCGACGCAGCGCAGGGCGACTTCTTCGACCCGGAGATGGAAGCGGCGCGGCCGATGCTCGAGACGCAGATGCAGCTCTCGCGCATCCCGACGCCGAAGACGCTGCTGATCGAGCGGCTCGAATCGCGCGAGGGCCAGCACCTCTTCCTCTATCCGTTCGCCGGCAGGAATGCCCACATCGGACTCGGCAGCCTGCTCGCCTGGCGCCTCTCGCGCGAGACACCGAACACGTTCTCGATCGTCATCAACGACTACGGCCTCGAGCTGCTTTCGGCCAAGCCGGTCGATCCGGCGCCGCTCGTCGACCAGAGTCTGTTCGACGAGGGCGACCTGCTGCACGACGTCTTCGCCAGCCTCAACTCGAGCGAGCTGGCACGCCGGCGCTTTCGCGAGATCGCGCGCGTCTCGGGGCTCATCAGCCAGGGCTTCCCGGGCCAGCCGAAGTCGGCGCGCCAGCTGCAGGCGTCGAGCTCGCTCTTCTACGAGGTCTTCCGCAAGTACGACGGCGAAAACCGGCTGCTCGGCCAGGCCGAGAGCGAGGTGCTCAGCCAGGAGCTCGACATCAAGCGGCTGCGCGAGGTGCTGAAGCGGATGCGCGAGCAGCGCGTCGTCTTCGTCGACCTCGCCGTGCCGAGCCCGTTCGCGCTGCCGCTGATGGTCGAGCGCTTCCGCGAGAAGCTCTCGACCGAAAAGCTCAAGGACCGGCTCGAGCGGATGCTGAAGGAGATGGAGCGGGAAGCGGAGAAGGGCTGACCGGCGTCGCCGGCGCGGCGGGGCCGCCTCGTTGCTGCGCCACGGTCGGCGCACGCGCCGCGTCGCGGCTCGCTGCCGCTTTCTCGCCCGCCTTCGACTGCGCGCGCACGCGCCGGAACGTCGCCTGCAGCAGGCGCGCGTCGGCGCTGGCGCGATGGCGCTCGAGCGCCAGCTCGTCGGCGACTTCCTGCTTCGTCCGGTGCCAGCGCAGCGCTTCGTCGTCGCTCAGGAGGGCGCGCAGGCTCTCGATGCGAAAGCTCGGCACGCGGTTGACGGCATCGTAGAGAACGGCGAGCCAGGTGTAGTCCTGGGCCCAGCCGTCGGTGTAGGCGGTGCAGCCGTAGAGCGTCGCGTTGAGCGCCGCGACGACATCGGCCGGCGTGCGTCCGTGCGAGCGCAGCGTCGCGCGCGAGATGCGGTGCAGGCGCTCGGCCGCGGGATCCCAGTGCGTCCATTGCGGCGCCGGCCGGATCAGCATGCAGTCGCTCTCGCCCCCGGCGAGAACGAACCCGACCTCGATCGGATAGCTGCCGCGGCCGAAGCCCGACGCCTCGATGTCGAGGAGGGTCGGCGCCTCTCGCGCCGTCGCCGCGCACGGCGCTGCGTCAGGCACGCTCCCAGCGGCCCGGAACGAAGAACCACCGTCCGTCGCGCTCTTCCCAGTGCGCGGGCTCCCAGGCCCAACCGGGTCGCTCGTGCATCCAGTGGCCATGGCGCCAGACGTGGCGATGGCCGTCCCAGTCCCAGTAGCCCGGCACCCAGACGAGGCCCGGGCGCGGCGGCGGGGCGACCTCGACGACCGGCGGCGGCGGGCCGACGTTCAGGTTGAAGCCGAGGTGCACGTCGGTCTTCGGCACTGCCGATGCGGACACGAAGGCGAGGCAGATCGCGGCGGCGATTCGTTGCATGCGGTGCGAAGGCATGGGCATCTCCGGGTGGAGATCGCATCGTGTTCCGGTTCGGCGCGCCGTTCCACCGCGGCGCTTGCGCTTGTTGGCGCGTTCCTGCGTTTGCTCGCCCCCGCATCGAGCGGCGACGGCAAAGCGCAAGGACGCGGAAGACGGCCGCGCCGCACGGTCCTAACCTGCATCGATCGCGCCTGCCGCACCCCGCGAGGAGCTCGTGATGACGACGTCGCCCATCGGCATTTCCCGCTTCGAGCGCCTCTTCCGTCTCGCCGCCGAGCTCGACGTCGACAAGGAGGATCTGCGCCGCCACGACGAGTTCGTGAACCGCAAGATCCACGACCTGCTGCTGCGCGCGCAGGCGAACGCCAAGGCCAACGAGCGCGACGTGATGCAGCCGTCCGACCTGCCGATCACCAAGGGTCTGCAGGAGCGCATCCACGAATTTCGCCAGCTCGACCGCGAGACCGAGATCCGGCCGATCCTCGACCAGATCACCGCCGTGCCGCCGCTCGATATGGCCTACGGCGACGAGCTCGAGGCGCTGCTGCCCGAAGTCGCGGGCGGCCTGAGCGTCGCCCTGGCGCACAGCTTCAAGGTCATCGACCCGAAGCTGAAGAACCCGCAGACGCCGCATTGGGACCGCGCGTTCGCGCTGTTCGACCTGCTCGTCTGAGGAGGAGCAGCCGCGCTCGCCGATCGGCTCAATGGGTCTCGTGCGTTCCGGTCGCGGTGTCGCCGCGGAATGGCACGCGCTCGGCGATCTGCGCGCATTCCGCCGAAGCGCGCCGGCACGCGGCCGCGCACCGCGTGCACGCGTCGATGCGATGCAGGTCGCATTCGCCGGCGCAGCCGTCGCACAGCAAGGCGACGAGCGCGCAGGCGGCGCTGTCGAAGGGGCTGCCGCGGGCGAGCAGGCCGATCGCGAACCGGCACGCCTGGGCGCAGTCGATGGCGAGCTCGATGCAGCGCGCCAGCACCTTGGGCTGCGGTTCGTCGAGGCAGGCGACGGTGCAGTGGTCGCAGCTGTTCGCGCACGCGTGGCACGCGTCGATGCAGCGCTGATGTCCTTCGCCGGCCATGACGACTCCTCGAACCGGAAGGCGGCGGGCACCTAGGCCACGTACACCGTCTTGATGTTGACGAATTCCTTGATGCCGTAGCCCGACATCTCGCGCCCGTAGCCCGACTCCTTGATGCCGCCGAAGGGCAGGCGCGGATCTTCGCCGACGACGCGGTTGACGTAGGCCAGCCCGCTCTCGAGCAGGTCGGCGGCGATCGCCTCGCCACGCGCGCTGTCGCGCGTGAGGACGCACGCGCCGAGACCGAACACCGAGTCGTTGGCGGCGCTGATCGCCTCGCTTTCGTCCTTCACCGGAACGATCGCGGCGACCGGCCCGAACAGCTCTTCGTGGAACGCCGGCATGCCGCGATGGACGTCGGTCAGCACCGTGCACGGATAGAACGCGCCCGGGCCCTCGGGGACGCGCCCGCCGAGGAGCAGGCGCGCGCCGGCGTCGATGCTCTTTCTCACCTGCTCGTGGAGCGCGTCGCGCAGATCGGTGCGGGCCAGCGGGCCGACCTCGGTCTCCTCGAGCAGCGGGTCGCCGACACGCGCTTCGGCCATCAGCGCGACGAAGCGCCGCTCGAAGCGGTCGCGCACCGGGTCGACGACGACCATGCGCTTGGCGGCGATGCAGCTCTGGCCCGAGTTCATCAATCGGCCCTGCACGCAGATCCGGGCCGCGACCTCGATGTCGGCGTCGGCGAGCACGAGGTAGGGGTCGCTGCCGCCGAGCTCGAGCACCGACTTCTTCAGCTTGGCGCCGGCGGCGCGCGCGACCGCCGCGCCCGCCGGGCCGCTGCCGGTGAGGCTGACGCCGCGCACGAGCGGATTGGCGATGACGCCGTCGACGTGGCGGCTGGCGATGACGAGGACGCGCAGCAGATCCTCGGGGATCCCGGCGCGGTGGAAGATCTCCTCGATCGCGCCGGCGCAGCCAGGGACGTTCGAGGCATGCTTGACGATCGCGGCATTGCCGGCCATCAATGCCGGAACGACCATCCGAAAGACCTGGTGGTACAGTTCCAGGGCTGCACGCCGAAGATCACGCCGAGCGGCCGGAAGGCGATGTAGCTCTTGCTCGCCTCGGTCGGGATGAGCTCGTCGGCGAGCGCCTGCGCCGCGTGCTCGGCGAAGTGCTCGCACAGCCAGGCACACGCGCGCACCTCGGCGACGCCGCCGCGGATCGGCTTGCCCATCTCGTCGGCCATCAGCCGCGCGTGGCCGAGCTCGTTCTTGCGCAGCAGCTCGGCGACACGGCGCATCGGCGCCGCGCGCTGGGCGAAGCTCGCCTTGCGCCACGACACGAAGGCCTCGTGCGCGCGCGCGATGATGTCGGGCAAGGCCGAGTCGGGCGTCTCGTCGTACGAGGCGATGACCTTGCCGCTGGCGGGATTGATCGCCTCGATCGTCATGCGCCGATCTTGCGCGGCGGCGCCGGCGCCATCTTCCCGGGACTTGCGCTGGTGTTCGTCGATCCTGCGCAATTGAACGCGTCGCGCGATCGCCAACGCCGCGCCCCCGCGTCACCGCTGCTAGTAGGGCGGCGCCTTGCGCCGCCGCTGCTCGCGCGCCGCTTCGGTCCACCACGCGAGGTCGTCGGCGAAGCGCGGAAACGCCTTCTGCAGCTGCTCGCCGGCGCTGCCGATCGGCTTGCCGTCGGCATCGAGCGTCTGCGCGATCGGGCCGACGCCGATCGTGCTTGAGACGACGACCATTCCCATCTCCGACAGGATGCCGTGCCAGAGCGTCGCCGACCGGACTCCCGAGAAGCGGCCGGCCGAGTAGCTCGCGATCGCCGCCGGACGCCAGAACCACTCCTCGAGGAAATGGTCGGTCAGGTTCTTCAGACCCGGCTGCGGTCCCCAGTTGTATTCGCCGACGACGAAGAGAAAGGCGTCGGCCGCGCGAATCCGCTGCGCCAGGTCTTCGAGCACCGCCGGCGCCGCGCCTTTCGGGTACTCCTTGTACATGCGGTCGAGCATCGGCAGGCCGACCTCCTTCGCGTCGACGAGCTCGACGTCGGCGCCGCGCGCGCGCAGGCCGGCGACGACGTAGCGCGCGAGCCGGATTCCCATCCGGTCGGATCGGTACGAGCCGTAGAACACCAGCACCTTGTCGGCCATGGGTCGCTCCGTTGCGGGTCGACCCGCGGTCTTCTTCGCGCGACGCTAACCCACGCGCGGCCGCACGTCATCCCGAAGGCGCCGGTCCCGGGGCCGGGCCGCGCGCCGCGGCCGGCTCCGGCGCAACGATCGGCTGCGCGAGCCTGCGCGCCGCCTCGGCGGCGAGGCGATCGACGACCCAGGGCTCGAACAGGCTGGCGAAGACCGAGCGCTTCCAGTCCGCATAGGCGGCGTCGAGGCGCTCCTCGTAGTCGCGCCGGTAGCGCTGGTACGCCGCGGCATCGGCGTCCGCGGGCGGCAGCGGCGGCGGCTTCACCCGCGCCTCGGCCGCGGGACGCGGCGGCGGCGGCGGGACCTTGGCGGTGCCGAGCCACGGCGCCCAGTCGGAGCCGGCGACGAAGTTCTGCCGGAACGGGTTGTCCCATTCCAGCAGACCCTCGAGCGGGCTGTCGATCAGCGGTCGCGGCGCCGCGCCGCCCTGCCCGCCCGACGAGTCGCCGGCGCCAGCCATCGCCAACGGCTAGCTGCCGCCTTGACGGGCGCGCTTGCCCGGGTTCTTCTTGCGCGTGTGCGCGCCGCGCTCCTTGCTCACGCGCTGCCCCGTGCCCCGGTGCTTGCGGTGCAGCGGCTGCAACGCAGGCGGCAGCGGGGTCAGCAGCGGCTTGCCGTCCCCGTCGGTCGCGCTCACGGCTGCGCCTTGGCGGTCGAATCGGTCGGGCTCGCCCGCACGCCGTCAGGCGGCAACGGCGTTGTCCCTGACCCCGAGGTCCTCGAGCGCCTTCCTGAGCGCGCGCTCCTGCTCGTTGGTGAGCGAGGTCTTGACGATCTCGCCGCCGAACGGCTTGAGCTCGGGCAGCACCTTGTCGAGGACGACGCGCCGCACGAGGATGAACAGCGCCGACGAACCGGGCTCAAGGTTGCGCGCCATGTTCTTGATGAAGTCGTCGTCGATGCCGTAGTCGGCGAGCGCGCCCGAGATCGCGCCGGTGCCGGCGCCGAGCGCGAGGCCGGTGGCGAAGCCGACGAGCGGATTGAGGAAGAGCAGCCCGACCAGGGTGCCCAGCAGGCTGCCCCAGGCGGCGCCGCTCACCGCGCCGGTGGCGACGAGATCGACGGCCTGTTTCAGGCGCACCTTGCCGTTCCTGTCGCGCACGGCGACGACGGCGTCCTCGAGATCGATCAGGTTCTCCTTCTGCATCGCCTGCAACTTGTTCAACACCTGGTCGGCGGTGTCCTCGCCCTTGAAACTCACCACGATCAAGTCGCTCATGTCGCTGCTCCTGCGGTTGAATCGCCATCGATCAGCCACGGTAGTGATCGCCTTGCCGTGCGTCTTGCAGCGCCCTGCGGCGCCTGCCCGGAAAGTGCGGCGGCCTCGGCCCTGCGCGCGGCGCAGCGAAAGGCGGAAACAGAGCGGTCGCGCGCAGGAACCGGGAAGACCCGGGGCGCCCCGGCGCCGACCATGCGAGCGACGCCCCGCGGCCGCCGCCGGCTTCGTCGGCGTGTTCAGCCCGCTCGAAATCCAACTGGAGCCATCATGCGCAAACGCCTTCTCCTGACCGCCGCCGCCGGCGCGGCGCTGCTCGCCGCGGCCGGCTGCTCGGCGACCGTCAACGGCCCCGCCCGCGACGATCCGCTGGCGCGGCGTCGCCGCATCGACGCCGCCGTCGATGCCGCGCTCGGCCGCCTCTCCACGCAGGTGCCCGAGTCGCGCGAGCTCGTTGCCAAGGCCAGCGGCACGCTCGTCTTTCCCGAGGTGATCACGGCCGGCTTCGTCGTCGGCGCGTCGTACGGCGAGGGCGCGCTGCGGCGCCAGGGCCGGAGCGTCGCCTACTACCGGCTGGTCTCGGCCGCCGCGGGTCTGCTCGCCGGCGCGCAATCGCGCGCGCTCTATCTCCTCTTCATGACGCAGGAAGCGCTCGCCAAGTTCGAGTCCAGCAACGGCTGGACCGCCGGTGCCGACGCGTCGGTCGCGGTCGCCACGCTCGGCGCCAACGGCGCGATCGACGTCAGGGCGCTGCAGGCGCCGGTGATCGGCTTCGTCCTGACCAACGCCGGCCTGATGGCCAACCTGAGCCTCGAAGGAACGAAGATCAGCCGGCTCGATGTCTGAATCCTGTCGCGGTGCGCAGCGGATCGGTCGCGCGCCGCGGCGACATCGGGCGCGTCGAGGCGAGGTCAGCGGCTCGCCGCCGATGCCGGTGCCGAGGGCAGCGCCGAATCGCCGGTCGCGCTGCCGCCGGGGCCGCCGCCGGTGCCGGCGCCACCGCCGCCCGGCCCCTGTCCGCCACCGGTGAGCGCACCGTGTGCGGTGCCCACGCCTTGCGCCGCCTGCGCGCCGGCGCCGCCGTGCGGGCCCGAGACGACGGCACTCGCGCCGGTGGCCGACGCGGGCGGGCGCGCATGGAGCTCGTCGTCGCGACGCGGCGGCGGCGGCAGCTGCGCGAAATAGTTTGCCACCGCCTTCAGGTCGGACTCGGCGAGCGCCCTGGCGATGATCGGCATCTGGCCGCTCGGGTCGTTGTGGCGCGTGCCGTCGCGCCACGCCGTCAGCGTCGCCGTCAGGTAGCTCGCGTGCTGGCCGGCGAGGTACGGGTACAGCGCGCCCTCGCCGATGCCGTCGGGGCCGTGGCAGTTGGCGCAGGCCTGGACCGCGCGTGTCTCGTCGCCGGCCGTCGCGAGCTGGCGGGCGCGGCTGTTCGCCCCTGTCGCGGCCGCGCTCGCGGCGGCGATCGGCGCGTTGGCGAGCGACGCGTAATAGGCTGCGCCGGCCTCGCGCTCGGCCTGGCTCATCGCCTTCGCCAGCCCGGACATCGCCGGATTCGTTCGCGATTCGTCGAAGTAGCTGTTCAGCTCGTGCAGCAGGTAGACGTACGTCTGCCCGGCCAGGCGCGGGAAGCCGGCCTGCGCGTTGCCTTCGCCGTTCGGCCCGTGGCAGCTGCCGCACGGCGCGACGTTGCTGGCGCCCTGGCTCGCGAGCGTCGCGCCGAGCTGTCGCGCCGTCTCGCTCGGT
>DASYKC010000105.1:0-11101 GCA_035995885.1 Caldimonas sp. | reverse complement strand
GTCATGCGGTCGCCGAGCGCGATCGTGCCGGCGAGCCACGCCGGCGGCGTCACGCCGTGCACCTCGTTGCCGACCGCGAGGCTGCGCAGCTCCTCGAAGACGAGGATCAGGGCGTAGGTCATCAGCACCTGCTGCAGGTGGTCGCGCTGGTAGAGGAAGCTGAAGAACGCCCACTCCAGCAGATAGCCGAAGACGGCGGCCAGCACCACGCCCGCGAGCAGGCGCAGCAGGAAGGCGTCGCCGAACACCGGCGACAGCGCGAACGCGAGATACGCGCCCAGCATGTAGAAGCTGCCGTGGGCGAGGTTGATCACGCCCATGATCCCGAAGATCAGCGTGAGGCCGCTGGCGACGAGGAACAGCAGCAGGCCGTACTGGACGGCGTTCAGGCACTGAACGAGGAAGGTGGCGAGGTCCATCGCCACCTATCTTCGCCGACTCAGAGCTTGCAGCCTCGCGCCGGATCCGACAGCGCCTTGACGGCGACCGAGCGGAACTCGTTGTTGTTGCCCTTGACCTCGCGCAGGAACATGTCCTGCACCGGGTTGCCGGCGGGCGAGATCGTGAACTTGCCGCGCGGGCTGTCGACGACGGTCTTTCGCATCGCCGCGCTGAGCTGGTCGCGCTTGGCGAGATCGCCGCCGACGGCCTTCAGGCCGCTGGCGAGGATTTGCGCCGCGTCGTAGCCCTGCACCGAGTAGACGTCGGGCTGCGCCTTGTAGGCGATCGCGTAGGCCTTGCGGAAGGCGTTGTTCTTCGGCGTGTCGAGGTTGTCGGCATAGTGCAGCGTCGTCAGCATGTTCTGCGCCGACGCGCCTTGCGCCTCGAGGGTGCCGTCGGTGAGGAAGCCGGGGCCGTAGAGCGGGATCGTCTTGTTGAGGCCGGCCGCCGCGTAGTCCTTGACGAACTTGACCGCGCCGCCGCCGGCGAAGAAGGCGTAGACCGCGTCGGGCTTCTGTGCCGCGATCTCGGTGAGGAGCGCCTGGAACTCGACGTTCGGGAACGGCAGGTTGAGATCCTTGACGACCTTGCCGCCGCCTTTCTCGAGCCCTTCGGTGAAGCCCTTCGTCGACTCCGCGCCGGCGGCGTAATTCCAGGTGATCGTCATCGCCCGCTTGACGCCCTTCTGCGCCGCGACGACGCCCATCGCATAGCCCGGCTGCCAGTTGGTGAACGAGCTGCGCACGATGTTGGCGGCGCAGAGCGGCCCGGTGATCGCGTCGGCGCCGGCGTTCGGGATGACGAGCAGCGTGTTGTTGTCCTTCGCCGCCTTCGCCATCGCCAGCGCGACGCCCGAGTGGACGGTGCCGACGAGGACATCGACGTTGTCGCGCTTGATCAGCTTGTTGACGTTGTCGGTCGCCTTCGACGGCTCCGATTCGTCGTCGACCTTGAAGTACTGGATCTCGCGGCCGCCGAGCTTGCCGCCCTGCTCCTGCACATAGAGCTTGAAGCCGTTCTCGATCGCCGTGCCGATCGACGCGTAGGTGCCGCTGTAGGGCAGCATCAGGCCGACCTTGATCGGCGTGCCCTGGGCGAAGGCGGGCGCGCTCGAGGCGAGGGCGAGTGCGACGGCAGCGGCGGCGCGGACAAGGGACTCGGGGCGCATCGGGGAACTCCTGGTCGGATGAAAACGGTCGGCACGCCGCGCATGTCACGCGCGCCACGATCGACTCGGCAGTGTCCTCGATCCGTCGCCGGCGGCAAGCGGGGTTTTCGCGGAAAAACGCGTGGCCGCGGGCGCACCTGGCGCGCCGTCGCCTGGCTTGCACGCCATCGGGCGCGAAGATACTATCCGGACAGTATGTAAACCAAGCGCGCCGCGATGCGAGGCGCCACGAGGAGACAGTCCCTTGACCATTTCGTCCCGCATGCCGGCGCTCCGGCGCTGGGAGACGCCGTTCTGGAACCGCGCCAGCGAGACGATGCCGCGCGCCGATCTCGACCGCCTTCACCTCGCCCGGGTCCAGGCGCTCCTTCACCACGCTTACGACGCGAGCGCCTTCTACCGCCGGAAGCTCGACGCCGCCGGCGTCCATCCGCGCGACGTCCGCAGCCTCGACGACCTGAAGACGAAGGTGCCGATCACCGACAAGAGCGAGTTCATCGGCCTGCAGCAGGAGCGGCCGCCGTACGGCGACACGCTGAGCCTGCCGATGGACCTGATCTCGCATCACGCCGAGACTTCGGGGACGACCGGCGTGCCGTTGTCGATTCCCTACTCGATGGCCGACACGGTGCGCTACGGCGAATCGTGGTGCTACGGCTTCTGGGGCCTCGGCATCCGGCCGAGCGACACCTTCTACTTCGCCTTCGGCTGGGGCAACTTCGCCGGCTTCTGGAGCGCGTACTGGGGCGCGCGCCGAATGGGCTGCCGCGTCGTCTCGGGCGGCGGCCTCGACACCAAGGGCCACGTCCAGGCGATCCTGCGCACGAAGCCGACGGTGCTGATCTCGACGCCCACCTTCGCGCTGCGCATCGCCGCGGTCGCGAACGAGATGGGCGTCGATCTCTCGCAGTCGTCGATCAGGTTCACCTACCACGCCGGCGAGCCCGGGCCGACGGCGCTGCCGGGCATGCGCGAGCAGATCGAGAAGGCGTGGGGCGCGAAAGCGGGCGAGCTGCTCGGCATCGCCGAGGTCGACGCGATGGCGCCCGGCTGCCCGCTCGGCGACGGCGTGCACATCAACGAGATGAACCTGCACTCGTGGTCGATGGACCCGGGGACGCACAAGGAAGTCGCGCCGGGCGAGATCGGCGAGAACGTCGTCACCGGGTACGCCAACACGGCGCAGCCCCTCATCAACTACCGCACCCACGACCTCGTTCGCCGCGTCGATTCCTGTGCCTGCGGCCGAACCTGGGCCAAGCTCGACGGCGCGGTGCTGGGCCGGACCGACTTCATGGTCACGGTGCGCGGCACCAATGTCTACCAGAGTGCGGTCGAGAACATCCTCGCCGAGGTGCCCGGCGTCAGCATGCACTATGAGCTGGTGCTGACGCGCGCCGACGACAACGACGTGATGACGATCCGCTTCGAGCCCGAGGCGGCGATCGGCGCCGACACTGCGGCGGTGCAGAAGGCCGCCGCCGAGGCCGGCGCGCGGATCCATCGCGCCCTCCACGTGCGGCTCGAGTGCACGCCGGTGCCGTGCAATTCGCTGCCGCGCTTCGAGCTCAAGACCAAACGGATGATCGACCAGCGGCCGAAGGAGTTCCGCCGCGCGCTCGATCGCTGACCGCCGACGAAAGGTGCCGCATGACCCGTGAAGAACAGATTGCCGCGCTGTGGCGCGCGCGCGCCGAGGTCGGCCGCGTCATCGCCGGCTGCGACAGTCCGCAGATCGAGACGATCGCGCGCAGCGCCGACCTAGAGCTGCACTGGGCGCTCTGGAACCTGGGCGAGCCGGTCGCGCTGCGCGCCGAGATGGACGAGCCGGCGCGCGCCCGCGCCTAGCGCCTCCGCCCGCGACCGCTCAGGGGCCGGGCGGCTCTGGCGCTGCGGTCGGCGCTGGCTGGAGCGCCGAGTCGACGTCGACCAGCACGTCGCCGCCTTCGACCTTCACCGCGAAGCCGACGAGGTTGCAGTTCGGCCGCTCGATGCGCGTGATGTGCTTGCCGGTGGCGACGTCGAACTCCCAGAAGTGGCGCTGGCAGACGATGACGCCGTTCTCGATCTGGCCCCATTCGCTGAGCGGAAACTTCTCGTGCGGGCAGGCGTCGCGGTAGGCGCAGACGCGGTCGTCGGCGGTGCCTTCGCCGCTGCGGACGAGGACCAGGGCGACCGCGCCGGCCTTGGCGGCGATCACGGTGTCGCCCCAGACGTCGTCGAGCGCGGCGGCGCGTTGCCAGTCGGCCATCTTGAAAGCTCGCGCTGTCAGCGGCCCGTGAACTGGGGCTTCCGCTTCTCGATGAAGGCGCGCGCGCCCTCTTCGTGGTCGCTGCTGCGCTTCAGCACGCTCTGCGCCAGCCGCTCGAAGGTGCGGCCGGTGTCGAGGTCGACGTCGAGGCACTTGTTGAGGACGAGCTTGCCGAGGCCGAGCGCGAGCGGCGCCTTGGTCGCGAGCAGCTCGGCGAACGCCATCGCCTCGGCGAGCAGCTCCTCCGGCGGATGGAGCTCCTCGACCAGGCCGAGCGCGAGCGCGCGCTCCGCCGGCACCATCTCGCCGGTCATGACCAGCCGCTTGGCGCTCGCCAGGCCGACCAGCTTGACCAGCCGCGAGCAGCCGCCCGAGCCGGGGATGAGGCCGACGTTGTTCTCGGGGAAGCCGAGCTTCGCGGTCGTGGCCGCGAAGCGGAAGTCGCACGACAGCGCGAGCTCGAGGCCGCCGCCGGCGGCGACGCCGTTGATGGCGGCGATCACCGGCACCTCCATCGCCTCGATCTCGTCGAAGACGTTGTGGACGGCGCGGACGACGCGGCGAAAGCCGCGCGAGCCGAGCTCGGCCAGGCCCTTCATGCCACGGACGTCTTCGCCGGCGGAGAAGGCGCGGCCGGTGCCGGTGACGACGAGAACGCGCAGCGCGTCGTCGGCGACGAGCGCGGCGACGGCGTCGCGCATCTCGTCGCGCATCGGCTGATGCCAGGCGTTGAGCGCGTCGGGGCGGTTCAGCGTCAGGGTGCGGATCGGCGCCGGCGCCGAGAGCGTGAGGAATTCGTAGGCCACGGATCAGACTCCGGTGAAGGACGCCGAGCGCTTGCCGAGGAATGCGGCCAGCCCTTCGGCCGCATCGGCCGATCCGAACAGCAGGCTCTGGTGCGCGCGCTCGATGGCCAAGCCCTCGGCGAGGCTGGTCTCGAGGCCGCGGTTGACCGAGAGCTTGATGTAGCCCTGCGCCATCGTCGGTCCGGCGGCGAGCTTCTTCGCGGCGGCGAGGACGTCGGCCTCGAACGACTCGGCCGGAATGACGCGGTCGACGATGCCGTCGGCGAGCGCCTGCTCGGGCGACAGCATCTCGCCGCTGACCATCAGGTGCAAGGCGCGGCTCTTCGGGACGATTCGCGCCAGCCGCTGCGTTCCGCCCATGCCGGGCGAGAGGCCGAGGTTCACTTCGGCGAGGCCGAGCCGATAGCTCCCGGTGCTCGCCCAGCGGAAGTCGCAGCCGAGCGCGATCTCGAGGCCGCCGCCGATGCAGTGGCCGGCAATCGCGGCGATGACGAGCTTGGGCGCGGCGGCGATCGCGTCGACCGCCGCCTGCGCCTGGCCGAGGAAGTGGGTGAAGCCCGCCGGCGTCGCGCCCCGCAGCGTCGAGATGTCGGCGCCGGTGCAGAAGAACTTCGGGCTGGCGCTGCGCACGACGACGACGCGGACGGTGCTGTCGCCGGCGGCGCGTTCGGCCGCGGCGCGCAGCTCGCCGACCATCGCCGCGTCGTAGGCGTTGGCCGGCGGCCGGTTGAGGGTGATGAAGCCGATGCCGTCTTCGACGGCGTAGTCGATCGCCATGGGCGCCTCCTAGAGAAATCGCCGGTTGGCAAGGGGGTCGGGAGCGGTCAGGCCGAGCCGGGTGATCTCGGGCATCGCCTCGGCGATGTACTTCTGGCGCAGCTCCTCGTTGCTGTGCTGCTTGATTCCCCACTTGACGTAGATCGGCGAGTTCTTCGAGGTCGACCTGCCGAACATGTCGAGCGCCGCCGGCCACCACTTGGCGAGCCGCTCCTGCGCCGCCGCCTTTCCTTCGGCCGTGGCGCAGATCTCCTTCAGGTGGCGAAAGCCTGACTTGGTGTGGAACTCTTCGTCGGCCTCGAGCTGCGGCGACACCTTGGCGAGCGGCTCGTACGGGCTGCCGGTCCACTCGACGCCGACGTAGAGGCCGACGCGATCGATCAGCGCGTGGAACCAGGCGAGGTCGACCCAGTCCTCGAGCGCGATGTGGAACGCGTACTGCTTGATCGGCGCAGTGCCGATCGGCGTGGCGCCGAGGCCCGCGAGCAGCTCGGCGACGATGCGGCCGTGCTCGACCTCCTGGCGCACGATCTCGGCCTCGATCTCCATCGCCCGCGAATGCGGCGCGAAGCGCAGCCCGGCGCTGGCGATGTTGCCGAGGATCTTGCGGTACTCGGGGTTGTCGTTGTTCTCTAGGTGCTCGTCGCGCAGGAGGCGGATCAGCATGTCGCGGAATTCGGCCGGCATCGCCGGATCGCCCTGCTTCCAGACGGTGCCCGCCGGCGCGGGCAGGGTGGTCGCTTCGCTCATCGCTTCACCTCGTCGACAACAACATACTGTCCGGATAGTATCCCAGCGGTCAGGGCGCGGGTCAATTGCCCGCGCCCGCGTCAGGCATGGCGCCGACACCCCCTAGACTTCGCCGCTTTCAGGCATGCGGACAAGATGAGCACATCGCGCGCGGCGCCGGCCCGGAAGAAGCCTCAGGCCAGGCAGAACGCGGAGCGCCGCGAAGCGAGCGTCGATCTCCTCCTGGGCTCGGCGTTGCGCCTGTTCGTGTCGCAGGGCTACCGCTCGACCAATCTCGAGCAGATCTCGAGCGCGGCCAAGCTCACCAAGGGAGCGGTCTACTTCTACTTCGGCAGCAAGGAGCAGGTCCTGGTCGAGGTGCTGAAGCGCGTGCGCGAGATCGTCGTCGAGCGCGCCATCGTCGCGGTCGATGCCGCGGGCGACGATCCGGTGGGTCGTCTCGTCGCCTACATCCACTACCAGGCGCGCCTCGGCATCACGCACCGCGACGAGGTGCTGCTCCTGATCCTGATGTCGCTCGAGTTCAAGGAGCGCGCGGGCGAGGTCAACGACTTCATCGCCGCGCTGCACCGCAAGCAGCGGAAGCTGATCGAGTCGCTCGTCGCCGCCGGCCAGCGCATCGGCAGCGTTCGCGCCGACGTGCCGGCGCGCGAGCTCGCGGCGATCGTGCTGGCGACGCACGACGGCACCTTCCTCGAGTGGTTCCGGCGCTCGCCGAGCCTGCGCGGGCGCGAGCTCACGCGCGCCCTGCGCGTCGTGCTGCTCGGCGGCGTCGCGGTACCGCCGGCGTGAGCACGCCGCCGCTCGCGTAAGTCCGGAGCCGGATCGGTCGCTTTTCGACAGGGCCGGGAGAGATTCGATAGACCGTGTTCCAGGCGCGGGATACCTTCCGCCGCGCAAGCGGGCTCGCAGCGACCCGCATCACGACACGGAGACTTTTCATGACTCTCGGCACTTCCCGGCAAGACGGCGCGCGCGCGCGCCTGACCCTGCTGTTCTCGATCGTGGCCGCGGCGGCGCTGCCGGTGGCCTGCGGCGGCGGCGACGATGCGCCGGCACCTGCGCCCGCGCCCGCGCCCGCGCCCGCGCCGCAGGCGCTCACCTGCGACGACACCATGAAGACCGCGTTCAAGCCCGACGCGAACACCACCGTGCTGCTGGTCAAGTCGTTCAAGAAGGGCGACGCGCTGACGCTGGGCGCCGCGACGACGCCGATCGCCACCAACGACGTCTGCCTGGTCAAGCTCAACGTCGGCCCCGGCAACCCGGGCCCGGCGAGCGCGCCGTCGACGTCGCCGGGCATCGGCATGGAGATCTGGCTGCCGACCGCGGCCAACTGGAACCAGAAGATCCACAACATGGGCGGCGGCGGCTGGGCCGGCGGCAACCAGGGCGTCACGACCACGCTCGCCAGCAGCGGCAACGGGGTCACCGCCGGCACCGAGGGCTCGGTCGTCGGCTCGACCGACACTGGCCACAGCGTCGGCAACGGCTCGTTCGCGATGAACCCCGACGGCACCATCGGTACCGCGCTCTGGCAGGACTTTTCCGAACGATCGCTGCACGAGCTGGCCCTGAAGACGAAGGCGCTCGCGGCGGCCTTCTACCTGAAGACGCAGAAGTTCGCCTACTGGGACGGCTGCTCGACCGGCGGCCGCCAGGGCTACAAGATCATCCAGAACCATCCCGACGACTACAACGGCTACCTGGTCGGCGCGCCGGCGTTCAACTGGACCAAGTTCATCACCGCCGAGCTGTACCCGCAGGTCGTCTTCCAGCGCGATCTCGCCGGCGTGGCCCTGACCGCGGCGCAGCAGGCGCAGGTGAGCGCGAAGGCGGTGAGCACGTGCGACATCGTCGGCGGCCAGCACCTCGGCTTCGTCCTCGACCCGCAGCAGTGCACGTACGACCCGGCGAAGGACGCGACCGCGCTCTGCACCGGAGCGGTCGGCACGAACGGCGTCGTCGGCACCAACGCGACGGCCGCTTGCGTCACGACGGTCCAGGCGACGGCGCAGAACAAGATCTGGTTCGGGCAGACGCCCGACGGCTCGGTGCCCGACCCGGCCGCCAACAACGGCTACAACGCGAACCTCGCGAGCAACCAGCTCTGGTACGGCCTGACCCGCGGCGCGAGCAGCGGCTTGGCCGGGGCGAGCCCGTTCGCGGTCTCGTCGGACATGACGGCACTCGAGCTGCAAGACCCGACGATCGCGACGCCGGCGTTCACGAACGCGGTGTCGAACGGTCTCAACGGGTGGAAGAACCTCAGCTACGGCCAGCTCGCCAACGCCTTCGCCCAGGGCATCGCGCTGCAGCCGTTCTTCGGCAACATCAACACCGACAACCCCGACCTGTCGGGCGTCAAGACGAGCGGCGCCAAGATCATCCAGTACCACGGCAGCGCCGACGTCCTCATCCCGACGCCGAACTCGGTGAACTACTACACGCGGGTCGCCAACCTCGACGGCGGCTTCGCCAAGACGCAGGCCTACGACCGCCTCTTCCTGATCGCCGGCATGGGCCATTGCAGCGGCGTCGGCACGCAGCAGGGAACGGTCGGCGTCAGCCCGCCGGCGACGACCAACTCGGTGCCGCTGCCGGCGCCCGGGCAGCTCTTCACGGCGATGACCAACTGGGTCGAGACCGGCACTGCGCCGGCGACGATCACGCTGCAGTCGGCCGACGCGAGCGCGAGCCAGCTGCTGTGCCCGTATCCCTCGAAGCCGACGTATTCGGGCACCGGCTCGATCGCAGCCGCGGCCAGCTACACCTGCAAGTAGCCCGCCAGCGGCGGCGCCGCATCGCCCTGCCGTCGCGCCCGTGAGGGCGTGCGGCCGGTGCGGCGCCGGAACGCTTCGGTGAAGTGCGACTGGCTCGCGAAGCCGACCGAGAGCGCGATCTCGCTCAGCGACGCGTCGCCGTTGAGCAGGATCTCGGCCCGCTGCACGCGCCGCGACAGGACGAAGCTGTGCGTCGTCGCGCCGACCGAGGCCTTGAAGAGCTTGGCGAAGGTCGACGGGCTCATCGACACCTGGCGGGCGAGCGACGCCAGGCTGAGGTCGGCGCCGAGGTTCGCGTCGATGAAGCCGATCGCGTCGTGCAGCTGGCGCGTCGAGAGCCTGCGGCTGACGCTGGCCGGGCGCGTCGCCTTGCTCGTGCCGTAGCACCCGCGCAAGCGCGCCAGCAAGGCGAGCGACAGGCCTTCGGCGAAGAGGCGGCCCGACGAGCAGCCGCCGTCGACTTCGCGTCGCATGCACGTGAAGAGCGCCTCGAGCACGGGGTCGCGCACCGCGAGGCGGGTCGTCACGTCGATGCATTCGGTCTCTTCGCCGAGCGACGAATGGACGCGTTCCGGATCGAGCTCGACGGCCATGACTTCGCCCGGCGTGCAATCCCACGAGCCGTGGTCCATGTGGAAACCGGCCGAGAACACGTCGACCTGGCCGGGCGCGAGGGCGAGGTCGAAGACCGAATGGCCGGAGCGGATGTGCGAGCGCCCGTGCGCGCGCAGGCGGACCAGGAGCAGCGGGTGCGGGTTGTAGCGATGCGCGACCTCGCCCTTCCGCATGTGCGGGTGGACCTCGAACGGCAGCCCGGCCCAGGCGTTGACCGGCAGCGGCGCGAGCGGCTTGCCGTCGAGGCCGATGACGCGGTCCTCTTCGACGAGCGGGATGTGCGACGCCAAGGCTACGACCGCGCGACGATGAAGGCGCCGGCGGCGTCGATCAGGCGCTCGCGCTGGTCGCGATGCGGCGAGTGGCCGCAGTCGGCGAGGGCGAGCAGCTCGGCCTGCGGCACGCGCCGCGCGATCGCGCGGATCTGCGCGATCGTGCCGTACTCGTCGTCCTCGCCCTGCACCGCGAGGACCGGGCAGGCGATCGTCGCGATGTCCTGCTCGATGTTCCAGTCGCGAAACGCCGGCGCCAGCCAGGCATCGTTCCAGCCGCGGAATGCCGAGTCGGGGTCGGCGTGGTGGCGCGCCAGGCGCTCGCGCAGCTCGCCGCTTTCGTAGGCGGCGCGCGCCTTGGCGATGCTCGCGATCGAGACGTCCTCGACGAACAGGTGCGGCGCGACCGCGATCACGCCGGCGGCCGGATGGCGCGCCGCGAAAAGGAGGGCGATCGTGCCGCCGTCGCTGTGGCCGAAGAGCCAGGGGCGCTCGATGCCGACCGCGGCGAAGAGCTTCGGCAGGACGTCGTTCGCCTGCTCGGCCATGAAGTCGACACCCCAGCGCTCGTGCGGCGGCTTCGGCGTCGAGCGGCCGTAGCCGTGGCGCGAGAAGACGAAGCCGGCGAAGCCGTGCCGGTCGCAGAACGCACTCGGGAAGTCGCGCCACATCGACACCGAGCCCAGGCCTTCGTGCAGGAAGACGACGACGTTCGTCGCCGTTCGCGCCGCGCCGACCCACTCGTATTCGAGGCGGATCTCGCGGCCCGAGGCCATCTTGAGCGGGGCGAACGATCTCGCCGTCGCGGGCGCCGATGCGTCGTGCATGCCGGGACCCCTCGCCGCCGCGCTCAGGGCGACGCGATCGGGTTCGCCGCGCCGCTGCCGCTGCCGCCGGCGGGCTCGCGCTCGCGCTCGCGCAGGCGAAAGCGCTGGATCTTGCCGGTCGCCGTCTTCGGCAGCTCGTCGACGAACTCGATCGCGCGCGGGTACTTGTAGGCGGCGAGCTTTTCCTTGACGAAGACCTTGAGCTCGCTGTCGCTCACCGCCGCGCCCGGCTTGACGACGACGAAGGCCTTGGTCTTGGTCAGGCCCTCGCCGTCCTCGGTGCCGATGACGGCGCATTCGAGCACGGCAGGGTGCTGCGTCAGCGTCGCCTCGACCTCGAACGGCGAGACCCAGATCCCGCTCACCTTCAGCATGTCGTCGCTGCGGCCCGAGTAGGTGTAGTAGCCGTCG
>DASYKC010000104.1:0-13682 GCA_035995885.1 Caldimonas sp. | reverse complement strand
CCACGAGAACTCGGGCTCGTCGCGGCCGAAGTGGCCGTAGGCGGCGGTCTTCTCGTAGATCGGCCGCAGCAGGTCGAGCATCTGGATGATTCCCTTCGGGCGCAGGTCGAAGTGCTCGTGGACGAGCTTCTCGATCTCGTGGTCGGGGATCTTGCCCGTGCCTTCGGTGTAGATCGTCACGTTCATCGGCCGGGCGACGCCGATCGCGTACGCGACCTGGATCTGGCACTGGCGCGCGATGCCGGCGGCGACGATGTTCTTGGCGACGTAGCGCGCCGCATACGCGGCCGAGCGGTCGACCTTCGACGGGTCCTTGCCCGAGAACGCGCCGCCGCCATGCGGGCAGGCGCCGCCGTAGGTATCGACGATGATCTTTCGGCCGGTGAGGCCGCAGTCGCCCTGCGGCCCGCCGATGACGAAGCGGCCGGTCGGGTTGATCAGGTACTTGGTTTCCTTCAGCCACTCCTTCGGCAGCACCGGCTTGATGATCTCCTCGATCACCGCCTCGACGAACGACGCCTTCATCTTCGTCGGCGTCTCGCTCTGGCTCGGGTCGTGCTGGCTCGACAGCACGACGGTGTCGATCGAGTGCGGCTTGCCGTCGACGTAGCGCATCGTCACCTGGCTCTTGGCGTCGGGCCGCAGGTATGGCATGCGGCCGTCCTTGCGAAGCTGCGCCTGGCGCTCGACCAGCCGGTGCGCGTAGTAGATCGGCGCCGGCATCAGGTCGGGCGTCTCGTCGCAGGCGTAGCCGAACATCAGGCCCTGGTCGCCGGCGCCGGTGTTGAGGTGGTCGTCGCTGGCGTGGTCGACGCCCTGGGCGATGTCGTTGCTCTGCTTGTCGTAGCAGACCATCACGGCGCAGCCCTTGTAGTCGATGCCGTACTCGGTGTTGTCGTAGCCGATCCGCTTGATCGTGTCGCGCGCGACCTGGATGTAGTCGACGTGCGCGTTGGTCGTGATCTCGCCGGCGAGCACCACGAGCCCGGTGTTGCACAGCGTCTCGGCGGCGACGCGCGAGCGCGGATCCTGCTTGAAGATCGCGTCGAGGATCGCGTCGGAGATCTGGTCGGCGACCTTGTCGGGGTGACCTTCGGAGACCGATTCGGAGGTGAAGAGGAAGTCGTTCGACACGCTGTGCTCCAGTGCTGAAGAAGATTCGGCGGCCCGCGGGGAAGATCGCGTCGGCCGGCCTGGGCTCTGGAGGAGCGGCGAACGCTTTAGCGGAATTCTTTTCGGTCGCCCCGCAAGTTGTTCAATAACTCGGCGACGCGGCGATTATAGGTGGTCGTGCTCGTGCGCGAGCGAGGCCGCGGATCGGCATGCGGCGGCGTCGATCGATACTCGCGCCTGCGCGCCCCCGCGTGCAACGGCGCCGGCCGTGACCGCCGGCACGGGTCGACGTCGATTGGGCACACGCGCTCTCCTGGCCGCACTGTGGCTGTTCCATTGGCTGCCGCTGCCGGCCCAGGCCGCCTGCGGCAGCGCCTTCGGCCGGCTCGGCTGGCACCTCGTCGCCGCGCGCCGCAAGGTCGCCCTGCGCAACCTCGAGCTCTGCTTTCCCGAGCTGACCGAGCCGCAGCGAACTCGCCTGGCGCGCGAGCACTTCCGCTGGCTCGGCCGGAGCCTGCTCGAGCGCGGCCTGCTCTGGTATGCGTCGCCGGCGCGGCTGCGCCGTCTCATTCACGTCGAGGGCGACGTTCAGCTCGCCGAGCGCAGCGACAAGCCGGTGATGTGGCTCGCGCCGCACTTCATGGGCCTCGACGTCGCCGGCGCGTCGGTGCTGCTGTTCCAGAAGCGCAAGGGCATCTCGATCTATCAGCGCCAGAGCGACCCGGTCCTCGATGCCGCGCTGCGGCACGGGCGGCTGCGCCTCGGCAACGCCGAGATCTTCTCGCGCGACGAAGCCGGCAAGGCGCTCTTGCGCGCGATCCGGCGCGGCGACGGCTTCTTCAACCTGCCCGACATGGATTTCGGCGCCCGCGACGCTGCCTTCGTGCCGTTCTTCGGCGTCCAGGCGGTGACGCTGCTGGCGCCCTCGCGCCTGGCGAAGGCGCTCGACATGATCGTCCAGCCGGTCGTCGCCGAGATCCTGCCCGGCGGCCGGGGCTACCGCGTCCGCTACGAGGCGCCGTGGACCGACTTCCCGAGCGACGACCCGGTCGCCGACAGCGCCCGCATGAACCGCTGGATCGAGAGCGAGATCCGGCGCAACCCGGCGCAGTACCTCTGGGTCCACCGCCGCTTCAAGACGCGGCCGCCGGGCGAGCCCTCGCTCTACGCCTGAGCGCCTCGACGCGGCGCGCGCGGATCGCCGCGAGCGCGACGGCGAGGCGGGATAATCGCGCCATGCGGCTGCGCTTCACGAAGATGCAGGGAGCGGGCAACGACTTCGTCCTGCTCGATGCGACGCGCGTGCCGGTCGACCTCGATGCGGCGCAGCTGCGCCGCATCGCCGACCGCCGCTTCGGCGTCGGCGCCGACCAGATCCTGATCGTCGAGCCGAGCGCGACGGCGGGCGTCGACTTCCGCTATCGCATCTTCAACGGCGCCAGCGGCGACGAGGTCGAGCAGTGCGGCAACGGCGCGCGCTGCTTCGTCCGCTTCGTCCGCGCCCGCGGCCTGAGCGACAAGAAGACGCTCGTCGTCGAGACGATGAACCGCCGCCTCGAGCTGCGCGCGCAGGACGACGGCCGCGTCACGGTCGACATGGGCGCGCCCGATTTCGAGCCGCTGCACGTCCCCTTCGACACGACCTGGCTGGCGCCGCGCTCGGTCGAGTCGGGGCTGCCGCTCTGGCCCGTCGAGATCGGCGAAGGTCGTACCGTGACTGTCGCGGTCGTCTCGATGGGCAACCCGCATGCGGTGCAGATCGTCGCCGACGTCGATGCCGCGCCGGTCGCGACGCAAGGGCCGCAGCTCGAGCGCCACGCGCGTTTCGCGCGCGGCGTCAATGCCGGCTTCATGCAGGTCGTCGCCCGCGACGCCATCCGCCTGCGCGTCTTCGAGCGCGGCGCCGGCGAGACGCTGGCCTGCGGCACCGGCGCCTGCGCCGCGGTCGCGGTTGGCATCCGTCTCGGCCTGCTCGACGCCGAGGTCGACGTCGAGACGCGCGGCGGGCGCCTCACGATCGAGTGGGCGGGCGAGGGCGCGGCGGTGCTGATGACCGGCCCCGCGGAAACCGTGTTCGAAGGCGAGATCGAGCTGTGAGAAACAAGACCAGATGAGCAACAGCCAGGGAGCCACACCGATGGGCGTGCAGGGAATCACCGAGACCGATATCGCCAACTTCCTGGCCGCGAGCCCGGGCTTCTTCGAGCGCCACGCCGAGCTGCTCGGCACCATCCAGCTGACCAGCCCGCACGGCCAGCGCGCCGTCTCGCTGCAGGAGCGGCAGATGGAAATGCTGCGCGACAAGATCAAGGGCCTCGAGCGCCAGATCGTCGAGATGGTCCGGCACGGCCAGGACAACGTCGCCATCGCCGACAAGCTGCACCGCTGGACGCGCGCGCTGATGCTCACCGCCAACGCCGCCGATCTGCCCGGCGTGCTCGTCAGCGAGCTGCAGCATCAGTTCCAGATCCCGCAGGCGGCGATCCGCGTCTGGGGCGGCGCCGAGGTGTTCGCGGCGCTGCCGTTCGCGCGGGCGATCGGCGACGACGCGAAGAGCTTCGCGAGCAGCCTGACGGCGCCGTACTGCGGCGTCAACACCGGCTTCGAGGCGGTGCAGTGGCTCGAGTCGCCGGCGCAGGCGCTCTCGCTCGCGTTGATCCCGCTGCAGCACGAGCACCAGGCGGGCGCGTTCGGCCTGCTCGTCCTCGCTTCGCCCGACCCGACGCGGTACACCGCCGACATGGGCACCGAGTTCCTCGCCCGCATCGGCGAAGTGGCGAGCGCCGCCCTGACGCGGCTGCTGCCGGAAATGTGAGCGAGGCCGGCGCCGCTTCGCCCGCCGTCGCGCGCGACGCCGACATCGCGCGTCATCTCGAGTACCTGCAGGTCGAGCGCCGCCTCGCCGAGCGCACGCTGGCGATGTACGGCGACGCCTTCGCTCGCCTGCAGCGCTTCGCCGCGACATTGGCGCTGCCGCTGCGCGAGGCGAAGACGCACCACGTGCGCCGCTGGGCGGCGCAGATGCACGCCGCCGGCCTGGCGCCGCGCTCGATCGCGCTCGAGCTCTCGGCGTGGCGGGGCTTCTATCGCTGGCTCGGCCGCGACGGCTTCGTCGCCGCCAATCCGGTCGACGGCGTCCGCGCGCCGCGCGCGCCGCAGCCGTTGCCGAAGGCGCTGTCGGTCGATCACGCGGTCGCGCTCGTCGCCTATCGCGACGATGCCGGCGACCCGCGCCTGGCGGCGCGCGACGCGTGCATCGCCGAGCTGCTCTACGGCTGCGGCCTGCGCGTCGGCGAGCTCGTCGGCCTCGACGTCGTCGCCAGCGGCGAAGCGGCCGGCTGGATCGACGCCGGCGACGCGAGCGCACACGTGCTCGGCAAGGGCAGGAAACGCCGCGCCGTGCCGGTCGGCGCGCCGGCACTGGCGGCGCTGGCGTCTTGGCTCGCGCTGCGCGGCGAGATCGCCCGCGCCGACGAGGCGGCGCTCTTCGTCAGCAGCCGCGGCACGCGCCTGACCGCGAGCCAAGTGCGCTCGCGCCTGAAGGCGCAGGCGATCGCCGCCGGCGTGCCGACGCACGTCCACCCGCACATGCTGCGCCACTCGTTCGCCTCGCACGTGCTGCAGTCGAGCGGCGACCTGCGCGCGGTGCAGGAACTGCTCGGCCACGCCAACATCACGACGACGCAGGTCTACACCAAGCTCGACTTCGGCCACCTCTCGAAGGTCTACGACGCGGCCCATCCGCGCGCGCGCAGGAAGTGAGGCGAGGCGGCGCGGCGCGCCGCGCCGCGGCGAGAATCGGCGCATGAAGACGGTGCGGCTTCGGCCCGGCAAGGAACGCTCGGCGCTGCGTCGCCATCCCTGGATCTTCGAAGGCAGCGTCGCCGGCGGCAAGGCCGATGCCGGCGAGACGGTCCGCGTCGAGGACAGCGCCGGCCGCTTCCTCGCCTGGGCCGCGTACAGCCCGCTGTCGTCGATCCGCCTGCGCGCCTGGAGCTTCGACGAAGCCGAGCGCATCGACGCCGCCTTTTTCGAGCGGCGCATCGGCGCCGCCGTCGACGCGCGTGCGCGTTGGCCGATCGCGAGCGACGGCGTCCGCCTCGTCCACGGCGAGGCCGACGGCCTGCCGGGGCTGATCGTCGATCGCTACGGCGCGACGCTGTCGGCGCAGTTCCTCTCCGCCGGTGTCGAACGCTGGAAGGCGACAATCGCCGACGCGCTGCTCGAGAAGACGGGCGCGCGGCGGCTCTACGAGCGCAGCGACACGTCGGCGCGCGAGCGCGAGGGGCTTCAGCCCGCGTCGGGCTGGTTGCGGCCGGTCGACGCGGGATCGGCATCGACATCGGCATCGGCATCGACCGAGGTCGAGATCGTGGAGCACGGCTGGCGCTTCGCGGTCGACGTCGCGAGCGGCCACAAGACGGGCTTCTATCTCGATCAGCGCGACAACCGCAAGCGCTTCGCCGACACGGTGCGCCACTTCGCTTTCGAGCGCGTCCTCAACTGCTACTGCTACACGGGCGGCTTCAGCGTCGCTGCGCTCGCCGGCGGCGCCGCCCACGTGACGGCGATCGATTCGTCGGCGCCGGCGCTCGCCCGCGCCGTCGACAACGTCGCCCGCAACGGCTTCGACCCAGCGCGTCACGAGACGGTCGATGCCGACGTCAACGAGCGGCTGCGCGCGTTCCTCGCCGAGCGCCGCACCTTCGACGCGATCGTCCTCGACCCGCCGAAGCTCGCGCCGACCGTCGCGCACGCCGATCGCGCCGCGCGCGCCTACAAGGACATCAACCGCCTCGCCCTGATGCTGCTGCGGCCGGGCGGCGCGCTCTTCACGTTCTCGTGCTCGGGCGGCATCGACGCCGGCCTGTTCCACAAGATCGTCGCCGGCGCCGGCATCGATGCCGGCGTCGACGGCTTCATCCACGCCCGCCTCGGCGCCGCCCCGGATCACCCGATGACGATCGACTTCCCCGAGGGCGAATACCTGAAGGGCCTGGTCGTCCTCAAGCGTTGACCGGCAGAGCGATCCGCGTCTCGAACTTCGCGCGGCGGACGCTGAAGAACGCCTTGACGTTGCGAACGTTGGCGTCTTGCGTGAAGAGGCGCTCGACGAGGGCGTGGTAGCCGCCCATGTCGAGCACCTGGACGAGGAGAACGAAGTCCGGCCCGGGCGAGACGCGATGGCATTGCCGGACCGCGTTGTCGGCAACGGCGCGCGCTTCGAACGCGGCGAGCGACTCGGCCGATTGGCGATCGAGCGAGACCTCGACGATGGCGGTCAGGCCGTGGCCGAGCGCTTCCGCCGAGAGCAGGGCGACGCGACGCTCGATGACGCCGGCGTCGACGAGCGCCTTGACCCGGCGCAGGCACGTCGCCGGTGACGTGTGGACGCGCTGGGCGAGCGCCTGGTTGGTGAGCGACGCGTCGGTCTGGAGCGCATCGAGGATCTTGAGGTCGGTCGAATCCACGGTCATGGAGTGAATGGACAAGTCATTTTGAGGACAATTTTGAACTATTAACCCAAAGGAGAGGTTGAGCGCTCATAAAGTGCGTAGTTGAGGTATTTACGCAACTTAATTTCTACCTGGCAGCGACATAGTCGGTCCCTGACTTCCAAGGACTGCCATGTGCGGGATCGTCGCTGCCGTCAGTGCGCGCAACATCGTCTCCGTCCTCGTCGAGGGCCTGCGCCGTCTCGAGTACCGCGGCTACGACTCGTGCGGCGTCGCCGTCCACCTGGGCGGGGGTCTGCGCCGGGCGCGCAGCACCGCACGCGTCGCCGAGCTGGCCGCGAACGTCGCCGCCGACCATCTCGAGAGCGGCACGGGAATCGCCCACACGCGCTGGGCGACGCACGGCGCGCCGGTCGTCCACAACGCCCACCCGCACTTCTCGCACGGCCCGGCGCGGGTCGAGGCCACGCGCGGCGCCGGCGCGGACGCCGACAGCGGCGAGGCGTCCGGAATGGCCGCGGCCGGCCGGATCGGCCTCGTCCACAACGGCATCATCGAGAACCACGACGAGCTCCGTACCGAGCTCGAGGCGAAGGGCTATGCGTTCGTGACGCAGACCGACACCGAGGTCATCGCCCATCTCATCGACCACCTCAACGACGGCGACGTGCTCGAGGCGGTGCAGCGGGCGCTGCCGCGCCTGCGCGGCGCGTATGCGATCGCCGTCATCAGCCGCGACGAGCCGCAGCGCGTGATCGGCGCGCGTCAGGGCTCGCCGCTCGTCCTCGGCGTCGGCACCGTCGCCGGCGCCAGCGAGAACTTCCTCGCCTCCGACGCGATGGCGCTCGCCGGCGTCACCGATCAGATCGTCTACCTCGAGGAGGGCGACGTCGCCGACCTGCAGCTCGGCAAGTACTGGATCAGCCACCTCGATGCGAAGGGCGATTTCCGCCGCGTCGAGCGCACGGTGCGGACGGTCGTCGCCCACACCGGCGCGGCCGAGCTCGGCCCCTATCGGCACTACATGCAGAAGGAGATCTTCGAGCAGCCGAAGGCGATCGCCGACACGCTCGACGCCGTCCCCGGCGTCTCGCCCGAGCTGTTCGGCGACGGCGCCTACCGCGTCTTCAAGGAGATCGACTCGGTCCTCATCCTCGCCTGCGGCACGAGCTTCTACAGCGGCTCGGTCGCCAAGTACTGGCTCGAGTCGATGGCCAAGATCCCGACCTCGGTCGAGGTCGCGAGCGAGTACCGCTACCGCGACAGCGTGCCGAACCCGCGCACGCTCGTCGTCACGATCTCGCAGAGCGGCGAGACCGCCGACACCCTGGCGGCGCTCAAGCATGCCCGCTCGCTCGGCATGACGCACACGCTGACGGTCTGCAACGTCGCCACCAGCGCGATGGTGCGCGAGTGCGAGATGGCCTACATCACGCGCGCTGGCGTCGAGATCGGCGTCGCCTCGACGAAGGCGTTCACGACCCAGCTGGTCGGCCTGTTCCTGCTCACGCTCGCGCTCGCGCAGATGCGCGGCCGGCTCGACGACGCGCAGGAAGCGCAGCACCTGAAGTCGCTGCGCCACCTGCCGGTCGCGGTGCAGGCGGTGCTCGCGCTCGAGCCGCAGATCATCGCCTGGAGCGAGGAGTTCGCCTCGAAGGAGAACGCGCTCTTCCTCGGCCGCGGCATGCACTACCCGGTCGCGCTCGAAGGCGCGCTGAAGCTGAAGGAAATCAGCTACATCCATGCCGAGGCCTACCCGGCGGGCGAGCTGAAGCACGGGCCGCTCGCGCTCGTCACGGCGCAGATGCCGGTCGTCGCGATCGCTCCCAACGACGCCCTGCTCGAGAAGCTCGAGAGCAACCTGCACGAGGTGCGCGCGCGCGGCGGCGAGCTGTTCGTCTTCGCCGACAACGACACGCGAATCCGCTCGGGCGAGGGCGTGCGCGTCATCCGCATGCCCGAGCACTACGGCGCGCTCTCGCCGATCCTCCACGTCGTGCCGCTGCAGCTGCTCGCCTATCACACCGCGGTCGCGCGCGGCACCGACGTCGACAAGCCGAGGAACCTGGCCAAGAGCGTCACGGTCGAGTGATGGCGCCGAAGCCTGCGCGTTGCAGGCGTAGTCCTGCGCGGCATGCGACGACACATCGGATCGACGGTGCCGCAAGAGACTCCGGTGATGTGCCGCCCGGCCGCGGCGACCACTTTCAGTCAAGGAGTCTCATCATGGTGAACCGTCGAGTGTTTGCGGGTTCGATTGCCGCGTTGTCGGCGTCCGCGCTGTTGACGCAGGGTGCCGGCGCACAGACCGCCGGACCGGTGCGCAATGTCGCGGTGCGCAATGTCGTCCTCGTTCACGGTCTCTTCGCCGACGGGTCGAGCTGGGGCAAGGTCATCCCGATCCTGCAGCGGGCGGGGCTCAAGGCGACCGCGGTCCAGAACCCGCTGACGTCGTTCCAGGAAGACCTCGATGCGACCCGACGCGCCCTCGCCCTGCAGGATGGAGCGACCGTTCTCGTCGCCCATTCCTATGGCGGCATGGTGATGAGCGAAGCGGGAGTCGATCCGAAAGTCTCGGCGCTCGTCTACATCGCCGCGCGCGCGCCCGACGCCGGCGAGGACTACGGCGCGCTCGCCCGCCGCTTCGCCCCGGCGCCGGCGACGGCTGGCATCGTCTGGACGCCCGACGGGTTCGGCCAACTGACCGAGCAGGCGTTCGTGCGCGACTTCGCCGGCGATCTCGATCCCGCTGAGGCCCGGGCCTACTACGCCGTGCAGGGGCGGGTGGCGAAGGCCACGCCGGCGGCGAAGACCACGGTCGCCGCCTGGCGCACGAAGCCGAGCTGGTATGCGGTCTCGACGCGGGACCGGACGATCGATCCCGACCTACAGCGCTTCATGGCCAAGCGCATGGGCGCGAACACCATCGAGCTGCCGTCGAGCCACGTCTCGCTGCTCTCTCGCCCGGAGGAAGTCGCCGGTCTCATTCTCGACGCGACCGTCGGCGCCCGGCAATGACGAGAGGCAGCTCAGCGAGTTGAGCTCGGTGTCCTGAACTCGCAACGAAAGCGCGGCCGCTTCCGTCGCGGATCAGGGTGATGCTCCCGCCGCGTTCAGGGTTTGTCCGATGCGCTTCGCGCACGTTGGCTCGTACCGTCCCGCACGGACAACGGAGCCTTCGACATGCGCAGATTCACTTTTCTTATCGCTTGCATCGGCCTGGCCTGGCAGGCCGCAGCCTTCGCCGATCGTTCCGGCGCTGCGCTCGAGCGAGAGACCCGCTTCGGCCCCGTCGTCGGCAGCGACGACTCGAAGGCCACGGGCACCTACTCGTGGAAAGGAGTGCCGTTCGCGATGGCGCCGGTCGGCGCCTTGCGCTGGAAGGCGCCGGTCGATCCCGAAGGCTGGAAGAAGCCGCGCAAGACGCAGCAGTTCGGCAACGCCTGCGTCCAGTACGGGCGCATCTACGGCCCGGGCGCCAACAACCGCTACGACCCGACCATCGGCACGACCTTGAACCAGGCCGTCGGCAGCGAGGACTGCCTGTACCTGAACATCTGGACGCCCGCCGACCGCCGAGGCGACGACCGGCGCGACCATGACTCGCGCGGCGACCGCGACCGAGGCGATCACGACGAAGGAGACGATGGCCTTCCGGTGATCGTCTTCGTGCATGGCGGCAGCAACGTCTCCGGCTACACCGCCGACCCGGTGTACGACGGCGCCGCGCTGGCGCGCGCCGCCAATGCCGTCGTGGTGACGGTCAACTACCGGCTCGGCATCTTCGGCTTCCTCAGCGTGCCGCAGCTGAAGTCGGGCATCGATGCACAGGAAGACTCGGGCAACTTCGCGCTGCTCGACGTCGTCAAGGCGCTCAAGTTCATCCGGCACGACATCGCCGAGTTCGGCGGCGACCCGCGCAACGTGACGCTGATGGGGCAATCGGCCGGCGCGATCAACGTCTACGCGCTGCTCACGACGCCGGCCACCGTCGACGCACGGCCGCGCCTCTTTCACCGCGCCGCGCCCCTCAGCGGCGGCATCTCGCTGGCGAGCAACCTGCCGCCCGGGCGGTTGCCGACACTCAACCCGGCGTCGTTCTACCTGGCTCAGGGCAACCAGCTGCTCTATAACCAGGTGGTCGCCGACGGCCTCGCGCCCGACGTCGCCGGCGCCGCCGCCTGGGTCGCGAGCCACACCGCCGCGCAGGTCGCGGCCTACCTGCGCGGCAAGCCCCCGGCGACGCTGCTGTTCACGCTGCTGACCAAGCTCGCTGCGCTCGGGCTGGCGGGGTCGGGCCCGATCCCCGACGGCGCGATGTTGCCGCTCGATCCGATCGGCGCGATCGCCGCCGGCAACTACCTGCACGTTCCGGTGATGGCCGGCAACACGCGCGACGAGGGCAAGCTGTTCCCGACCTTCCTGTCGCTGCTCGGCGGGCCGAGCGGTCGGCTGGTCACCGACAAGCAGTTGTTCGACATCCAGTTCAGCTACGCCCCCGACGCGCCGCCGCAGATCGCGATCGGGCAGTGGATCCCGGCCGTTTACCTGCCGGTGACGACACCGGCGACCGGCTTCAACGCCAAGACCGAGCTGCTCAACCAGATCTTCCTCGTCGCCGGCGCCAACAACGCGCTGGCCACGCTGAAATCGCAGCAGAACGACGTCTGGTACTACCGCTTCGACTGGGACGAGGAGCCGGCCCCATTCAACGACATCTACGGCGCGGCGCATGCGTTCGATCTGCCGTTCCTGTTCGCCAACTTCGGGCCGTCGCTTTTCTCGAACATCGCCAATTCATCGGCCAACCGTCCAGGTCGCGTCGCGCTTTCGCGGGCGATGATGGCCAGCCTGGCGGCCTTCGCGCGCCGCGGCGATCCGAACTCGCCGGCAGCCCTCGGCGTGACCTGGCCGGCCTGGCCGGCCAAGCTGATCTTCGACGCCACGCCCGTCGACAAGGCGATCTCCGTCCAGTAGCGCTGCTCAGAAGTTGGCGACGACGCTCGCTCGAAACCGGCGCGGCTCGACCGGGTGGAAGTGAACGTCGTCGACGCCGGCTGCCGGCTCGCCGGGCAGCCTTGACGCATAGAAGTAGTCGATGTCGCTGGCCCTGCGGTCGAACAGGTTGAAGACGTCGACCGCGACCTTCACGTTCGCCGAGATCTTGTAGCCGACGCGCAGGTAGGCCAGCGTCGTCGCCTTCGAGCGCGCCGACGCGTCCTCGACCAGCGGCCGCGGTCCGAAGTAGCGCAGCTGCAGCTGGCCGAACCACGGGCCGCGGTCGGCGACGGTCGCGCCGAGGGACATCACCTTGTCGATCGATCCGGGGATGAACGGGCCCGCAGGATCGTCGTCCGTGAATCGCGCCCGCGAGATCGCGAAATCGGCATCGAGCAGCAGCCAGGGCGTGGCGCGATAGTGGTTGTTCCACTCGATGCCGCGGCGCCGGCTGGCCCCGCTCGGCACCGTCTCGCCGGCGTCGCCGACGAAGACCAGCTCCGAGCCGAGCTTCAGCTGCCAGAGCGCCAGCGAGCTCTCCAGGCCCGGAACGATCTCGGTGCGCAGGCCGAGCTCCCCGCCCTTCGAGCGAACCAGCGGCGTCACCGGCGCGAGCGGATCGCGCGTCGCGGCCGTGACCGTCGCGGTCGTGCCGCGGGCGTCGTTGCTGTGGAAGCCGTACCCGTAGTTCACGAAGGACTCGGTCTTGCGCCAGGGCCCGAAGACGAGCGAGAGCTTGGGCGAGACGATGCCGGCGCTGCGGCTGCCGCTGTTCGCGGCGATCGAGCTCGACACCTTGAAGGCGAATCGATCGCCGCGCAGCCCGGCGACGCTGCGCAGCCAGGGCAGCCACTGGGTTGCGTTCTCGCCGTAGAGCGCGACGCTGGTCTCGCGCACCTCGCTCTCCTGCGTCACCGCGGCGCGCTGCCGGACGACGGTGGCGTAGAGACCGACCGGGTCGAGCCGGTCGTGGCGCAGCTGCACGCCGAAGGTGTTGACGGTGTCGAGCGAACCGGCCTTGACGTTCCAGCTGCGGCTCGCTGCCAGGCCGAAGACCTGGCGCCGTTCGGCCTGCTCGAACTGGTCGCCGGCGATCCCGCCCGGATCGAGGTCGATCGGATGGGCGAGGAAGAAGGTGAAGTCGGAGAAGAGATTCAGCTGCGAGCGGATCGCATAGGCGTTGAAGCGGAAGTCGCCGTCGTCCGTGCGCCGCACGGTCTGGTAGGAGAGGCTGTAGCGCTCGGTGTGGCCGCCGTCGCTCGGGTCGATCGCGCCGAAGCGGCCGATCAGGCCGGCGTCGACGGCGCGTTGCGGGATCTGATCGGTCGCGTTCCAGCTCGCCGAATAGCCCATCGCGGTGATCGACGAGCGGTTCGCGTCGTCGCCGAAGGTGTAGCGCAGGACGCCGTTCGCGCGGTGGAACTTCTCCGGGTTGTCCCACGGGCCGCTGTTGTGAGCGGCCTCGAGGGCGTAGGTCAGCTTGCCGTCGCCGAGCGGGCGGGTGTTGGCGAGCAGCGCGCGCGCATAGCGATCCTGGCCGAACGTCACGGCCGCCGTGCCTCGCGGCAGCGCGTCGAAGAGGTCGAGGCGCGCCGATCCCGCCGACGCGAAGTCGCCTTCCTCGGCGGAGTAAGGGCCTTTGCGGTAGCGCAGGCGGTCGACCAGCTCGGGGATCAGCCAGTTCAGGTCGCTGTAGCCCTGGCCGTGCGCATGCGTCGGCATGTTGACCGGCATCCCGTCGACGTAGGTCGCGAAGTCGGTGCCGTGGTCGAGATTGAAGCCGCGCAGGAAGTACTGGTTGGCCTTGCCGTCGCCCGAGTGCTGCGTGACGATGACGCCGGGGATGAACTCCAGCACCTCGGCCGGCCTGAGCGTCGGCCGGCTCTCGATCAGCTTGGCGGTGATGGTGCCGGCGCTCGCCGCGTCGGAGCTGCCGACCGAGTTGATGTAGTTGCCGTTGATCTGCACCGTCGGCAGCTGTTGTTGCGTCGGCGCTTGCGCGAGAAGCGCGGGCGCATCAGAGGGCGTGGGGTAAGCAGCGGCTGCGGTTTCGACAGCCGTCGCCGCCGCGCACGAGAGCGCCGCCGCCGCGGCGGCGAGCGCTTGCCCAGGCGT
>DASYKC010000103.1:0-16386 GCA_035995885.1 Caldimonas sp. | reverse complement strand
CGGCGTAGTTGATGATGCCGATGCGCGTCGCTTCCTTCGCGTCGAACGCATCGCCCATGCACGCGTGGTAGAGCGCGTGGCGATACAGCACCGCATCGGCCACCACCTTGCCGACGAGGGCACCCGGCAAGATGCCCCAGTTCACTTCGGCGAGCGAGAACTGCGCGTTGTCGGCCGCGACCGCGAAGTCCGTCGCGAGCAACTGCATGAAGGCGCCGCCAACGCAGTAGCCCTCGATCACGGAAATGGTCGGCTTGTCGTAGTTGTAGAGACGGTCCCAGCGCCAGCGGTTGGCGGTCGCGGCCATGCGCTTGGCCTGCAGCGGGTTGTTCTCCATGCCGCGGAAGAACTCCTTCAAGTCCTGCCCTGCCGAGTAGTTGCCGCCCGCGCCTCGGATGATGACGATCCTGGTGTCGGGGTCCTCCTCGAGCTCCACGAGGGTCTTGTCCATCGCCTCGTGCAGCTCTGGACTCATGGCGTTCTTCTTCTCTGGCCGGTTCAGCCAGATCGTGCTCACGCCGTTGTACTTCTCCACCCGAATCACGGGCTTCCTTTTGGTCCCGGCGTTGGTCTCGCTATTGATCTCGCTCATGGCCTCTCCAGTGAATGTTGACCGCAAATATCGCGGCAGGACCAGTCCACAGCCAATGAATTCGCCGCATGCGGCGATGACGAAGCTTGATGCAGCAAGACATCCCTTTGCAGCGAGGCGCTTCTTCCTCTCAATCCCGACGGCGTTTGGCCCGTCAACATGGCTCGCCACCTTCCTTCGCTGAGCGCGTTGCGTGCGTTCAAGGCGACTGCGCTTCACCTCTGCTTCACACGAGTTCGGACGCGTTGGGGACCGGCCCTGGCCGCCGTTTCAGGCGGGCCAGCAGCGTCAGCACGGATCAAGGCGGAAAGGACCCGGAGCCTAGGAAGAGCCGTTGCCAGATGATTGCCAGAACCCATCGCCGCCGCATCGCTTCCCTTGGCAGGTTGGGCGACAGCAACAGGCGCTTAGACCTGTGAATGCTCAAAGTGCTTGATCTTGGTTGTTCTTCCGGTAGGCCGAGAGGGATTAGTAGACCCTTCGGCTCGCGGAGACGCTTCAACTCTTCCGCGATCCGCTACCTTTGTTCCGCCCCTTTTTTCTGCTGCCGCCTTGATGTCATGTCCAGCAACGGCACTGACAGCGTTGGCAATCCTCCTTGCAGCGCTTGGGTCAATGCCCTGAGCCAACAGCTGGCGGGCGGCGAGATGTTTTCCGCGAGCCTCTTTGAGGCTGACGTCCGGCCAGACGCCAAGGAAAGAAGCTTCTCGGATCCGGCGAAGTCGTAGGTGTGGCGCCAGTACTTCGCGCCGTTGTCCTTCAAGAGCAGGGAGTGGCCGTGCTCATCCGAGCGCTTCAAAAAACGACCATGAACCTCACTGGACGAAAATGAGGCGATTTGCCGGGCCTAGAGTGATCCGAAGCGGATCTTGGCGGACGTCCTTGGACGGTGTCCTGGAGCGGGTGAAGGGAATCGAACCCTCGTATGAAGCTTGGGAAGCTGCCGTTCTACCATTGAACTACACCCGCCGGCCGCGGCGATTATAGGCAGCGGCCCTCGCACGCCAGCGCTGACAAGCGCCTGCGCAGACATGAACGATCGTCCCGATCCCGACCCTGGCGGCGGCGGCGCCGCGGCGCCGCCGCGCATCCGCAGCTTCGTCGTCCGCGCCGGCCGGATGGGCCCCGGCCAGGCGCGCGCGCTGGCGACGCTGGCGCCGCGATTCGTCGTTCCGTTCGCCGCCGCGCCGCTCGACGCCGCGGCGCTGTTCGGCCGCGTCGCACCGCTCGTCGTCGAGATCGGCTTCGGCATGGGCAGCGCGACGGCGGCGATCGCCGCCGCTTCGCCGCAGCTCGACTTCCTCGGCATCGAGGTTCATCCGCCCGGCGTCGGCGCGCTCCTGCAGCGCATCGACGAGATGAGCCTCGGCAACGTCCGCATCGTCCAGCACGACGCGGTCGAGGTGCTCGAGGCGATGATCGCGCCGGCGTCGCTCGCCGCGATCCACATCTTCTTTCCCGACCCGTGGCACAAGAAGCGGCACCACAAGCGTCGCCTCGTCCAGGCGCCTCTGGTTCGCCTGCTCGCGAGCCGGCTCGCGCCCGGCGCGACGCTGCACTGCGCGACCGACTGGCTGCCCTACGCCGAGCAGATGCTGGCCGTGCTCGGCGACGAGCCGACGCTCGCCAACACCGCCGGCGGAGGCTTCGCGCCGCGTCCGCCGTCGCGGCCGCTGACGAAGTTCGAGCAGCGCGGCCTCGAGCGCGGCCACGGCGTGCGCGACCTCGTCTTCACGAAGCGCGCCTGAGGCTCAGTCCTGCCAGACGACGAGGCCGCTCCAGGCTGTCGCGAGAACGACCAGGCCGAAGGCGATGCGATACCAGGCGAACGGCACGAAGGTGTGCGTCGACACGTAGCGGAGCAGCCAGCGCACGCACAGCCACGCGGCGAGGAACGAGAAGAGGAGGCCGACGAGAAAGAGCGGCAGGTCGGCGGCCGAGAGCAGCGCCCGCTCCCGCCACAGGCTGTAGGCGCCGGCGCCGAGCAGCGTCGGGATCGAGAGGAAGAAGCTGAACTCGGTCGCGGCCTTGCGCGACAGGCCGAGCAGCATGCCGCCGATGATCGTCGCCCCCGATCGGCTCGTCCCCGGCACGAGCGCGAGGCATTGGCAGAGGCCGACGCCGAGCGCGTCGATCGGCCGCATCTCGTCGACGCTGTCGATGCGCGGCGCGCGCTTGCGCTTCTCGGCCCAGAGGATGACGAAGGCGCCGAGGATGAAGGTCGTCGCGACGACGGTCGGCGTGAACAAGTGCGCCTTGATCGCCTTGCCGAAGAGAAGGCCGAGGATCACCGCCGGCACGAACGCGATGGCGACGTTGAGGGCGAAGCGCCGCGCCCTGGCGTCGCTGCCGAGGCCGGCGAGCGTCGAGGCGAGCCGCTCGCGGTAGACGATCATCACGGCGAAGATCGCGCCGCTCTGGATCGCGATCTCGAACACCTTGACCTTGTCGCCGGTGAAGCCGAGCAGCGAGCCGGCGAGGATCAGGTGGCCGGTGCTCGAGACCGGCAGGAACTCGGTGAGCCCTTCGACGATCCCCATGAGGGCCGCCTTGACGAGCAGGATGACATCCAAAGCGCTTCCCTCGCGACGCAAAGCGGGCAATGTTAACGAGCCTCGCGCCGCGACGGGCGAGAATGCCGGGTTCGAACCGCCGCCCTTCCGCACGACGCCCATGAACATCGAGCAAGCCCGCTTCAACATGATCGAGCAGCAGATCCGCCCGTGGGAGGTGCTCGACCAGAGCGTCCTGTCGCTGCTGTCGATCGTCAAGCGCGAGGATTTCCTTCCCGCCGGCTACCGGTCGATGGCCTTCGTCGACACCCAGGTGCCGCTGCCGAACGGCCAGGCGATGCTCGAGCCCAAGGTCGAGGCGCGCCTGCTCCAGGAGCTCGCCGTGCAGCGCCACGAGCGCGTCCTCGAGATCGGCGCCGGCTCGGGCTACATGGCGGCGCTGCTCGCGCACAAGGCGCAGCACGTGACGACGGTCGAGATCGATCCCGAGCTCGCCCGCCTGGCGAGCGAGAACCTGAAGCGGGCCTGGGTGCTGAACGCGCGCGTCATCGAGGCCGACGCGTCGGCCGGGCTGATCGTCGACGGGCCGTTCGACGTCATCGTCCTCTCGGGCTCGGTCGCCGAAGTGCCGCGCGCCCTGCTCGCGCAGCTCAAGCCGCGCGGCCGGCTGACCGCGATCGTCGGCCAGCTGCCGGTGATGCGCGCCGTCCTGATGACGCGCGGCGACGACGCCGGCCACGCGGCGGTCGAGCTGTTCGACACCGTCGCGCCGCGCCTCACGGGCTTCGGCGAGCCGAGCCGCTTCACGTTCTGAGCGCGGCACCCGGCTCGACATGCAGGAGCTCACCGGGCCCGGGGCCGTCGCGCTCGCCGAAGCGCAGGCGCTCGGCGCCGCGCCGCTCGTCCTGCTCGACGTGCGCGAGCCCTGGGAAGTCGCCCTCGCCGCCATCTCGCTGCCGGCGGCGACGATGCGCTTCGTGCCGATGCGCGAGATTCCCGGCCGCATCGGCGAGCTCGACCCGGCGCAGCCTGTCGTCTGTATCTGCCATCACGGCGCCCGCAGCGCGCAGGTCGTCGCATTCCTCGAGCGGATGGGGTTCGCCTCCGCCTATAACCTCGCCGGCGGCATCGACGCCTGGTCGCGCGACGTCGATCCGGGCGTCGCCCGCTATTGACGCCGGCCCGCAGCACACCGAACCGCAAGGAAACCGAATGTCCGTCGAGACCGCCCTTCCGTGCCCGCAGCGATCGCCGAGGCGACGCCGGCGTGCCGCAGTCGCCCTGGCCCTCGCCGCCGGCCTCGGCCTGGGGCTCGCATCGGCGGCCGCGTCGGCGCAGTCGCTGCTCGAGCTCTACGAGGCGGCGCACGGCTACGACGCGACCTACCTGTCGGCGCGCGCGCTCGCCGACTCGGCGACCTACCGCGTCGAGCAGACGCGCGCCCTGAACCGGCCGAGCGCGTCGCTCTCGGGCACCACGTCGCGCGTCCAGACCAACCCGACGATCGGCTCGAACTTCAACAGCAACTCGTTCGGCGTCGCCGTCAACGGCCGCCAGCCGCTCTTCAACCGCGCCAACAGCGCGACCATCGCCCAGTCCGAGCGGACGCTCGAGTCGTCGCTCGCCGACCTCGACGCCGCCGAGCAGGACCTCATGCTGCGCGTCAGCCAAGCCTACTTCGACGTCCTCGGCGCGCAGGACACGCTGGAGACGACGCGCGCCAACAAGACCGCGATCGCCGAGCAGCTGGCGTCGGCCAAGCGCAATTTCGAGGTCGGCACGGCGACGATCACCGACACGCGCGAGGCGCAGGCGCGCTACGACCTGGCGACGGCGCAGGAGATCGCCGCCAACAACGACCTCGTCACGAAGCGGATCGCGCTCGATCAGCTGGTCGGCCGCAACAACGTGCAGCCGCGGCCGCTCGCCGTGCCCGTCGCGCTGCCGCCGACCGCGGCGATCCCGGTCGAGGAGCTCGTCAGCCGCGCCGCCGAGGAGCATCCCGCCGTGCGCCGCGCCCAGGTGGCGTTCGACATCGCCCAGCTCGAGACCGAGAAGGCGCGGGCGCAGCGGCTGCCGACCATCGACGCGGTCGCTTCGCTCCAGGGCGGGCACGGCACGATCGCCGCCGACATCACCGGCAACAACACCGGCGCGAGCATCGGCGTGCAGCTCAACGTCCCGCTCTACGCCGGCGGCGCGATCCAGAACCGGATCCGCGAGACGCTGATCCTCGAGGAGCGCTCGCGCAACGACCTCGAGGCGGCGCGGCGCGCGGTGACGCAGACGACGCGGCAGGCCTGGTACACGCTGCAGTCGGGCGCGGCGCAGGTCAAGGCGCTCGAGGCGGCGGAAGCGTCGAGCCTGCTCGCGCTCGAGGCGACGCAGCTCGGCTATCGCGTCGGCATCCGCGTCAATGTCGACGTGCTGAACGCGCAGAGCCAGCTCTACCAGACCCGGCGCGACCTGGCGCGGGCGCGCTACGACCTGCTGCTCAGCACGCTGCGGCTGCGCCAGGCATCGGGGCGGCTGGTGCCTTCGGACATCCTGGGGATTGATGCGTTGTTGGTGAGGTAGAGCGGGATGTCCGCGGCGCTGCGCGCCGCCGGCGGCGTCAGCCGCCGACTCACAGGATTGCTCCCTCCCCGCTTCGCTCCCCTCCCGCGAGAGGGAGGGGCGGGCTCCTTCGGAGCCCCTTTTTTTCGCGCGGCTAACGACGATCCAGGGCGGCGAGGATGCGGGCGGCCATGCGGGCGGCAGCGCCGCGGTGGGACTGGGCGAAGGCGAGGGCGCGGCGCGATTGCGCGGCGCGGGCGGGCGCGGCTGAATCCGACGCGAGCGCGACGGCGGCGGCGACGCCGGCGGGCATGTCGGCGACGCGGCTCGCTGCGCCGGCGCCGAGCGCGAGCTCGGCGGCGTCGCTGAAGTTGAAGGTATATGGGCCCATCACGACCGGGCAGCCGCAGGCCGCGGCCTCGATCAGGTTCTGGCCGCCGAGCGGCGCGAAGCTGCCGCCGAGGAGGGCGACGTCGGCGAGCGCGTACCAGGCGGGCATCTCGAGCATCGAATCGCCGAGGACGACGTCGACGGCGCCGGCTTCGGCCGGGCGCTCGTCGTCGGTCCAGGCGCTGCGCCGCGACAGCGTGAAGCCCGCGCTCGCGATCAGCTCGGCGACGGCGTTGAAGCGCTGCGGGTGGCGCGGCACGACGACGAGGAGCGGCCGCGGCGCGGCGACGTTGCGCCAGGCGGCGAGCAGCATCGTCTCCTCACCTTCGCGCGTCGACGCGGCGAGGACGACGCCGCGATCGACGCCGGCGCGCCAGGCGCGGCCGCGCTCGAGCAGCGCCGGATCGGCGGCGATGTCGTACTTCACGTTGCCGACGACGCTGACGTCGCGAACGCCGGCGTCGCGCAGGCGCGCGGCATCGGCCTCGGTCTGCGCGAGCGCCGCGGCGAGGCTCTCGAACGCCGGCCGCAGCAGCGCGTCGACGCGCGCGCCGCGGCGCCGGCTGCGCTCGCTCATGCGCGCGTTGGCGAGCAGCACCGGCACGCCGCGCGCGGCGGCGATGGCGAGCGCGTTGGGCCAGATCTCGGTCTCCATCAGGACACCGACCGCGGGGTCGGCGTGATGGAAGAAGCGGCGCATCGCGCCGGGCATGTCGAACGGCAGCCAGCGCTGCGCGTCGCCGTCGCGAAGGAGCGGCTGGCCGGCGGCGCGGCCGGTCGCGGTGCCGTGGCTGAGGACGATGCGCACGCCGGGCCGCGCCGCGCGCAAGGCATCGACGAGCGGCGCCGCGGCGCGCGTCTCGCCGAGCGAGACGGCGTGGATCCAGACCGCGCCGGGCTGCATCCGCTCGCCGTAGAGGCCGAAGCGCTCGCCGAGCGCGCTCACGTAGAGCGGCTCGCGCCGGCCGCGCCACAGCACGCGCAACAGGTAGAGCGGCGCGACGAGGCGCAGCAGCAGCGAATAGGCGGCACGCGCGCCGCCCCGGCCGATCGCCCCCGTCACGGCGACTTCGGCGCGGCGCGCGTGGCAGCGACGCGCGCGGCGCTGCACACGCCCTTCCACGCCGCCCACACCGCCGCCACCGTCGGCGCTGGCTCGCCTTCGACCGAGACCTGCAGGCCGGCGCTGTGGCGCGTCTGCGGGCCGGTGCGCCACGAGGTCGCGAAGTTGTAGAGCTGGACGTGCGGCAGGCCGAGGGCGACGGCGATGTGGCTCGGGCCGCTGTCGACGCCGATCGCGCCATCGCTCGCGGCGAGGCGGTCGATGAAGGCACCGAGGTCGAGCACCGGCCACACCGTGCAGTCGCCGCCGATCGCGGCGGCGATCGCGCGGGCGCGCTTGCCCTCCTCGCTGCCCGACTGCGGCAGCGCGACCGCCCAGCCTTCGTCGGCGAGGCGTCGGCCGAGCTCGATCCAGCTCTCCTGCGGCCAGAGCTTGTCGGCGCGCGACGTGCCGTGGATCAGGACGACGGTGCGCGGCCGCTCGCCCGCCTCGGCCGCGCGCGGCGCGAGGCCGAAAGAAGGCGGTGCATCGGCGCGCGTGCCCAGCGCCGCGGCGACGAGCTCGCGCGAGCGGTCGAGGGCGTGGCTGTGCGGCTCGACGCGAATCGCCTTCGACACCAGCCAGCGCGCCGGCGCCTCGTGGCTCGCGCCGTCGGTGCGATTGGCCAGGCCGAAGCTGCGGCCACGCGCCAGCCGCGCGACCAGCGCCGACTTGGTGAGGCCCTGCAGATCGACGATCGCGTCGTAGCGCTCGCGGCGCAGGCGAGCGACGAAGGCGCGCATCTCGCGCCCGACGGAAGGCTTCCAGAGCCCGGCCTGGGTCCAGCGCCGCAACGGCAGATCGATCACTTCGGCGATGCCCTCGACGCGGCGCAGGAGCGGCGCGAACGCGGGCTCGACGACCCAGTCGACGGCGGCGCGCGGATAGGCGGCGCGGATGTCGGCGACGACCGGCAGCGCGTGGACGACGTCGCCGAGCGAGGACAGCTTGACGATCAGCACCCGCAGCGGGCCGGCCGCCGGCAGCGACCGCGGCGCGCGGGCGCGCTCGTTCAATGCGCCGCCGCCTCGACCTGCGCGTCGGGCTTGACGGCGCGCAGCGCCGCCATGCCGTCGGCCTGGATTCGCGCCAGCGCCGCGGCGGTCGTGCCCTCGAAGCGGAGGACGAGCACCGGCGTCGTGTTCGACGCGCGCACCAGGCCGAAGCCGTCGTCGTACTCGACGCGAACGCCGTCGATCGTGACGACCTCGCGCGCGCCCGGGTACTTCGCCTCGGCGCGCAGGCGCGCGACCACCGCGGCCGGCTCGCCCTCGGCGCACGGGACGTTGAGCTCGGGCGTCGAGAAGCTCGTCGGCAGCGCATTCAGCACCGCGCTCGGGTCGAAGCTGTCGCTGACGATCTCGAGCAGCCGCGCCGCCGTGTAGGTGGCGTCGTCGAAGCCGTACCAGCGCTCGCCGAAGAAGATGTGGCCGCTCATCTCGCCGGCGAGCGGCGCGCCGATCTCGCGCATCTTCGCCTTGACGAGCGAGTGGCCGGTCTTCCACATGAGCGGCACGCCGCCGGCGGCGCGGATCAGCGGCGCCGTCTGCTGCGAGCACTTGACGTCGTAGATGATGGTCGCGCCGGGCTCGCGCCTGAGCACGTCGCGCGCGAACAGCATCAGCTGGCGATCGGGATAGATGATCGCGCCGTCCTTGGTGACGACGCCGAGGCGATCGCCGTCGCCATCGAAGGCGAGGCCGAGCTCGGCGTCGCCGTTCTGCACGACGCGGGCGAGCTCGGCGAGGTTCTCGGGCTTGCTCGGGTCGGGGTGGTGGTTCGGGAAGTCGCCGTCGACCTCGGAATAGAGCTCGTGCACGGTGCAGCCGAGGGCGCGCAGGATGCCGGGCGCCGACGCGCCGGCGATGCCGTTGCCGCAATCGACCGCGACCGTCATCGGCCGCGCCAGCTTGCAATCGCCGACGATGCGGGCGCGGTACTCGGCGAGGATGTCCATCGACGCCGTGCGGCCGCGGCCGCTGGTCACGTCGTCGGCCTCCATGCGCCGGCGCAGGCGCTGGATGTCGTCGCCGTGGATGGCGCGGCCGGCGAGGACCATCTTGAAGCCGTTGTAGTCCTTCGGGTTGTGGCTGCCGGTCACCTGGACGCCGCTCGCGCAGCCGTGCCTGGCGCGCGTCGCCGCGACGTAGTAGAGCATTGGCGTCGTCACCGCGCCGAGGTCCACGACGTCGAGGCCGGTCGAGGCGAGGCCGCGGATCAGCGCCGCCGCGAGCACTGGCCCCGAGTGGCGGCCGTCGCGGCCGACGGCGACGGCGCGCTCGCCGGCGGCGATCGCCTCGCTGCCGAAGGCGCGGCCGAGCTGCTCGGCGAAACGCTCGTCGATCGTCTTGTCGACGATGCCGCGGATGTCGTAGGCCTTGAAGACCGAAGCGCTGACGTGCATGAAAAGGTCCCGATCCCGGCGGTGGCGGCGATTGTAGGGAGGCGTCGGCGCGCTCAAGTCGGCGCGGCGGCGACCGATATCCCGGAACGAACCGCCCGATCGAGATCGACTTGCGCCAGCGCCTCCTCCTCCTCTGCCTCGTCGTGCTGCCGCTCGCCGCGTGCAAGAAGGCCGAGCCGGTCGTCGCCAAGCCCGCCGGCGCGAGCCGGCAGAGCGACACCCGCTACAGCGGCGAGCCGGTCGCGCGCGAGCGGCGCGAATACTCCGGCGTGCCCGGCGAAGGCGCCATCCGCGGCACCCGCACCGCGGTCTCGAACGAGCAGGCGATCGAGGCCGAGGCGCTGCGCGGCGGCCCGCGCGGCGAGGCGCGCATCTTCGAGAACCTGCAGGAGCAGGCCGAGCTCGCGCGCGGCTCGGCGCCGAAGTACATGAACGGCCAGTTCCGCTACTACCTGGTCGGCGTGACGATGACCCGGGCGGGCGAAGGCGGCTGCAAGACGCCGGCGCTGGCGATCCGCCTCGCGGTCGAGAACCTGCACGGCACGCCGACCTCGGCGATCTACGGCACCTTCACCTTCGCCCAGTCGGTCGGCGTCGAGGGCTCGGCGATGACCGACACCGTCGCCGTGCCGTACCACGCCGACATCGTCGGCCCGTTCTCGGACAAGCGCGGCGGCATCGCCTACGTCACCGCCTACGCCGAGCGGAGCGACGCCTACATGGACCCGCTGCGCTGGGGCCAGATCACGGCCGTGTCGCCGTCGCGCCTGAAGGTCTTCTTCAAGCCGGAGGCGTTCTACTACCCCGACGGCAACCAGTACGCGCTGCGTTCCGGCATGAGCCCGGCGGCGCGCCAGGTCATGACCTGCGGCGGCGCCGAGGGCGCCAGCCCGGCGCTGGCACGCTAGCGACGGGTCGCGCGCCGGCGTCGCCGGCACCCGCCGCCGGTCGGCCCGGCTGTCGATTCATCGCACTTGCCGTGCCGCGCCGGCCGCGCTTCGTAAACTCGGCCGCATGAACACCCGCGAGATGCTGCGCCTGTCGTGGCGCGCCTGGCTCAGCCCCGGCGCGCCGCGGGTCGGCCCGTGGTGGATGGGCCCCGTCTGGACGGTCGTCTTCTCGCTCGCCGTCGCCGCCGTCTTCAGCGTCGTCTCGCTCGTCTTGTCGTCGGCCGAGAGCGTGCGCTCGATGGGGCCCACGATCATCGCCGCGAACATCCTGATGAGCCTGGCGATCGGCTTCTCCGTGCGCCTCGCGTTCTGGCTCGGGCGCCGCGCCGTCGGCGGCGAGCGCCTCGCGCGCTGGCCGGCCGGGCTGCGCTCGCTCTACTTCGCGATCGTGCCGACCGTCGGCGTCGCCTTCGGCTGGCCGCTCGGCATGCTCGTCGCCGGCCGGCTCGACGCGCGCTTCATGGTGCCGCTCGTGCGCTCCGACGTGCTCGGCTCGAGCATCGTCATCGCCCTCCTCATCACCGCCTTCTTCCAGCAGTTCTTCCGCACCAAGGCGCGCCAGATCCAGGCCGAGAACCGCGCCACCGAAGCGCAGCTGCGCCTGCTGCAGGCGCAGATCGAGCCGCACTTCCTCTTCAACACGCTGGCCAACGTCGTCTCGCTGATGGAGGTCGACGCGCCGCGCGCGAAATCGATGCTCGAGGCCTTCGTCGACTACCTGCGCGCCTCGCTTTCCGGCCTCGGCCACGGCCGCCACACGCTCGGCGACGAGATCGACCTGATCGACGCCTACATGCGGATCATCAAGATCCGGATGGAAGACCGGCTCGACTACGCCATCGAGGTGCCGGCGGCGCTGCGCATCCTGACCTTGCCGGCGCTGACACTGCAGCCGCTGGTCGAGAACGCGATCGTCCACGGCCTCGAGCCGCAGATCGCCGGCGGCCGCGTCCGCGTCGGCGCGAAGAGCGACGGCCGCTCGCTCGTCCTCACCGTCGACGACGACGGTGCCGGCCTCGCCGAAGCCACCCGGTCCGTGGCACGTCGTGCCGGCAGCGGCACGGCGCTCGCCAACATCCGGCGCCGCCTCGAGCAGGCCTACGGCAGCAGCGCCTCGCTCGACATCCGCGCCGGCGCGCCGCGCGGCGTTCGCGCCTGTCTCTCCTTGCCTGTCGCCGTCTCATGAAGACCGCGCCGGCCACCGCCCTCCTCGCCGACGACGAGCCGCACCTCGCCGCCTACCTGCGCGAGCTGCTCGCGAAGGCGTGGCCGGCGCTGGCGATCGTCGCCGTCGCGCGCAACGGCGTCGAGGCGGCCGAGCGGATCGCCGCGCTCGAGCCCGATCTCGCTTTCCTCGACATCAAGATGCCGGGGCTGACGGGGCTCGAGGTCGCGCAGGGCATCGAAGGCCAGACGCGCGTCGTCTTCGTCACCGCCTACGACGAGTTCGCGGTCGCGGCCTTCGAGCAGCAGGCGCTCGACTACGTGCTGAAGCCGGTCAAGGCCGAACGGCTCGCACGCACCGTCGAGCGGCTGCAGCGCGAGCTGGCGTCGGTCGGCGCGGGAAGCGCCGGAAGCGCGGCAGGCGCGGCAGGCGCGGCAAGCGCGGCGGGGACGAGCGGCGCCGGCGCCGACGCGACCGTTCGCGAGCCCGATGACGCCCGCCTCGCCGCCGCGCTGCGCCAGCTGATCGCCGCGCCGCGCGCCGCCGCGCCGCTCCGCTACGTCCGCGCCAGCCAGGGCGAGCTCACGCACCAGGTCGACGTCGCCGACGTCCTCTTCTTCCACGCCGACGACAAGTACACCTGCGTCAGGACGGCGGCGGCCGAGTACCTGATCCGGACGACGATCACCGAGCTCGCGGCGCAGCTCGATCCCGACCGTTTCGTCCAGGTGCACCGCTCGACGATCGTCAACCTCGACCACCTCGCCGGCACCCGTCGCGACGAGCTGAGCCGGCTGCACCTGCGCGTTCGCGGCCATGCCGGCGAGCTGCCGGTGAGCCGCGCCTACGTGCACCTCTTCAAGGCGATGTGAGGAGCTTGTCGGCGAGCCAGCGGCAGAGCGGGTGGGCCGGATCGGCGAAGCCGTCGATCGCCGAGAAGTGGTTGGCGCCGGGCTGCGCGAGCAGCTCGGATCGGTTGCCGGCCCGTTGCCACGCGGCGTGGAAAGACGTCGACTGGCGCGCGAACTCCGCGCTCTCTTCGGCGCCCCACGTCACGAGCGCCGGCGTCGCGCACGGCCGCACCGCGAAGAGCGGCGAGTTGCGCCGGACGATGCCGTCGTCGAGCCCGATCGTCGGCTGCAGGTAGCTGTGGCGCAGCGGCTCGATGTCGTAGAGGCCGCTGACGAGCACGGCCGCCGCGAGCGGATCGCGCGCCAGGCCGTAGTCCTCGTCCCAGCGCGTCGCGAGGCACATCGCGCTCAGGTGGCCGCCGGCCGAGTGGCCACCGACGGCGACGCGCTTCGGATCGCCGCCGTGCGCGCCGATGTGGCGTAGCGTCCAGGCGACGGCGGCGCGGCACTGGCGCACGATCTCGTCGATCGTCACCTTCGGGCAGAGCGAATAGTCGACGACGACGGTCGTGATGCCGAGCGGCACCAGGCCGAGCGCGACGAAGCTGTGTTCGCGCGCCGAGAAGGCGCGCCAGTAGCCGCCGTGGATGAAGACGAACACCGGCGCATCGGCGCGCTCGGCGGCAAAGATGTCGAGCTTCTCGTCGCGCGTCGGGCCGTACGGGACGTCGTACACGCCGGCGAGCCGCGTGCGCGCCTCGGCGCTGTGCTCGCCGTAGCGGCGCATGCGCGCCTCGGCGTCGACGACGCGCAGGCTCGGCTTGTATTCGGCGTCGATCTCCTCGGCACTGCCGAAGTCACGGTACAACGGAGTTGCCGACAAGTGTCATCCCGAGCGAAGCGAAGGATCTCATCGTAGCGCCGGGATCCTTGGCTGCGCTCAGGATGACAATGGCTTCAGCTGCCACCCCTTCCACTCGCGAGGCCCCATGGACGTCACCGCACTCGTCGAACCCGACCGTGTCCACAAGACGGTCTACACCGACCAGCAGATCTTCGACCGCGAGATGGAGCGCATCTGGGAGCGCATCTGGGTCTACTGCGGCCACGAGTCGCAGGTGCCGAACGTCGGCGACTACTACGCGGTGACGATCGGCCGCCAGCCGATGCTGATGATCCGCCAGCCCGACCGGAGCGTGCAGGTGCTCTACAACCGCTGCCCGCACCGCGGCGTCCAGGTCGTCGGCAACCTCAAGGGCAACACCGGCAGCGCGTTCGTCTGCTCGTACCACGCCTGGAGCTTCCACCTCGACGGCAGCGTTCGCGCGATCCCGCTCGCCAAGGGCTACGAGGGCACGCGGATGACGAAGGACAACCCCGACTGCGGCATGAAGCGCGCCGCCCGCGTCGGCAGTTATCGCGGCTTCGTCTTCGCGAGCCTGGTCGACGACGGGCCCTCGCTCGATGGGTTCCTCGGCGAGGCCAAGATCGCCTTCGACGACATGTGCGACCGCTCGCCGCTCGGCGAGGTCGAGATCGTGCCGATCTGCCATCGCGTCATGCAGCACTCGAACTGGAAGTTCTTCATGGAGAACCAGCTCGACGCGCTCCACCCGTCGGTGACGCACCAGTCGACCGGCATCTCGGCGGGCCGGGTCGAGAAGCGCCTCAAGGCCGAGACCGGCGCGGCGCCGCTCTACTACCACTACCTCTCGACCTTCGCGTCGAGCTTCGAGCAGTGGGACTCCGTGCAGACGATCAACTTCCCGCACGGCCACGGCATCCTCAAGGCTTACATGGGCCTGCGCCCGCGCGATCCCGACACGCTCGAGTACGAGGCGCTGCTGAGGCAGGCCTACGGCGAGGCGAAGACCGAGGAGTACCTCTCGCGCAGCATCCACCACGTCCTCGTCTATCCGTATCTCTCGGTGCAGTCGCCGCTGCAGCAGCTCAGGTGCCTGCGCCCGGTCGGGCCCGACAAGACGATGTCGGAGATCTGGCACTTCCGCCTCAAGGGCGCGCCCGAGGCGATCTATCGACGCAGCCTCTGGTACTACAACCTCGTCAACTCGCCGGCGACGATGATCAACGCCGACGACCTCGAGAACTGGACCAAGGGCCAGTGGGGCCTGCAGTCGAACGGCGGCGACTGGGTGAGCTTTCACCGCTACTTCGGCGACGACCGCGAAGAGAACGGCGTCACCTACTCGAACCACGGCACCTCGGAGGCGGTGATGCGGAACCAGTTCAAGGCGTGGTCGAGCTACATGCAGGCGGCGTGACGGAGGCGACGATGGCGAACGCGAAAGACAGCGGCACGACCCGCGCGATCCCGAGCGCGGGACCGGACTTCGAGCACCTGCTCGCGCAGGAGGTCGTGATCGAGGCGGGCGACGCGGCACCGACCGGAGCGCAACGGGTCGCGCCCGACCACTCGCCGCGCGCGCGGGCGGGCACCGTCGACAGCGCCGACGACGCGCTGCCGAAGGCCGGCCTGGTCGTCGCCGGCGACGTTCAGCGCGAGGTCGAGCAGTTCCTCTATCGCCAGGCCGAGCTCCTCGACGGCAAGCATTGGCAGGCGTTCATCGACCTCTTCGCTGCCGACGGCGTCTACTGGATGCCGGTCACGAAGGAGCAGACCGAATGGGAAGGGTCGCCGTCGATCTTCGCCGAGGACAAGCTGATGATGGAGATCCGGAAGGGCCGCGTCTCGCACCCCAACGCCTGGTCGCAGGCGCCGATGTGGGAAACCCACCACCTGGTCAGCCACGTCGCCGTCGAGTCGGCGACGGCGACGTCGATCGAGGTGCGCTCGCGCTTCCAGATGATGGAGCTGAGGCGCGACCAGGTGCGCCACTTCGGCGGCGGCTATCGGCACACGCTGGTCCGCGACGGCGCCGGCGCGCTGAAGATCAGGCTCCAGCGCGTCGACCTCTTCAATTCGCAAGCGCCGTTCGACTATGTCCTCCAGGTCTGGGTGTAGCCGATGGAAGCACCGCAGATCCGCTTCTACGACGGCGCCGCGTATGAAGAGTTCATGGGCAAGTGGAGCCGCCTCGTCGGCGACGTCTTCCTGAACTGGCTGGCGCCCGCCGCGCAGCTGCGCTGGATCGACGTCGGCTGCGGCAACGGCGCCTTCACCGAGATGCTGGTCGAGCGCTGTGCGCCGGTGGCCGTGCACGGCATCGACCCGTCGGCCGAGCAGATCGCCTTCGCGCGCGAGCGGCTGGCGCGAGGCCCGGTCCGCTTCGACATCGGCGACGCGATGGCCCTCCCGAGCGCCGACGGCGCCTTCGATGCCGCCGTCATGGCGCTGGTGATCTTCTTCGTCCCCGATCCCGCCAAGTCCGTCGCCGATATGGCGCGGGTCGTGCGGCCGGGCGGCAGTGTCTCGGCGTACGCGTGGGACATCCTCGGCGGCGGCTTTCCTTTCGCCATGCTGCAGGAGGAGATGGCGACGCTCGGCCCGGCGCCGCTCTGGCCGCCGAGCGTCGAGGCCTCGCGGCTGGCGACGATGCGCGCGCTCTGGGCCGGCGCCGGGCTGGTGGAGATCGAGACGCGCGAGATCGCCGTCGAGCGCAGCTTCGCCGACTTCGATTCGTTCTGGAAGATCGCACAGACGGGTCCGCGCCTGGCGCCGCGACTCGCGGCGATGCCCGCCGCCGATCTGCGGTTGCTGCAGGACCGGCTGCGGGCGCGGATGAAGCCCGACGACAGGGGCCGGATCACCTGCAGCGCGCGCGCCAACGCGATCGCGGGACGCGTGCCGGCGTCGCGCTGACCGCCGTCGTGCGAATCAAGCCTTGAGCAGGGCCTTCATCCTGTCGCCGCCGAACGGAACGCTGCGCAGGCGCACGCCGGTG
>DASYKC010000102.1:0-43002 GCA_035995885.1 Caldimonas sp. | reverse complement strand
TGCAGCCCGGACGGCAGGCGCATCGGCACGCCGCCGTCGCCCTTGCCGGTCAGGGTCGCGAAGCCGGCGCCGCGCAGCAGCCGCTGCTGGGCCCAGAACACCGCCAGCGCGAAGGCGCAGAGGATCAGCGCCAGCGATGCGGCGCGGCCCTGGTCGAACTGCGCGCCGACGATCGCGAAGAAGACGTCGGTCGAGAGCACCGAGAACTGGCCGCCGACGACGATCGGGTTGCCGAAGTCGGCGATGCTTTCGATGAAGCCGACCAGGAAGGCGTTCGCCAGCCCCGGCTTCAGCAGCGGCAGGGTGATCGTGAAGAACGCGGTGCGGCGGTCGGCGCGCAGCGTCTGCGCCGCCTCCTCGAGCGAGGGGCTGATGCCGGCGACGACGCCGCGCACGATCATGAAGGCGATCGGCGTGAACGCGAACAGCTGCGCCAGCCAGATGCCGAAGAGGCCGTAGAACCAGCGCGACGGCGTGATGCCGAAGACGGATTCGAGGACCTGGTTGACGATGCCGGCGCGGCCGAAGAGGAGGATGAGGCCGAGGCCGACGACGAAGGGCGGCGTGATGATCGGCAGCAGCGCGAGCGCGTTCAGCGGGCGCTTCAGGCGCGCCGAGCCGCGCTCGGCGAGGAGGGCGATGAGGGTGCCGAGGATCGTCGTCCCGGTCGCCGTCAGCAGGGCGAGGAAGAGCGTGTTCCAGGCGACGCCGCAGCGCACGCCGCCGGCCAGGCACGAGAGGCCCCAGGTGCGCTCGTTGCCGATGCGCCCGGCGAGGTCAGCGAGCGACGGCTGGCCCGACTCGTCGACGAAGGCGCCGGCGAGCGCGCGCGCGACCGGCCAGGCGACGAAGAGGAGCAGCAGGGCGCTGCAGACGACGATCGCGCTCGCCGTGAACGCGTCGCCACGCACCCAGCCGAGCCGGGCGACGCCGATGCCGAGCAGGATCGACGACGCGATCAGCGTCAGGGCGCCGCCGAGGCCGAGGCCGGGCTGGCCCGCGGGCAGCGCGCCGAACCATCGCGTCAGGACGCCGAACGACCAGCCGGTCGCGCCGATCGCGAAGCCGCCGACGAGGACGGCGCCGAGCGCGAGCAGCGATCCGGCGGCGACGAGCACGCCCTGACGTCGCCGCGCGCCGGCGCGCGTGCCGATGAAGGCGACGCCAAGACCGATCGCCACGAGCCACAGCCACGGCCTGCCGTATCGCGCCGCCTGCACGACTGCGCTGGCGCTGTCGGCCGCGCCCCAGACGTCGGCGAGCGCCTGTGCCACGCTCTTGTCGGCGAGGAAGTACCACGGCAAGAGCGTGAACGAGGCGACGCCGACGGCGAGCCACGCCGCCGCCGACCGGTCATCGCGCGCCATCGTCGCCGCCACGCGCGCTTCGCGGCCGCTACTGCTTCGGCGCCGGGTCCCAGTGCTCGGCGATCCTGCCGTTGTCGATCCGGAACATGTCGAACCAGGTCGTGCTGTACTTCTTCGTCGCGTCCTTCGGGTCGGTGCCTTCGCGCGCGAAGCTGAGGACGACGAGGTCGCCCTCGGCGACGACGGCGACGAGCGGCGCCTTGATGCGCGCCTCGATCGGCTTCGGCTGCGCGACCCTGGCGAAGAAGGCCATGAACGCCGCGCGTCCCGTCGGCACGTTCGGGTTGTGCTGGATGTACGACTCGGCCAGGTACTTGTCGGCGAGCTCCATGTGCGCGCCCTCGAAGACCTCGCGCCAGAAGTCGTAGACGAGGCGCTTGTTGGCGGCGAGGCGCGCATCGGCGCTGGCGAGCAGCGCCTGCTGGTCGGCCGCCGCCTGCACCGCGACCTGGGCCGAAGCGGCCGAGACGAGAAGCGCGCCGACGAGGCCGCACAGCGATGCGAGTCTGTTCATCCGGATCTCCGTTGACGAGCGAGCGTCGCCGATGCGCTTCAGCGCGGCAGCGAGTTGACGTCCTTCTCCCACTTCGCGATCAGCCTGCGCCGCTCGGCGCTCGCGCCGTACTTCGCGTAGTCGTAGTCGATCAGCCTGATCTTCCTGAAGTCGGGAACGTGCGGGTCGACCGGCGTCGTCTTGTTCGACGGCAGCTGGTACTGCCGGGTGGCGGCGCCGAACTGCTGCGCCTGCGCCGTCAGCGCCCATTCGTAGAACTTCCTGGCCTGCTCGAAGTTCTTGGCGCCCTTGACGATCGACATCGAGCCGATCTCGGCGCCGGTTCCTTCGGCCGGCGTCACCGTCTCGACCGGAAAGCCCTGGAGCTTTTCGCCCGGGCCGTCGTGGACGAAGCTGATCGAGACCGCCGTTTCGCCGCGCGCCACCGCCTTGATCGGCCCGGTGCCCGAGCGCGTGTACTGGCCGATGTTCCTGTGCAGGCCCTTCATGTAGTCGAAGGCCTTGTCCTCGCCCATCAGCTGGACGAGCGTCGCGACCATCGTGTAGGCGGTGCCGCTCGACGCCGGGTTGGCGACCTGAATCTCGCCCTTGTATTCGGGCTTGAGGAGATCGGCCCAGCTCCTCGGCACGGCGAGCTTCTTCTTGGCGAGGAGCTCGGTGTTGTAGCCGAAGCCGAGCGGCCCGGAATAGATGCCGACGGTCTTGTAGCCCGACTGCTTCGCCTGCTGCTGCGCCCACGGCTGCAGCTGGGCGAGCGTCGGCGACCGGTACTCCATCGTCAGGTCGCTTTCCGCGGCCTGCAGGTGCGGGTCGCCGGTGCCGCCGAACCAGACGTCGGTCTTCGGGTTCGCCTTCTCGGCGATCAGCTGGGCCAGCGCCTCGCCCGAGCCCTTGAGCGACATGTTGACCTTGATCCCGGTCGTCTTCGCGAACACGGTCTGGATCATGTTGCACCAGTCGGCCTGGACCGAGCAGATCACGTTCACCTGCCCGGGCTGCGGCTGGGCCGCGACCGACGCCGCGCAGGCCAGGCCGACGATGAGCAGGACCCGGCGCGCCGATGTCTTCTTCATGCATTCCTCCGCTTCGGCCGTCGTCGCGCGGCCTGGTCCGACCCATCGGGTCGGCGCGGCATCGTATCCTCTCCCCATGGCTTTCGACCTGGTTCTCTTCGGCGGCACCGGCGACCTGACGTGGCGAAAGCTGATGCCGGCGCTGTTCCAGGCCTGGCGCCACGGCAAGCTGCCCGAGGGCGGCCGCATCCTCGCGATCTCGCGCCAGGAGCTCGACGACGACGGCTACCGCGCCTGGCTGAAGGACCGCTTCCACGAGGTCGAGGACGCGAAGCGGCCGAGCGACGAGGAGTTCGACCGCTTCGCCGCCCTTCTCCATCACCTTCGCCTCGACCTCTCGCAATCCGCCGACTACGCGCGCCTGCGCGACTGGCTGGCGGCGCCGATCGGCCGGGCCGCGCCGGCCGACGTCGTCGTCATGTACCTGGCGACCAGCCCCGACCTCTTCCCGGTCGTCTGCGCCCAGCTCGGCGCCGCCGCGCTGAACGGCCCGAACGTGCGCGTCGTCCTCGAGAAGCCGCTCGGCCATGACTTGGCCAGCGCGCAGCAGATCAACCGCGTCGTCCGCTCGGTGTTCAGCGAGGCGCAGGAATACCGGATCGACCACTACCTCGGCAAGCCGGCGGTGCAGAACCTGATGGCGCTGCGCTTCGGCAACGTCCTGTTCGAGCCGCTCTGGCGGCGCGAGTGCATCGCCAACGTGCAGATCACGATCGCCGAATCGATCGGCGTCGGCACGCGCGGCGATTTCTACAGCCGCACCGGCGCGCTGCGCGACATGATCCAGAACCACGCGCTGCAGCTCCTGACGATGGTGGCGATGGAGCCGCCGTCGCGGATGGTCGCCGACGCGATCCGCGACGAGAAGCTGAAGGTGCTGCGCTCGCTCAAGCCGTTCACTCCCGACAGCGTCGGCCGCGACGTCGTCCGCGGCCTGTACCGCGCCGGCACCGTCGACGCCAGGCCGGTGCCCGGCTTCCTCGAGGAAGACAAGGTGCCGCGGAGCAGCACGACCGAGACCTTCGTCGCCCTGCGCACCGAGGTGCAGAACTGGCGCTGGGCCGGCGTGCCGTTCTACCTGCGCACCGGCAAGCGCTTGGCCGAGCGCGACGCGCAGATCGTCGTCAACTTCAGGCGCACGCCGCACACGCTCTTCCCGGGCGCGAATCCTCCGAACAAGCTGGTCATCAAGCTGCAGCCCGAAGACGGCCTCGAGCTGCACCTGCTCGCCGCCAAGGGCGCCGGCCAGGCCGAGGCGCTCGCGCCGGTCTCGCTCGACCTCGACTTCGACAAGGCGTTCGCCGAGAACCGCGTCGGCGCGTACGAGCGGCTGCTTCTCGACGTGATCGCCGGCCGGCTCAATCTCTTCGTTCGCAGCGACGAGCAGGAAGAGGCGTGGCGCTGGGTCGAGCCGGTCCTCGAGGCGTGGCGCCGCGACGACGCGCCGCCGCTGCGGCCCTACGCCGCCGGCACCTGGGGCCCGGCGGCGGCGAGCGCGCTCGTCGCCCGCGACGGCTATGCCTGGGCCGAGGAGGACTAGAGGCCGCTACTTCGGATCGAGGCCGCGGATCGGCCGCTCGTCCTTGTCGACCGGCGGGATCTCGACGATCTTCTCCTCGTTCTCTTCGCGGAACTGGTTCTCGTTGGCCTGCTTCTCCGACTCGGCGAGCGCTTCGCGCTGGTCCTCGGCAGAGTTGACGGACGGGCTCGACGACCGTGTGCTCATGTCATGTCTCCTGTGGCGCCGATCGGCGCGGCGCGGGATCCAGTGGAGACGATCGGCGCTGGCCGCGCGACCCGCCGAGGGCGCGTTCCGCTGTGGGAAATCGCCGGCAGACGAGCGCGCGCGAATGACGAACACTCGCGCCACGCGCCGCAGCCGCGGCGTGCAACGACGAGGACCGAGCATGGACACCCGCCCGACCGCGCCGCGCCGGCACTTCTCGATGATCCGCGGCTTCCACCTCGCGGACTTCTTCACGCTCGGCAACGCCGCGTGCGGTGTCGCCGCGGTGCTGATGGCGATGCGATCGCTCGTCACGCGCGACGCCGGCGACCTGCTCGTCGCCGCCGCCTTCGCCCCGGCGGCGCTCGTCTTCGACGTCATCGACGGCCGGATCGCGCGCTGGCGCCGGACCGCGTCGGCGCTCGGCCGCGAGCTCGACTCGCTCGCCGACGTGATCTCGTTCGGCGTCGCTCCCGCCGCCCTCGCCTTCGCCTGCGGCATGGCGGGGGCGTGGGACGCCGTCGTCCTCGTCTACTTCGTCTGCTGCGGCGTGTCGCGGCTGGCGCGCTACAACGTCACCGCCGAGTCGCTCGCGGACGGCGGCGACAAGGTCAAGTACTTCGAGGGAACGCCGATCCCGACCAGCGTGCTCCTCACCGCGGTGCTCGCGTGGGCGGTCTGGCACGGCCGGATCGGCGCCGCGCTCTACGGCGGCAGCTGGACCGTGGCCGGCGCCGAGCTCCATCCGCTGGTCCTGCTGTTCGCGCTGTCGGGCACCTTGATGATCAGCAAGACCTTGCGCATCCCCAAGCTCTGAGGCACGGCCGCCGCGCGGCCGGCGGCGCGCTCAGGCGCGCGACGGGCGGTGCGCGATCTCGTCGAGCAGCCGGGTCGCCAGCATCTCGGTCGCGACCGAGCGCTCGAGCGGCGAGCGCGACAGCCCGGAGGTCTCGTAGTTCATGTTCTCGTAGATCTCGGCCGTCGCCGGATGGGCGCTGAGGATCGCCTGCAGCGGCGCCGAAGGCACCGGCGCGGCGAGCGCGGCCTTGATCTGGAGGACGAGCGCCCGGTAGGGGTCGGCGCCGACTGCCTTCGGGCTCGCCTCGACGCGCTCGAGCAGCCGCGCCAGGGCGATCAGCGTCTCGATGCGGGCGTGCAGGGATTCGGTGCGGGGGGCGTTCATGGGAGGGTCTTTCGGGCCCCGCTTCGGCGGCGCCATGACGCAAAGCTGAGGCCGGCTCGTGCGACTTCAACCCTCGCCCGGCCGAGGCGGGAACAGGCCCTAGCCGCCGACCAGACGCGCGGGTCGCTCCCAGTCGCCGCCGAGCGCCTTGATGAGAAAGACCGACGTGAGGAGTCGCTGGCCCGAGAGCTGCGCCGCGAGCCGTTCGGCGGCGAGGAGCGCCTGCTGCGCGGTGATGACGTCGAGGTAGGTCGTCGCGCCACCCTCGTAGCGCGCGGTCGCGAGCTCGAGCACGAGACGCGACGTCTCGACCGCGGTGCGCGACTGCCGGTCGGCGCTCTCGAGCGCCGCCAGGCTGGTGATGCCGTCCTCGACCTCCTGCATCGCCGTCAGCACCGTGCGCCGGTAGCTCGCGACCGTGGCGTCGTAGTTGGCGCGCGCGAAGTCGACGTTGGCATCGAGCCGGCCGCCGGAAAAGAGCGGCTGGGCCACCTGCGCGCCGATCGACCAGAGCAGGCTCGGCGCGTCGAACAGGCCGGCGAGCGAACGGCTTTCGAAGCCGACGTTGGGCGCGATCGTGATGCTGGGGTAGTAGGCCGACGTGGCGATGCCGATCTGCGCATTCGCCGCCGCCATCGCCCGCTCGGCCGAGGCGACGTCGGGGCGGCGCTCGAGCACGTCGGAAGGGACGCCGAGCGGCACCGTCGGCGGCGTCAGCTCGCGGATGTCGGGCGCGAGCGTGAACGACGGCGCCGGCGTTCCGGCCAGCGTCGCGACCGCGTGCTCGAACGGGCCGCGCTGGCGCCGCAGCAGGTCGAGCTGGGTCAGCGTCGTGTCGAGCAAGGCCTGCTGCTGGGCGACGTCCAGGCCCGAGGCCGCGCCGAGGTCGTGCCGGGTCCTGACGAAATCGAGCGAGCGCTGCTGCAGGTCGAGCGAGCGCGCCACGACGTCGAGCTCGATGTCGATCGCGCGCAGGTTGAAGTACGCAGTCGCGAGATCGGTGCCGAGCAGGAGCCGCGTGTTCTCGAAGTCGGCCGCCGCCTGCTCGGCGCTGGCGCGAACTCCCTCGACGGTGCGCTGGACCCGGCCGGCGAGATCGAACTCGTAGCTGACCGCGAGCGAGAGGAGCGCGTCGTTCTGCACCGTCGCGAAGTTGGGCGAGCTGTAGTTGGCGAGCGGGCGGTTCGCCGAGATGCGCTGGCGCGTCGCGCGTGCGCCCAGGCTCGCGCTCGGCAACAGGCCCGCCGTGGTCGCGGCGACGACCGCCCGCGCCTGGGCGAGACGCGCGCTCGCGAGCGCGATCGTCGGGCTCTGCGCCATCGCCTGCGCCTGCAGCGCGTCGAGGCGGGAATCGCCGAAGCGCTGCCACCACGGGCCCTTCGGCGCGGCGTCGTCGGGCGTTCCCGCGCGCCACGGCGCCTCGAGCTTCCACGCCGGCGGCGTCTCGACCGCGGGACGCGCGTAGTTCGGGCCGACGACGCAGCCGGCGAGCCCGACGACGCAGGCGGCGGCCGCGCCGATCGCGCCCATCCGGGCGCTCGCGCCTTCGCGCGCGCGCAGGCGCTGCCGCGTCACGGCAGCGCCTTGGCGGCGGGCCGGCCGGCGCGCGCGCCGCTCGCGGCAGCGCCGTCGTCCGCCGCGGCGATGGCGACGGTCTCGCCTTCGCCGAGCGAATCGGACGGATTGACGACGAGTCGCTCGCCGGCGGCGACGCCGTCGACGACCTCGATCGATTCGCCGAGGTTGCGGCCGAGGGTGACCGGCTTGAGGTGGACGCGGTTGGCCGAATCGACGACGGCGACGCGTGTTCCCTCGCCGCGAAAGAGCAGCACGTTGGTTGGCACGACGAGCATGCGATTGCCGGCGAGCGGCAGCTCGACCTGGACGTACGCGCCCGGCAGCAGGGTGCCGTTCTTGTTCGGCAAGGCGATCTCGACCTGCATTGTCCGCGTCGTCGGGTCGATCGACGCGGCGGTGCGCGCGACCTCGCCGGAAAACGACTGGCCACGCAGCTCGGACTGGGTGACGACGACCTTCTGCCCGGCCCGCACCAGCTGCGCGTACGACTGCGGCACGTTGACGTAGACGCGCAGCGGATCCATCTGCGTCAGCACGAAGAGCGTCTTGCCGCTCGAATCGATGAGGTCGCCGACGTCGACGTTCCGCCGCGTGATGACGCCGTCGAACGGCGCCGTGATCCGCGTGAAGCCCTGCAGCTGGCGCAGCCGTTGGACGTTTGCGTCGGCGGCGGCGAGGTTGGCGACGGCCTGGGTCTGGCCGCTGCGCCGCTCGTCGAGCTCCTGCTGCGAGACGACGTCCTTCTTGCGCAGCGCCTCCCAGCGCTCGACCGTGCTCTTGGCCAGCCCCAGGCTCGCCGCGGTCTGCTGGCGCGCCGCTTCGGCCTGCGACAGCTGCTGGTCGATCTCGGGCGATTCGATCACCGCGAGCAGCTCGCCCTTGGCGACGTGGCTGCCGATGTCGCGGGTCCAGCGCTTGACGTAGCCGGCCGAGCGCGCCGCCAGCGGCGCCTGCTGGAAGCCTTGCAGCGACCCGGGCAGGGCCAGCGTCTGGCCGCCCGCGCTGGCCCTGGCGACCGTCGTCTTGACGTACTGCACGGTGCCCTCGGCGACGTTGCCCTCGAGGATCTTGGCGTTCGCCATCCGGCCGAGGATCGTCCGGCCGGCGCCGACGGCGAGCAGCACCAGGACGACGATGACCGCGATGCGCGTGCCGCGGGCGACGCGCGCGCGCTGCGCCGCGTCGACTGGCGGCGGAGGCGGCGGGGAGTCGGCGGGCTTGGGGTGATCGGCCATCGATCAGCCCTCCTGCAACAACGGTGCCGACGCGACGCCCGCGCGCGCGGCGCGCGCCGCGTGGCGGCGCGCCAGCCGGTCATGGACGCCGGCGAAGACGACCGGCACGAAGAGCAGCGTCGACACCGTCGCGAACAGCAGGCCGCCGATGACGGCGCGGCCGAGCGGCGCGTTCTGCTCGGCGCCTTCGCCGAGGCCGAGCGCCATCGGAATCATGCCGATGATCATCGCCAGCGCCGTCATCAGCACCGGCCGGATGCGCGTCGCACCGGCCTCGAGCGCGGCCAGCGCGGGCGCGACGCCCTCCTGCTGGCGCTGGCGCGCGAACGAAATGAGCAGGATGCTGTTCGCCGTGGCGACGCCCATCGTCATGATCGCGCCGGTGAGCGCCGGCACCGACAGCGTCGTGCCGCTGATGAAGAGCATCCAGGCGATGCCGGCGAGCGCCGCGGGCAGGGCGGCGACGATGATCACGGCGTCGATCCACGACTGGAAGTTGACGACGATCAGAAGGTAGACGAGGACGATCGCCATCGCCAGACCGACGCCGAGGCCGATGAACGACGCCTGCATCGTCTGCACCTGGCCGCGCAGCGCGATCTGGCTGCCGCGCGGCAGCTTCGGCCGGACCTCGTCGACGAGCGTCTGCACTTTCGCGGCGACGCTGGCGAGGTCGGTGCCCTGGACGCTGACGTAGACGTCGATCGCCGGCAGGATGTTGTAGCGCGAGACGACCGCGGCCTGGCGCGCCGACGTCGCCTCGACGAGGTTGCCGAGCAGCTGCGTCGACGCCGCCGCGGTCGAGGTGCCCGGGCCGCCGGTGCCGGCGACCGGCACGTTGAGGAGCGCGTCGAGCGAATCGACGCGGTACTGCGGCGCCTGCACGGCGATCGAGTAGACGACGCCGTTGGCCGGATTGAGCCAGAACGCCGGCGCCGTCTGCGAGCTGCCCGAGAGCGAGACGAGGACGTTCTGGCCGACGTTCTGCGCCGACAGGCCCATCTGCTGCAGCCGCGTCCGGTCCATCTGCAGGTTGACCGCGGGCGCGTCGAGGCGCTGGTGCACGTGCGCGTCGACGGCGCCGGGAATCTGCTTGATCTTCTTGACGAGGTCGGCGGCGAGCGCGGCGTTGGCCTGCTGGTCGTTGCCGGTGAGCTGCACGTCGATCGCGGCCGGCAGGCCGAAGTTGAGGATCTGGGTGACGATGTCGGCGGGCTGGAAGAAGAATTCGATGCCCGGGAATCGCTTCGGCAGCTCGGCGCGCAGCAGGGTCACGAACTCCTCGGTCGGCCGGTGCCCTTCCTTCAGCGCCAGCTGGATCTCGCCGTCGAGCGTGCCGATCGTCCCGGCGTTGCTGTACGACAGGTTGATGCCGCTGTTCGGAACGCCGAGGTTGTCGAGGATCGTCTCGAGCTGGTCCTTCGGGACGAGCTGGCGGATGGCGACCTCGACGTCGTCGGCGAGGCGCGCCGTCTCCTCGATCCGGGTGCCGGTCGGCGCGCGCAGGTGCAGGCGGATCAGGCCGGCGTCGACGCTCGGAAAGAAGTCGCGGCCGAGGAACGGAAACAGGCCGCACGAGAGCAGGCAGAAGGCGAGGAAGGCGACGCCGAAGACGCCGCGCTTCTCGAGCAGCGACGACAGCGCGACGGTGTAGGAGCCGCGGACGCGCTCGAACTGGCGGTCGAAGGCGCGGTAGACGCGCTGCAGCGGGCTCGGCCGCGCCGCGTCGTCGGGTCTGCCTTCGCCGTGCGTGCCGCGCATCAGCAGCATGACCAGCGTCGGCACGAGCGTCCGCGACAGGATGTACGACGCGATCATCGCGATCACCACGGCCTCGGCGAGCGGGACGAACAGGAAGCGGGCGACGCCGGAGAGGAAGAACATCGGCACGAAGACGATGCAGATGCAGAGCGTCGAGACGAACGCCGGCACGCCGATCTCGCCGGCGCCGATGACGATCGCCTCCTCGAGCGGCTGGCCGAGGTGCAGATGGCGCTCGATGTTCTCGATCGTCACGATCGCCTGGTCGACCAGGATGCCGACCGAGAGCGCCAAGCCGCCGAGCGTCATCAGGTTGAGCGTCTCGCCGAGCGCCTGCAGGACCAGGATCGAGGCCAGGATCGAGAGCGGGATCGTCAGCGCGATGATCAGCGTCGAGCGCCAGTTGCCGAGGAAGAGCAGCACCATCACCGCCGTCAGGCCGGCGGCGATCAGCGCCTCGACGACGACGCCCTGCACCGCCGCCTTGACGAACACCGACTGGTCGAAGAGCGGCGTCACCTTGACGTCGGCGGGCAGGATCGCCTGCACGCGCGGCAGGATCGCGCGCAGGTTGGCGACGATGTCGAGCGTCGAGGCGCCGCCGTTCTTCAGCACCGACAGCAGGACGCCGCGCACGCCGTCCTTGCGGACGATGTTGGTCTGCGGCGAGAAGCCGTCGCGGACGTAGGCGACGTCGCGCAGGTAAGTCGTGGTTCCGCCCGCCGAGGTCTTGACCGGCAGGTCGTTGAGGCCGGCGATCGCTTCCGGCGAGCCGTTCATCCGCACCGTGTACTCGGTGTCGCCGAACTTGGCGGTGCCCGACGGCAGGATCACGTTCTGCAGGTTGACGGCGTTGACGACGTCGGCGGGCGCGAGGCCGCGCGCCTGCAGCGCCTGCATGTCGAGGTCGACCGAGATCAGCCGGTTCTTGCCGCCGTACGGAAACGGGATCGCGACGCCGGGGATCGTGATCAGCTGCGGCCTGAGCGTGTTGACGGCGGCATCGAACACCGCCTGCTCGGACAAGGTCGGGCTCGACATGCCGAGCTGCACGACCGGGATGCTCGACGCCGAGTACTTGATGACCAGCGGCGGCGTGATTCCCGGCGGCAGCTGGCGCAATTGCGCCTGCTCGATCGCCACCACCTGCGCGATCGCGGTCTGGATGTTCGCGGTCGGCTGGAAGAAGACCTTGATGATGGCGATGCCGGCGAGCGAGGTCGACTCGATGTGCTCGATGTCGCTCACCGTCGTCGTCAGGCTGCGCTCGTTCTGGGCCGAGATCCGGTTGCCCATCTCGGTCGCCGGCAGGCCGGTGTAGTTCCAGACGATCGAGATCACCGGGATGTTGATCTCCGGGAAGATGTCGGTCGCCATGTTGAGCAGCGCGAACGGCGTCGCCAGGACGATGAGCATCGCCATCACGATGAACGTGTACGGACGCTTCAGCGCGAGCTGGACGATCGACATGGGAGGTGCGCGGCGGGCGCGGTGGACCCGGGAGGACGGCGGGGGAAGAGGCGATGATATTCAGAGTCGCCTTCCCCTCGTCGGCGCTGTCTTACCGGCGGCTGCCGACTTGTCCCACATACTGCACGACGGGCCTGAAATAACGTTGCGAACCGAGCGACACTTCGCCGCTCCATCCTGCCGCGAGAACGCCATGGCCACCACCACCTCCACCGCCGCCAGACCGTCCGACACGGATGCCGATGCCGACAGCGGCGACGGCCAGACCGCCGTGCAGAAGCTGCGCGACCAGGCCGACGCCGTCGTCCAGCGGATCCAGCCGCAGATCGCCGCAGTCGCGACCTACGCCCGCGAGGAGCCGGCCAAGGCGCTCCTCATCTCGGCCGCGGCCGGTGCCGCGCTCATGGGCCTGGTCGCCCTGCTCGTCCGCTCGGGTGGCAGCCGCTCGCAGGCGCCCGGCCTGTCGGCGATGGCGGCGATCCGCGAGGCCGCGCTCGACCTCGCCGACAGCGCCCAGACGATGGCCGCCGACGCGCTCGACGCGGCCCAGAAGCGCGCCGTCGCGGCGCTCGAGACGACGCAAAAACGCGCCTCGGCCGCGACCGAGAGCGTCTCCGAGTCGATGGCCGACGCCTTGAAGAGAGTGCGCGAGCAGGCCGGCCCGATGGTCGACAAGATCAAGCCGCAGCTCGACGCCGCCGCCGCCTACGCGAAAGAGGAGCCGGCGCGCGCCGCCCTCGGCCTCGCCGCGGCGGGCGCGATCGTCGCCGGGCTGATCGCCCTGGCGCGTCACGCCCAGGACGACTCGACGGCCTGACGCGGCATTCGCCTGACGACGCCGGCTCGAAGCCGCCGGCACCTTCGGCTCGCGCGGCACAGCGTTTGCCGAACCGCTGCATCCACTTCAAGGAGCAGCGCATGTCGCCTCATCAGAACGTCCGTCTCTCGATCCTTTCCATCGGCATGGGGCTCGCCCTCCTTGCTGCAAGCGCCGGTTCGGCCGCGCAGGGCACCGGCGCTTCGGCGCCTGCCGCGGGCAAGAGCGGCGGCGCCGCGGTCGCTGCCGCCGACAAGGCGTTCGCGCAGAAGGCCGCGATCGGCGGCATGGCCGAGGTCGAGCTCGGCAAGCTGGCGCAGCAGAAGGCCTCGAGCGACCAGGTCAAGCAGTTCGGCGCGCGCATGGTCGACGACCATTCCAAGGCCAACGACGAGCTGAAGCAGGTCGCGAGCGCGAAGGGCCTGACCCTGCCGAGCGATCTCGACGCCAAGCACAAGAGCACGATGGCCAAGCTGCAGAAGCTCTCGGGCGCGCAGTTCGATCGCGCCTACATGGACGACATGGTCGCCGACCACAAGGAAGACGTCGCCGACTTCAAGAAGCAAGCGAGCTCGGGCCGCGACAGCGACCTGAAGGGATTCGCCGCCAAGACGCTGCCGACGCTCGAAGACCATCTGAAGATGGCGCAGACGACCGACGCGTCGGTCAAGAGCGGCAAGACGGCCAGCCGCTGAGCCGGCGCGCCGCGGTGGCGGCGCCGGGCCGGCGGCGGCGCATCCTCGGCGACGTCGACGGCGGTATAAGCATCGGGCGTCCGCCGCGAGGGCGGGCGGCGGAGGTTCCATGTACGTTCGCAACGCCTGGTACGTCGCCTGCACCGCCGACGAGATCGCCGGCCGTCCGCTCGGCCGGACGATCTGCGGTAACCGCATGGTCCTCTTCCGCAGCGAAGGCGGCGCCGTCTCGGCGCTCGAGGACTTCTGCCCGCACCGCGGCGCCCCGCTCTCGCTCGGCCGGGTGCGCGACGACGGCCGCATCGTCTGCGGCTACCACGGCCTGGTCATGGGCGGCGACGGCCGCTGCGTCGCCATGCCGGGCCAACGCGTCCGGCCGACGATCAAGTCGTTCCCGGTGGTCGAGCGCCATGGCTTCGTCTGGGTCTGGCCGGGCGACAAGAGCGCCGCCGACCCGGCGCGGCTGCATCGCCTGCCATGGGCCGAGAGCCCCGAGTGGACGCATGCCGGCGGCCTGTTCCACGTCGACTGCGACTACCGGCTGATGATCGACAACCTGATGGACCTGACGCACGAGACCTACGTTCACGCCACCAGCATCGGCCAGCCCGAGATCGAGGAGGCTGCGCCGGCGACGCGCGTCGAGGGCGACTCGGCGATCACGAGCCGCTTCATGACGAACATCGCGGCGCCGCCGTTCTGGCGTGCCGCCTTGCGCGGCAACCATCTCGCCGATGACGTTCCGGTCGACCGCTGGCAGATCTGCCGATTCACGCCGCCGAGCCACGTGATGATCGAGGTCGGCGTCGCCCACGCCGGCCACGGCGGCCACGAGGCGCCGGCCGATCGCAAGGTGTCGAGCGTCGTCGTCGATTTCATCACCCCGGAGACCGACATCTCGATCTGGTATTTCTGGGGCATGGCGCGCAACTTCAACATCGAGGACCAGGCCCTCACCGAGACGATCCGCTCGGGCCAGGCCGCGATCTTCGGCGAGGACATCGGCATCCTCGAAGCGCAGCAGAGAAACCTCACCGAGCAGCCGAGCCGGCACCTGATGCGGCTCAACATCGACATGGGCGGATTCGAGGCGCGCCGCATCCTCGAGCGCCTCGTCGCCGAAGAGCAGAACGACCTGCTGAGAGCCTGAGCGCGGCGCGCCGCCTGGCCACGGCGCGAACTTGAGCCCGCCGGTCCGCGCCTTTCGACCGCACGTCGAAGGGCGCGCGCGCCGCCCATCGCCGCGCCGCGACCGCGCGTCGCGCCGCGGCGCTCGCGCTGCGACGGATGTCGCAGTCGGCGCGGCGAGGCGCCGAACGCGGTCTCGGCAACGAAAGCGCGCTCCTAGGATGCCGCCGCGATCGAACGTCTCGGTCCGCGCAACCTCCCCGGAGCCGCTCAATGAAACTCAGAACAACGACATCCGCGTCGCAGCCTTCGCGCCTGCTCGCCCTTCAACTCGCCTGCGCGGCATTCCTCGCCGCGTGCGGCGGCGTCGGTGGCGGCGTCGACGCGACGGCCTCGGCGGGCAGCTCGGCGCAGGCCCAGTCGGTGCCGCTCCAGACCTACATCACCGACAACCTCGCCACCGAGTACTCGAAAGTCTGGGTCTCGATCGAGACGATCACCGCCGTCGACGGCAGCGGCGCCGAGGTGACGCTGCTCGACGCGACCGCCGCGCCCGCGGTCGTCAACCTGTCGTCGCTCGCCGCGGTCGGCCAGTTGATGGCGACGGCGAACGTCGCCGCCGGCGTCTACACCGAAGTGCGCGTCACGCTCGCCAACAGCATCCAGCTGGTCTCGCTCGACGGCAGCAGCACGATCACCGCGAAGCTCGCGCCGGCCGGCAGCAGCTTCGTCGTCCACGTGCGCAACCTCTCGCTCGACACGGCCGCGAACGGCCAGCTCGTGCTCGACTTCAACCTCGCCAAGTTCAGCTACGACGCCGCCACCGGCCTGGTGACGCCGACCGTCGAGGCGCCCAAGCCGGCCGACGCGTTCGGCAAGTTCGTCCACCAGCAGGCGACGGTCAACGGCCTCGTCGCGAGCGTCGATGTCGCCGGCCAGTCGCTCGCCGTCGACGACGCGCGCCTCGGACGCGGCGTCGTCGTCACCCTCGCCGCCGACGCAGTGATCGTCGACGCGGCAACCGGCGCGACGGTGTCGCTCGGCGCCGTCGCGCTCGGCGCCCACGTCGAGATCCGCGGCACCGTCAAGCCGGGCGCGACCACCGCCGACCCGGTCACGGTCGTCGCCTCGGTCGTCCACATCGAGAAGGCGTTGCCGCCGGTCGCGGTGCAGAGCGTCGCCGGCGCCGGCAAGGTGAGCCTCGTCAACGGCCACCTCGTCACGGTCGCGCTCAACGAGGCGAGCTTCCTGCCCGGCGCCAACAGCGTCGTCGTCGACATCGCCTCGGCGCACTTCGCACACGGCGTCGCCGCCGACCTCGCCGCCGGCATCACGGTCTCGTTCCGCGGCACCGTCAGCGGCGCCGGCGCGCAGACCGTCGTCCTCGCGTCCGACATCGACCTGCAGGGCGCGCCGTCGCAAGGCGAGCGGCAGAAGAATCCCGAGCAGACGTTCACCGCCGTCAACGGCGCGATCGCGAGGCTGAACCCGGACGGCACGTTCACCGTGACCGTCGTCAAGGCCGACGGCCCGGTCGTCGTTCCCGGCGTCTATACCGTCGACCCGCTGCACGCGACCTACATGGAAGGCAAGGCCTCGTGCCTGACGACCGGCGCGGTGGTGCAGGCGGTCGGCTCGCTCCTCGACACGACGCTCGCCGCGAGGTTCATGAACGTCAAGGGTTGCGCCGGCGAAGCGCACGCCGAGCCGCCGCCGGCCCCGGCGCCCGCAGCCTCGAACCCGAGGTAGCGCGGCCGCGCCGGCCGCTGCGACGCGACCGGCGCGCCGAGCTCGGACGGACGCTTCGCGGGCGCGCGCTCGCCGCGCCTCAGGCGAAGATGCGACGCCGGAACGGGCTCGCCGTCATCTGGCCGCTGCGGCCGGCGAGCCGCGCGAACGAAGTCGCTGCCAGCGACAGCACGGCGACGATCGCCCAGAGGCCGAGATTCGGCGCGGCGAAGGCGGCGACGAGGAGAAACGCCGCCAGGCCGGCCCACATGGCGGCTTCGGCCGTCGCGGCGCGGTCATGGGCGCGGGCATGCAGCCCTGCGAGCGTGAGCGCGAGGATCGCCAGGCCGAGGCAGGGCGCTCGCTGCGCGACCGTGACGACTCCCGCCGGATGCGAGCCGACGTAGAGCATCGCACCGGCGGAGGCCGGAGCGGCGACGGCGACGAGGAGCGAGAGGATTCGATTCAGCATGGCCAGCCCCGGAAGATTCGATGCCGGTCGACGGCCCGACGCGGGCTCGACCGAAGGAGCGCAGCGTAGCCAGCGCGGCTCGCCGGCGGACCCCCGCGCGTGCGGGGATCGCGACAGCCGGTGCACGCGCCTCGCGCGCCGACCGTGACTTTCGTCACGGCCGCCGGCGCCGGTGGCGCCTTCAGCGGCGCTCGAGGCGAACCTGTCGCGCGTCGTTCCGGCCCATCCAGGGGCGCGCCGCCTTCCGCCGCGCGCTCAGCGCTTGCGCGCGAGGGTCAGGCCGTCGCCGATCGGCAGCAGCGAGAGGTCGATGCGCGCGTCGCCGTGCAGCTTGTCGTTGAGCGCCTGGAGCGCGACGGTGTCGGCGTCGGTCGAGGCTTGCGCCACCTTGCCGCTCCACAGCGTGTTGTCGATCGCGATCAGCCCGCCCGGACGCAGCAGCTGCAAGCAGCGCTCGTAGTAGGCGTCGTAGCTGGTCTTGTCGGCATCGATGAAGGCGAAGTCGTGCTGCCCCGTCTCGCCCGCGGCGAGCCGGGCATCGAGCGTTTGCCGCGCCGGCGCCAGCTTCAGCTCGATCTTGTGGGCGACGCCGGCCTGCTCCCAGAAGGGGCGGCCGACGCGGGTGTAGTCGTCGCTGATGTCGCAGGCGAGCAGCTTGCCGTCGTCGGGCAGGGCGAGCGCGACCGAGAGCGCGCTGTAGCCCGTGAACACGCCGATCTCGATGGCCCGACGCGCCCCCAGCAGCTTGACGAGCAGCGCCATGAACTGGCCCTGCTCGGGCGAGATCTGCATCATCGCGTGCGCGTGCACCGCCGTGGCCTTGCGCAGCGCGGCCTGGGCGGGATGCTCGCGCAGCGAATGTTCGAGGATGTAGCCGTAGAGGACGTCGTCGACCTGGAGCGTGCGATTCGACATGCTCAGTCGCCGAGGTCGATCTGGCCGTCGAACCTGACCTTCAGGTCCAGGCCCGGGACCTCGAGGGTCATCGTCGCCGGGAAGGACGTGGCGCGCCCCGCGTCTCCGGCGGCCGCCGCCTTGGCGACGGCCTGCTCGATCTCGCGCTGCGAGCTGACGCCGACCGTCTTCAGGAACTTGCGAATGCTGAGGTTGAAGGTCTCTTCGTTCATGGCGATCTCCGCAGTCAGATGAAGCCGGTAGTCTGGCGCAAGACGCGGCGCTAGGCTGCGGCCAGCGCCGCCACCACCGGCGCGCGCGCGAGCACCGGTTTCAGCGCCGCGCCGGTGTGGCTCGCCGCGATCGTCGCCAGCCGATCGGGGTCGGCCTCGGCGACCACCGTGCCGCCGCTGACGCCGCCTTCGGGGCCGAGGTCGATGACCCAGTCGGCCTCGGCGATGACGTCGAGGTCGTGCTCGATGACGACGACGCTGTGGCCACCGTCGACGAGCCGGTGCAGGACGCGGATCAGCCGCTCGACGTCGGCCATGTGCAGGCCAACGGTCGGCTCGTCGAGGACGTAGAGCGTGTGCGGCACCTTGTTGCCGCGCCGCGTGACGTCGTCCCTCACCTTGCTCAGCTCGGTGACGAGCTTGATCCGCTGCGCCTCGCCGCCCGAGAGCGTCGGCGACGGCTGGCCGAGCGTGAGGTAGCCGAGGCCGACGTCCTTCAAGAGCTGCAGCGGATGGGCGATGTTCGGCATCGTCGCGAAGAAGTCGACCGCTTCGTCGACCTCCATCTTGAGCACGTCGCCGATGCTCTTGCCGCGCCAGCTCACCGCCAGCGTCTCGGCGTTGAAGCGCTCGCCGTGACAGACGTCGCACGGCAGCTTCACGTCGGGCAGAAAGCTCATCTCGATCGTCTTCACGCCCTGCCCTTCGCAGCCCGGGCAGCGGCCCTCGCCCGTGTTGAACGAGAAGCGCGCCGGCGCGTAGCCGCGCGCCTTCGATTCGAGCGTCTCGGCGAAGAGCTTTCGGATCGTGTCCCAGAAGCCGATGTAGGTCGCGGGGCACGAGCGCGGCGTCTTGCCGATCGGCGTCTGGTCGACCTCGAGGACGCGGTCGATGTAGCCCCAGCCGTCGATCTTCTCGCAGCCCTGCCAGCTCGGCCGCGCGCCGCGCGTGTTGATGAACTGCAGGTTCGAGAGCAGCACGTCGCGCGCGAGCGTCGACTTGCCCGAGCCGCTGACGCCGGTGATCGCGACCAGGCGCTTGAGCGGCAGGTCGACGGTCACGTCCTGCAGGTTGTGCAGGGTCGCGCCGCGGATCGTCAGGAGCGAATTGCTCGCGCTCTCGCGCCGGTCGGTCGCCGCAGTGACCGCGGCGACGGCGCGCCGCGGCTGCAGCGGATGGACGAGCGGATGGGCGAGGAAGCGCCCGGTGACCGAGTCGGCGCGCGACGCGAGCTCGCTCGCGCTGCCCTCGGCGACGAGCCGGCCGCCGCGCTTGCCCGCGCCCGGGCCGATGTCGATGATGTGGTCGGCGCGCCGGATCGTCTCCTCGTCGTGCTCGACGACGACGAGCGTGTTGCCCTTGTCGGCGAGGTTCTGCAGCGCGTTCAGGAGGATCGCGTTGTCGCGCGAGTGCAGGCCGATCGTCGGCTCGTCGAGGACGTAGCAGACGCCCTGCAGGTTCGAGCCGAGCTGCGCGGCGAGGCGGATGCGCTGCGCTTCGCCGCCCGAGAGCGTCGGCGCGGCGCGGTCGAGCGTCAGGTAGCCGAGGCCGACTTCCTCGAGGAACTCGAGGCGGCTTTTGATCTCGCTGACGACGTCGCGCGCGATCTCGGCGTCGCGGCCGGCGAGCGAGAGCGACTCGACCCATTTCCGCGCATCGGTCACCGACCACTGCGCGATCCAGGCGATCGACTCGCCTTCGAACGTCACCTTGCGCGAGACCGGATTGAGGCGCGTGCCGGCGCAGTCGGGGCACGGCTCGTCGACAACGCCTTCGACCTCGGCCTCCTCGGCCGGAAAGCTCTGCTCGCGGCCGCGATCGTCGTCGTCGAGGATCGAGTCGTCGTAGGCCTTGCGCTGATCGCGCGTCAGCTTCAGGCCGGTGCCGACGCAGGTCGTGCACCAGCCGTGCTTGCTGTTGTAGCTGAACATGCGCGGATCGAGCTCGGGATAGCTCGTGCCGCAGGTCGGGCAAGCGCGCTTGGTCGAGAAGACCTTGACCTGGCCGACCTTTCGCGTCGGCGTTCCGGCGAGCATCGACGCACGCAGGCCGGTGAGCGGCGCCAGCAGGTGCATCACGCCCTTGCCGAGGTCGAGCGCCTTGGCGAGCAGGTCGCGCAGCTCGCCTTCGTGGGCGGCGCTGACGATGCAGTCGCCGACCGGCAGCTCGAGCGTGTGCTCCTTGAAGCGGTCGAGGCGTGGCCACGGGTCGACCTTCATGAACTCGCCGTCGACGCGCAGGTGCGTGTGGCCGCGTGCCTTCGCCCACTTGGCGAGGTCGGTGTAGACGCCCTTTCGCGCGACGACGAGCGGCGCGAGCAGGCCGATGTGCTCGCCGGCGTGGTCGCGCAGGAGCTGCGCGGCGATGCTCTCGGCGCTCTGCGGCGCGACCGGCGAGCCGTCGGCGACGCAGTGCTGCAGGCCGAGCTTGACGTAGAGCAGGCGCAGGAAGTGCCAGACCTCGGTCGTCGTCGCGACCGTGCTCTTCCGGCCGCCGCGCGACAGGCGCTGCTCGATCGCGACCGTCGGCGGAATGCCGTAGACCGCGTCGACCTCGGGGCGGCCGGCCGGCTGGACGATCGAGCGCGCGTAGGCGTTGAGCGATTCGAGATAGCGCCGCTGGCCTTCGTTGAAGAGGATGTCGAACGCCAGCGTCGACTTGCCCGATCCCGAGACGCCGGTGATGACGCTGAACTTGCCGCGCGGGATCGAGACGTCGAGCGACTTCAGGTTGTGCTCGCGCGCGTTGACGATGCGGATCGATTCGTCGACCGCGAGCCGCGCCCGCACCGGCTTGAGCAGGTACTGCAGCGGCGCGCCCTCCTCGACCGCGGCACCGTCGAAGCCGAGGGCGCGGTCGTAGTCGCGCAGCGCCTTGGCGGTGTGCGAGCTGGCGTGGCGCTTGACGTCTTCCGGCGTTCCGGTGGCGACGACCGCGCCGCCGGCGTCGCCGCCTTCCGGGCCGAGGTCGATCAGCCAGTCGGAGGCGCGGATGACGTCGAGGTTGTGCTCGATGACGACGATCGAGTGGCCCGCCTCGAGGAGCTTGCGAAACGAGCGCATCAGCTTGGCGATGTCGTCGAAGTGCAGGCCCGTCGTCGGCTCGTCGAACATGAAGAGCGTGCCCTTCCTCGCCAGGCCCTGCCGGCTCGCCGAGCGGCTCTGCGCCGATTCGGCGAGGAAGCCGGCGAGCTTCAGGCGCTGCGCCTCGCCGCCCGAGAGCGTCGGCACCGGCTGGCCGAGCTTGACGTACTCGAGGCCGACCTCGACGATCGGCTGGAGCAGGCGCACCACCTCGCGGTCGTCGCGGAACAGCTGCACCGCCTCGGCGACGGTGAGGTCGAGAACGTCGGCGATCGAGAGCTCGCGGATCGCCGGACGCCGGGCCGCCCCAAGGCCGGCGGCGCCCCCTCGGGGGGCAGCGACCGCAGGGAGCGTGGGGGCCTCGAGATCGCCGGGCATCCTTCGATCGATCTTGACGTCGAGGATCTCGGCGCGGAACCTGCGACCGTCGCAGTCGGGGCAGCGCAGGTAGACGTCGGAGAGGAACTGCATCTCGACGTGCTCGAAGCCCGAGCCGCCGCAGGTCGGGCAGCGGCCATTGCCGGCGTTGAAGCTGAACATGCCGGCGCCGTAGCCGCGCTGCACCGCGAGCGCCTCGACGGCGAAGATCTTCCTGATCTCGTCGAACGCGCCGACGTAGCTTGCCGGATTCGATCGCGCCGTCTTGCCGATCGGGCTCTGATCGACGAACACCGCTTCGGCCAGGCGCTCGGCGCCGAGCAGCGCATCATGCTCGCCCGGCGTCTCGGTCGCCTTGCCGAAGTGGCGCTGCAGCGCGGGGAAGAGCACGTCCTGCATCAGCGTGCTCTTGCCCGACCCCGAGACGCCGGTGACGCACACGAGGTGATGGAGCGGGAACTCGACCGTGACGTTCTTCAGGTTGTGGTCGCGCGCACCGGCGACGATGAGCCGCGGCGTCGCTTCGCCGACCAGGCGCTTGAGCCCCATCCCGACGTGCTTCCGCGCGCCGAGGTACGCGCCGGTGAGCGTGTCGGCGCTCTTGATCGCCTCGGCCGTGCCGTCGAAGACGATGCGGCCGCCGCGCTCTCCCGGGCCCGGGCCCATGTCGATCAGCCGGTCGGCGGCGAGCATCACCGCCGGATCGTGCTCGACGACGACCAGCGTGTTGCCGGCATCGCGCAGGCGATGCATCGCCTCGACGATCCGACCCATGTCGCGCGGATGCAGGCCGATCGACGGCTCGTCGAGAACGAAGAGCGTGTTGACGAGCGAGGTGCCGAGCGCGGTCGTCAGGTTGATCCGCTGCACCTCGCCGCCCGAGAGCGTGCGGCTCTGGCGGTCGAGCGTGAGGTAGCCGATGCCGACGTCGCAGAGGTAGCGCAAGCGCGTCCGCACCTCGTCGAGCAGCAGCTTCAAAGCTTCGTCGAGGAGGCCGCTCGGCAGCGACAGGCGATCGAAGAAAGCGCGAATGCGGTCGATCGGCAGCATCATCAGGTCGTGCACGGTGAGCCCGGGCATCGCCTCGAGCTGCGCGCGCGACCAGGCGGCGCCGACCGGCATGAAGCGCTTCGCCGGCGCGACGACGGCGTCGGCGTCGTCCTTCGTGCCGAGGCGCCAGAGCAGCGCCTCGAGCTTCAGCCGCGCACCGCCGCACGCCGGGCACGGCGTGTAGCTCCGGTACTTCGACAGCAGCACGCGGATGTGCATCTTGTACGCCTTCGACTCGAGGTACGAGAAGAAGCGCTTGACGCCGTACCACTGCTGGTTCCACTTGCCGTTCCAGCTCGGCGATCCTTCGATGACCCAGCGCTGCTGCGCCTCGGTGAGCTGCGACCAGGCGGTGTCGCGCGGGATGCCGGCCTCGCCGGCGTACTTCATCAGATCGTCCTGGCACTCCTTCCACGCCGGCGTCTGGATCGTCTTGATCGCGCCCGATCGCAAGGTCTTCCGGTGGTCGGGAATGACGAGGCCGAGGTCGACGCCGATGACGCGGCCGAAGCCGCGGCAGGTCTCGCACGCGCCGTACGCCGAGTTGAACGAGAACAGCGCCGGCTGCGGATCGGCGTAGCGGCAATCGCTGTCGGGGCAATGCAGCCCGGTCGAGAAGCGCCACAGCTCGGAGGGCGCTGCCTCGCCGTCGGCGTTCGCCGCCGACGCGACGACGTAGACGTTGACGCGGCCGCCGCCGCGCTTGAGCGCGGTCTCGATCGCCTCGACCGCGCGCACCTTCTCCGTGGCCTGGATGCGGAAGCGGTCGGCGACGACGTCGAGCACCTTCCTCGGCCCGGTGTCGGAGGCGACCTCGCGCTCGACGTGGACGCGCGTGAAGCCGCTCGCGGCCAGCCACTGCTCGATCTCCTCGGCGCTGGTGTCGGCGGGCAGCTCGACCGGGAAGGTGACGATCAGGCGCGGCTCGTCGCCTGTGGCCGCCGCCGCGGCGGTGCGGTCCATGAGGTCGGCGTAGATCGTCTCCGGCGAATCGTGGCGGACGCGCTGCGCCGTCGCCTTGTCGAACAGCTCGGCGCCGCGCGCGAACAGCAGCTTGAGGTGGTCGTTCAGCTCGGTCATGGTGCCGACCGTCGAGCGCGAGCTGCGCACCGGGTTGGTCTGGTCGATCGCGATCGCCGGCGGCACGCCTTCGACCTTGTCGACCGCCGGCCGGTCCATCCGCTCGAGGAACTGGCGCGCGTAGGCGCTGAACGTCTCGACGTAGCGGCGCTGGCCCTCGGCGTACAGCGTGTCGAAGACGAGGCTCGATTTGCCTGAACCGCTCGGCCCGGTCACGACGGTCATTTCGCCGGTGCGGATGTCGAGGTCGAGGTTCTTGAGGTTGTGCTGTCGGGCTCCGCGGATGCGGATGACGCCGGAGGTCATCGGGAGGGTCCAGTGGCGGGCGAGCCGAACATTCTAGGGAGCACGCCGCCCGCCTCGACGAGACCGGGGAAAGACCTTCGTAACCGATTGCGCGCGGCGCGGCAAGCGCCCCCGCGGTCGCTAGACTGCGATGCACAATCCCCGCGCCCATGAAGATCGATTTCGTCTCCGACGTCGCCTGCCCGTGGTGTGCGGTCGGCCTCTGGTCGCTCGATCGCGCCCTCGAGCGGCTCGGCGATTCGGTCGACGTCGAGGTCCATTTCCAGCCGTTCGAGCTCAATCCGGCGCTGCCGGCAGAAGGCGAAGACGCCGCCGAGCACCTCGCGCGCAAGTACGGCGCCTCGCCCGATCAGCTCGCGAAGAACCGCGCCGTCATCCGCGAGCGCGGCGCGGCGGTCGGCTTCGCGTTCGGCGACCGGCCGCGCGTCTGGAACACCTTCGACGCACACCGCCTTCTTCACTGGGCGGGCCTGCAGCCGGGCGGCGCGCAATCGGCGCTCAAGCACGCGCTGCTGACGGCGTACCACGGCCGCGCCGAGAACCCCGGCGCACGCGACGTCCTCCTTCGCGCCGCCGCCGAGGCCGGCCTCGACGGCGCGCGCGCCGCCGCGATCCTCGATTCCGACGAGTACGCCGACGCGGTGCGCGAGCGCGAGCGCCACTGGCAGCAGCTCGGCATCCACTCCGTTCCCGCGGTGATCATCGACGATCGCCACCTGATCTCGGGCGGCCAGCCTCCGGAAGTGTTCGAACGCGCCTTGCGCGAGCTCGCCGCCGTCGCCTGACGGGCGCCATGCTGACCGCGCTCGGCATCCTGCTCGGCATCGTCGGCATCGCGGTCGCCTTCTCCGCCTTCGCCGCCCTGGCGCGCGCGCGCCTCTTCCGCTTCCTCTTCCGCGGCCTGCTCTCGCTCCTCCTGCTCGTCGCCGGCGCCGTGCTGGCGATCTTCTCGCTCGGCATCCAGGGCATGCAGGCGCTGACGCACGAGCAGACGGCGGCGCGGATCAAGCTCGTGCCGACCGGCGCGCAGCGCTACGACGCGACCGTGACCTTCGCCGACGGGCGCGTCGAGACCTACGACCTCGCCGGCGACGACATCTACGTCGACGGGCACATCGTCAAGTGGACGCCGCTCGCCAACATGCTCGGCCTGCAGACCTCGTACCGGCTCGACCGCATCGCCGGCCGCTATCGCCTGCTCGAGCACGAGAACACCGCCCGCCGCACCGTCTATTCGATCGGCACGCCGGCGATGGTCGACCTCGTCTCGCTCGGCCGACGCCTGCCGCTCGCCGACTTCTTCGATGCCGAGTACGGGTCGGCGTCGTACGTGCCGATGGCCGCGCCCGGCGAGCTCGAGCTCAAGGTGTCGACGACCGGCCTGCTCCTCAGGCCCGTGACCGCGTCGGCCGAGGCGCCGCGCCAGTGATGGTCAGGGGCATCGCCGCGCCGTAGCGGGCAGTCCCGGATTCGGCGCCGATCACCCCGGCGCCGCCACGCACCGCTTTGGCCGGCGGGCACCATCCTGGTCTCTTGCGCCTCGCTTCGGCGCGCCGCGCGCGTCGAAGCCGGCGGCCCGTCTTGGCACGGCCGTTGCAGTCTGCCGCTCCCTGGCCCGACATGAGCAGCCCCGACCTCGAACTCGTCCATCTCGTCAAGCAGTACGGCGCCACCACGGCCGTCGACCGCATCGACCTGAAGATCGAGGGCGGCCGCTACTGCTGCCTGCTCGGCCCGTCGGGCTGCGGCAAGACGACGACGCTGCGCATGGTCGCCGGCCACGAGGCGGTGAGCGCCGGCGACGTCCTGCTCGGCCCGCGCAACATCACCGACCTGCCCGCCGCCGAGCGCGGCACGGCGATGATGTTCCAGAGCTATGCGCTCTTCCCGCACCTGAGCGCGCTCGACAACGTCGCCTTCAGCCTCAAGATGCGCGGCGTCGCCAAGGCCGAGCGTCATGCGCGCGCGATGGCGCTGCTCGAGCGCGTCTCGCTAGCCGCGCTGGCGGCGCGGAAGCCCGCCGAGCTCTCGGGCGGCCAGCAGCAGCGCGTCGCCCTCGCCCGCGCCCTCATCAACGAGCCCAAGCTGCTGCTCCTCGACGAGCCGCTGTCGGCGCTCGACCCGTTCCTGCGCGTGCGCATGCGCGCCGAGCTGAAGGAGTGGCAGAAGAAGCTGTCGATGACCTTCGTCCACGTCACCCACTCGCAGGAAGAGGCGATGGCGCTCGCCGACCTGGTCGTGGTCATGAACGCCGGCCGGATCGAGCAGCAGGGCTCGCCGCACGAGGTCTTCAACGCGCCGCGCACCGAGTTCGTGGCGCGCTTCATCGGCGGCCACAACGTCATCCCGCGCGCCGGCGGCGCGGTCGCCGTGCGCGCCGACAAGACGCAGCTCAGCCGCGCGGCGCTGCCCGCCGCCGACAACGTCATCGCCGCGACCGTGCGCGGCGTCGAGTACCAGGGCACGCACGTCGTCGTCGCGCTGGCGAGCGACGCGGTGCCGGAGCTGATCGCCGTCCTGCCCGAGGCGACGTTCGACGCGGCGCCCTGGCAGCCCGGCGAGAGCGCGTCGGCGCACTGGGCCGGCAACGACATCCACCCGCTCGCCGCCTGAGGCCGAGCTCCGCACCCCGCACGATTTCACAGAGGAGAACACCATGACCCACGACGACTCGCGCCGCACCCTGCTCAAGGGCACCGCCGGCATCCTCGCCACCGGCGTCTTCCCGGCGATCCACGCGCAGGAGAAGGTCGTCCTGCGCTACCTCGGCACGGCCGTCAACCAGGACAAGGCGATCGCCGAGAAGTTCAAGGCCGACAGCGGCATCGACATCCAGTACGTCGCCGTCAACACCGACGAGGTGACCAAGCGCGCCGTCACCTCGCCGAACAGCTTCGACCTGCTCGACACCGAGTACTTCTCGCTGAAGAAGATCGTGCCGACCGGCAACCTCAAGGGCATCGACACCAAGAAGATCAAGAACGCCGACAAGATCACGACGCTCTTCACGACCGGCACGGTCGCGGGCAAGACGGTCGGCGACCAGGGCACGGCGCCGAAGAAGGTGATCTTCCTCGAAGGCGAGAAATCGAAGGCGTTCGCGAAGGCGCCGACGCAGTGGATGTCGCTCATCCCGACCGTCTACAACGCCGACACGCTGGGCATCCGGCCCGACCTCATCAAGCGGCCGATCACCTCGTGGGCCGAGCTCCTCAACCCCGAGTTCAAGGGCAAGGCGGCGATCCTCAACATCCCGTCGATCGGCATCATGGACGCGGCGATGGTGGTCGAGGCCAAGGGCCTCTACAAGTACCCCGACAAGGGCAACATGACCAAGCCCGAGATCGACCTGACGATCAAGGCGCTGATCGAGGCCAAGAAGGCGGGCCAGTTCCGCTCGCTCTGGAAGGACTTCAACGAGAGCGTCAACCTGATGGCCTCGGGCGAGGTCGTGATCCAGTCGATGTGGTCGCCGGCCGTCACCGCGGTTCGCGTCAAGGGCATCCCGTGCACGTTCCAGCCGCTCAAGGAGGGCTACCGCGCCTGGGCCGCGGGCTTCGGCCTGCCGGCGACGCTCTCGGGCAAGAAGCTCGACGCCGCCTACGTCTTCATCAACTGGTTCCTCGACGGCTGGGCCGGCGCCTACCTCAATCGCCAGGGCTACTACAGCGCCGTGCTCGAGACCGCGAAGGCGAAGATGGAGCCGTACGAGTGGGCGTACTGGATGGAAGGCAAGCCGGCGTCGCAGGACATCAAGTCGCCAGGCGGCGACCTGCTCGCCAAGGCCGGCAGCACGCGCGACGGTGGCTCGTACGAGCAGCGCATGGGCGGCATCGCCTGCTGGAACGCGCTCATGGACGAGAACACGTACATGGTCCAGAAGTGGAACGAGTTCGTCGCCGCCTGAGCCGCCTCGATCCGCGATGACGGCCGCAACGCGCCGCCAGGGCAGCGGCCCGCCGGCCTGGCTGCAGGCGCTGCCGTTCGCGGCGGTGTTCGTGTTCTTCTTCGTCGCGCCGCTCGTCCTCGTCGGCGCCGTGAGCCTGTGGCCGACGAGCGACTACGAGCTGAAGCCCGGCTTCACCTTCGCCAACTACGCGACGATCTTCGCCGGCTGCGCCAACCTCGCCGAGCCGTGCGTGACGCTGAAGACCTACTGGTCGACGCTGCGCTTCTCATTCGCGACCTGGGCGATCACCCTCGTCCTCGGCTTCACGATCGCCTACTTCCTCGCCTTCCACATCCGCTCGGCGGCGGCGCAGACGCTGCTCTTCGTCGTCTGCACGATCCCGTTCTGGACCTCGAACGTGATCCGCATGGTCTCGTGGCTGCCGCTCCTCGGCCGGAACGGCCTCGTCAACCAGGGGCTCATGGGCGTTGGCCTCGTCGACCAGCCCGTCGACTGGCTGCTCTTCTCCGATTTCTCGGTCGTCCTCACCTTCGTCCACCTCTACACGATGTTCATGCTGGTGCCGATCTTCAACTCGATGATGCGGATAGACCGCGCCCTCCTGGAAGCTGCCGACGACGCCGGCGCGAGCGGCTGGCAGACGCTCTGGAACGTCGTCGTGCCGCTGTCGCGAACCGGCATCCTGATCGGCTCGATCTTCGTCATCACCATCGTCATGGGCGACTTCGTCACCGTCGGCGTGATGGGCGGCCAGCAGATCGCCTCGGTCGGCAAGATCATCCAGGTGCAGACCTCGTACCTGCAGTTCCCGCTCGCCGCCGCCAACGCCGTCGTCCTGCTCGCCGTCGTGCTGATGATCATCGTCGCGCTGAACCGGCTCGTCGACCTGCGCCGCGAGCTCTGAGGTTGGGAACGCGATGAGCTCGCCGCGATCCGAGCCGCGCAAGAAGGGCTTCTGGCCGCTGGCGATCGTCTTCGCGCTGTTCGTCCTCTTCCTCTACGGCCCGGTGCTGACGATCTTCGTGCTCAGCTTCCAGGGCGCCGACGGCGGCCTGACGTTTCCGATGCGCGGCCTCTCGCTGCACTGGTACCAGCGGCTCTGGCAGGGGCTCGGCGTCGTCGACATCGGCGCGGCGCTGCGCCGCTCGTTCGCGCTCGGCGCCGCGGTGATGGTGCTCACCGTGCTGCTCTCGCTCTCGGCCGGCCTCGCCTTTCGCAAGAAGCTGGTCGGCGCGAACCTGCTCTTCTACGTGACGGTGGCGAGCCTGATCATGCCGTCGATTATCGTCTCGCTCGGCATCGGCCTGCAGTTCCGCCTGATCGACGCCGGCGTCAAGGCACTGCTCGAGGCGATCGGCGCGACCGACGCGCTCGAGGGCTACACCACCTCGCTCGGCCTGTTCACCTCGGGGCTCGGCGCGCACCTGACCTGGACGCTGCCGTTCGGCCTGCTCATCATGTTCGCGGTCTTCAACCGCTTCAACCCGGCCTACGAGGAAGCGGCGCGCGACCAGGGCGCGACGCCGTGGCAGTGCTTTCGCCATGTCGTCCTGCCGCTCGTCCTGCCGTCGGTCATCGGCATCGGCATGTTCGGCTTCACCCTCAGCTGGGACGAGATCGCGCGCTCGTCGCAGGCGATCGGCGACCTGAACACGCTGCCGCTCGAATTGCAGGGCCTGACGACGACGGTGACCGACCCGGCGATCTATGCGCTCGGCACGCTGACGACCGCGGTCTCGCTCGTCGTCATCGGCGTCGCGCTGGCGAGCGTCGCCTGGCTGCGCGCCAGCCGTGCCGGCAGGCGACGGCGCGGCGCAGCGGGCGCATGAAGCTGCTCGTCGTCAATCCGAACACGACCGTCGCGGTCAGCGAGCTGCTCGGGCGCCGCATCGGCGCTGCCGTCGGCGCGGCCGCCGAGGTCGAGGCGATCACGGCGCGCTTCGGCGCCGCCTACATCGCCAGCGAGGCGAGCTGCGTCGTCGCCGCGCACGCCGCGCTCGACGCCTGCAGCGCCCACGCCGACGCGCACGGCCGGCCCGACGCGATCGTCGTCGGCTGCTTCGGCGACCCCGGCGTCTTCGCGCTGCGCGAAGCGCTCGCGCTGCCGGTGATCGGCCTGGCCGAAGCGGCGATGCGCGAAGCGGCGACGCACGGGCGCTTCGCGATCGTCACCGGCGGCGCCGCCTGGGGGCCGATGCTGGAGCGGCTGGCGCGCGCCCTCGACCTCGCCGATCGCCTCGCGACCATCGAGATCGTCGCCGCGACCGGCGCCGAGCTCGCGGCCGACCCGGAGCGCGCCATCGCCCTTCTCGGCGCCGCGTGCGCCCGCGCCGCACGAAGCGCCGACGCGGTCGTCCTCGGCGGCGCGACACTCGCCGGCATGGCCGACGCGATCGCGCCGACGCTCGCCGTGCCGCTCGTCGACAGCGTCGACGCCGCCGCGCGCGCCGCCGTCGCCACGCTCGCCGCTCTCGCTGCGCTACGCTGACGGCGGCGCGATCAGCTCGACCGCGTCGCAGATCCGGCCCGGCGTCGTCCACCACGTCGCCTTCGAAGCGGCGAGGTGCTGCAAGGCGCGGCGCAGCGGCCGGAGGCGATGCGGCTGGCCGACGAGGTAAGGATGCAGCGCGATCCCCATGACCAGCGGCGCGTCCTGCGACTGCTCGAGCATCTCGTCGAAGTGATCGACGAGCATCGTCGCGAAATCGGTGCCGGTCATCTGCCGCGCCACGATCATCGGGATGTCGTTCGTCTCCTGCGGATACGGGATCGACCAGAGCGGCCCGGCGCGCGTCGCCAGCCGCGTCGGCTGGTCGTCGTGGCACCAGTTCAGCGTGTAGCGGTAGCCGGTCTCGACGAGCAGGTCGCAGGTGCTCGCGCTCTCCGAGATCCACGGCGAGAGCCATCCGAGCGGCGCGCTGCCGGTCGCGCGCAGCAGCTCGGCGCGGCAGTCGAGCAGCAGCGCGCGCTCGTCGTCCTCGGCCAGGCCGCCCTGCGCCTCGGCGTTGCTGCGGCCGTGCGCGACGATCTCGTCGCCGCGGGCGACGAAGGCGTCGATCAGTGCCGGCGCGTGGGCGCAGATCGCGCTGTTGACGATCGCGGCGACGGTCACGCCGAGCGACTCGAAGAGGTCGAGGCAGCGCCAGGCGCCGACCCGGTTGCCCCACTCGCGCCAGCCGTAGTTGAGGACGTCGACGCCGGCTGCCGGCGGCACGAGGCGCGCGCCGAGCCCCTCGCCGAAGGCGAAGTGCTCGACGTTGAAGCCGATGTAGAGCGCAAGGCGCGTGCCGTTGGGCCAGTCGTGGCGGGCCCGGCCGCGGATCGGCCGATAGGCGAACCGGCCGTGCGTCGCGAGCGGTTTCATGGCGGCCGGCTGCGGCGGCGAGGCGCGTTCATGCGGGAATCCTTGCACGCGGCGTGCCGGCCGCGGCGCCGCGCCGTGGCACCGCAGGCCGCGGCGATTCGGCGCACCGGTGCGCCCTGCGCCCCGTCTACACTGGCTTCCCGAGCCCGGGCAACCCGCCGCGATGTTCCCGCTTCTTCGTTGTCGCCGGCTGTGCATCGTCGCCGGCGTGGTGGCCGCCGCCGCGGTCGGGCCGGGCGCCTACCCGCAGTCGTCGGCCGCGCCGACCGCCGACCAGGTCAAGGCCGTCTACCTGCACAAGTTCGCCGGCTACGTCGACTGGCCGCCGAAGGTCTTCGCCGACTCGACGGCGCCGTTCGTCGTCGGCGTCGTCGGCGCCGACAACGTCTACTCGGAGCTCGCGCGGCTGGTCGCGGGGCGGACGGTGCAGGGCCGCGCCGTCGAGGTCCGTCGCCTTGCCCGCGGCGAGGCCGCCGGCGCCGTCCACGTCGTCTACATCGGCCGCGAGCTCGGCGTCGAGGCGGCCGCCGGCATCGTCGCCGGCTACAAGGGCCGGCCCGTCCTCACCGTCACCGACCTGCCGCGCGGCATCGACGCCGGTGCCGCGCTCAACTTCATCGAGAGCGACAGGCGCGTCCGCTTCGAGGCGGCACCCGCGGTCGCCGAGCAGGGCGGCCTGCGCCTCAGCTCGCGCCTGCTCGCGGTCGCCGAGCGCGTCAGCGGAGCGAGCCCATGAGCCGCGCCACCACCTTGCGCGGCCAGATGACGCGGGTGTCGATGCTGACGACATTGGCCGCGCTGCTGCTCAGCGCCGGCTCGCTGCTGGTCTACGAGTTCATCTCGTTTCGCGACGCATGGGTCGCCGACCTGCGCACCCAGGCCGACCTGATCGCCCACTCGACCGAGGCGGCGATCGTCTTCAACGATCCCAAGGCGGCGCAGGAGAACCTCGCCCTCCTGAAGCTCAAGCCGCGGGTGCGCTCGGCGGCGATCTTCCAGGCCAACGGCCTGCCCTTCGCGAGCTTCGTCGCCGCCGGCGGCGCCGCGCCGCCGGCCCGCGTCGACCGCGAGCTGCTCGCGCAGGGCAGCCGCTTCGTCGGCTCGAGGCTCGAGATCTCGTACCCGATCGAGCACGACGGCGAGCTCGTCGGCAGCGTCTACCTGCAGGCCGAGCACGACGTCTGGACGCGCGCCGCGACCTACGCCGCGATCCTCGTCGCCGTCACCGCCGGCAGCCTGGCGCTCGCCTACATCGTCTTCGGCCGGCTGCAGCGCGCGGTCACCGACCCGCTGGCGCGAATGACGCAGGTCGCGCACGAGGTCGTGCAGGGGCGCGACTGGTCGCTGCGCGCGCCGGGATCGATGAACCGCGACATCGCCGTCCTCGTCGCGGCGTTCAACGGCATGCTCGCCGAGGTCGAGAGCCGCACCGGCGAGCTCGAGCGCGAGATGCTCGTGCGCCAGGACGCCGAGGCCGAGCTGCGCGTCGTCGACCGCAAGAAGGACGAGTTCCTCGCCACCCTGGCCCACGAGCTGCGCAACCCGCTCGCGCCGATGACCAACGCGGTCGCGCTCGTGCGCCGCCCGAGCCTCGACCCGGTCTTGCGCGACAAGGCGATCAGCATCCTCGACCGCCAGCTGCGCCACATGGTGCGCCTGATCGACGACCTGCTCGACGTCTCGCGCGTCGCCACCGGCAAGCTGTCGCTGCAGGTCGAAAATGTCGACCTGGTCGCGGTCCTGCGCTCGGCCGTCGAGCTCGCGGAGCCGGCCGCGACGGCGCGCCGCCTCGAGCTGACGAGCCGTCTGCCGACGCTGCCGTGCCCGATGGTCGGCGACTCGGCGCGGCTGCTGCAGGTCTTCTCGAACCTGCTCAACAACGCCTGCCGCTACACGCCGCCGGGAGGCCGGATCGAGGTCGAGGCGCGCGCGCTCGACGGCAGCGTCGAGGTGACGGTGCGCGACAGCGGCGTCGGCATCGAGCCGACGATGCAGGGCCGGATCTTCGACCTCTTCGAACAGGCCGACAAGAGCCTCGAGCGTGGCAACGCCGGCCTCGGCATCGGCCTGACGCTGGCGCGCCAGCTCGTCCAGCTGCACGGCGGCACGATCGAGGCGAAGAGCGAAGGGCTCGGCCGCGGCTCGACCTTCGTCGTCCGCCTGCCGCGCGCGCCGGCGCAGGCCGACGCCACGACGCGGACCGCGCTCGCGCCGCTGCCGGCCGGCGGCGCGGTGCGCGTCGTCCTCGCCGACGACAACGTCGACTTCGCCGAGAGCCTGCAGACGATCCTCGAGATGCACGGCCACCGTGTCGTCGTCGTCAACGACGGCGAGGCGGCGCTCGCCGCGGTGCGGCGCCAGCTGCCCGACGTCGCCGTCCTCGACATCGGCATGCCCGGGCTGAACGGCTACGAAGTCGCGCGCCGCCTGCGCGCCGACGCGGCGACGGCAGCGCTGACGCTGATCGCCGTCACCGGCTGGGGCCAGGCGACCGACAAGCAGGCGGCGGCCGATGCCGGCTTCGACAAGCACCTGCTCAAGCCGCTCAATCCCGACGACCTGCTCGACATCCTCGCCGCGCTGCCGTTGCCGCGGACCGACGGCGCGGATCGCGTCGGCGGCGATCGCGCCGGAGGACGCGGCTGAATGGCGCAGACCACCCTGCTGCGCGGCGCCCTCGCCCTGACCGGCGAAGCGCTCGCCTTCGATCGGCAGCCGCGCGACGTCCTTGTCGACGCCGGCCGGATCGCCGCGATCGAGCCGGCCGGGCGCATCGACGCGGCGAACGCCGATGCGGTCGTCGACCTGTCGAGGCGACTGCTCGTCCCCGGCCTCGTCAACGGCCACCAGCACTCGGCCGAGCACTTCCAGCGCGGCCGGGTCGAGAACCTGCCGCTCGAGCTGTGGCTCCAGCTCGTGCGGCCGCCGCAGCCCGTGCCGCTGACGCCGCGCCAGGTCTACCTGCGGACGATGATCGGCGCGATCGAGTCGCTGCGCACCGGCTGCACGACGCTGGTCGACGACTTCCCGCAGGCCGCCGGCATCGACCGCGCGGCGATCGACGCCGTCCTCCAGGCCTACGACGACGCCGGCCTGCGCGCCCTCGTCGGCTTCGGCATGATGGACCGCGCCATCGTCGACAGCCTGCCCTTCGTCGACGAGCTCGTTCCCGCCGACCTCGCGGCGCGGCTGCGCGCGGCGCCGCGCACCAGCGCCGCCGAGTTCGAGACGCTGATGCGCACGCTCGCGCGCGAGCGCCACCCGCGCTCGCGGCGCGTCGCCGTGCTCGCGTCGGCGTCGGCGCCGCAGCGCTGCAGCGAGGCCTTCCTGCGCCGCATTCGCGCCCTCGCCGACGAGCTCGCGCTGCCGGTCATCACGCACGTGCAGGAGACGCGCCTTCAGGTCGTCACCAGCGCGGTCTTCAACGGCGCGACGATCGTCGAGTACCTCGACCGCATCGGCTTCCTCAAGCCGGCGACGAGCCTGATCCACGCCGTCTGGCTCAGCCCGGGCGAGATCGCCCTGCTCGCGGCGAGCGGCGCGACGGCGCAGCACAACCCGTGGAGCAACCTCCTCCTCGGCTCGGGCGTGCAGCCGACGCGCGAGCTGCTCGACGCCGGCGTCAACGTCAGCCTCGGCTCCGACGGCTCGTGCTCGACGATGACGACGAGCATGCTCAACGTCGTCGGCAGCGCCGCCGCGGTGTCGAAGCTGCGCGGCAACGAGCCCGGCCGCTGGCTGACGGCGCACGAGGCGCTGCACGCGGGCACGCTCGCCGGCGGCCGCGCGCTCGGCTTCGGCGACGCGCTCGGCAGCCTCGCCGTCGGCGCGCTCGCCGACCTCGTCGCCTATCGGCTCGACACCGTCACCTTCGCGCCGCTCAACGACCCGGTGCGCCAGCTCGTCTATGCCGAGCGCGGCGCCGGCCTCGACTTCGCGATGGTCGACGGCGCCGTCGTCGTCGCCGATGGGCGGCTGACCCGCGTCGACGAGGCCGCGATCGTCGCCGAGGTCGAGGTCGAGTTTCGCGGTCTCGCCGACCGCTTTCGCGTCGCCGAGCGGTCGGCGGCGCCGGTGCTGACGGCGGTCGAGGCGATCTACCGGCGCTCGCTCGCGGTGCCGATCGCTCCAGCGACGCTGCCGGCGAAGATCGTCTGAGCCGAGCCGGGCGGCCTCAGGCGAAGAGGGCGCGGGCGCGATCGCTCGCGCCCTTGTTCATCCGGCCGGCGATCGCCAGCGCCGGCGGCGTCGCGAGCATGCGCGCGAAGACGGCACGGACGTCGTCGGCGCGGACCGCCTCGACGCGCGCCAGCAGCTCGGCGCGCGAGCGGACGCGGCCGTGCACGAACAGGTCGAGCGCGGCGTCCTCGAGGCGGCGCGAAGGACGCTCCTGGGCGCGCAGCGTGCGCACCGCGATCTGCCGCTTGGCACGCTCGAGCTCGGCCGGCGCCGTCGCTTCGGCCTGCGCCTCGAGCAGGCGGCGAACCTCGGCGAGAAACTCGTCGAGCTGCGCCGGCGACGTCGACGCCTCGACGACGAACTGGCCGCACAGCTCGTTGATGTCGGCGGCGCACGACGCGTAGTAGACGAGGCCGCGCCGCTCGCGGATCTCGTCCATCAGCGGCGAGCTCATGCCTTCGCCGAAGAGCGCGGCGGCGACGGTGGCGGGATGGTGGTCCTCGCGCAGCGAGGCGATCGGGTAGCCGAGGACGACGTTGGTCTGGCTGTAGCCGGCCTGGACGCGCGAGGCGACGCCGCCGACATAGACCGGCGCCTCGACGAGATTCTCGCGTCCCGCCGGCATCGTCGCGAACGCCTGGTCGGCGGCGGCGACGACGGCATCGAGATCGAAGCGGCCGATGATGCCGACGACGACGTTGGCGCCGGTGTACTGCCGGCCGACGTAGTCGAGCAGCTCGGCGCGGCCGATGTGCTGGATCGTCAGCCGGCTGCCGATCACCGGCTGGGCGATCGGATGGTTGCCGAACGAGAGGCGGTCGAACAGCTTGTCGGCCGTCGACAGCACGTCCTCCTCGTCCTCGATCAGCTCGTGCAGGATGACCTGGCGCTCGCGCTCGAGCTCGGTGTCGGGAAAGCTGCTGTTGCGGACGATGTCGCCGAGCATCGCGACGAAGCGCGCCGCGTCGACCGCGAGGCCGCGCATGTGGTACGCGGTGTGATCCTTGTCGGTGTGCGCGTTGACATCGGCGCCGAGGCGCTCGGCGTCGAGGTTGATCTGCTGGCAGCTGCGCGTGTGCGTTCCCTTGAACGCCATGTGCTCGACGAAGTGGCTGATGCCGTTCAGGCGCCGGCTCTCGTGGCTGCTGCCGGTGCGCACGAAGACGCTGACGTTGACGCTCTGCAGGTGCGGCTGGGCGATGGCGACGACGCGCACGCCGTTGGCGAGGTGGACGATCGTCGCCTCGGGGTCGCTCGCTTCGGGTTTCATCATCGCGATCGGCATTGCCTCGATTATCGCGGCCGCGTCGCCCGTCACTCGCTTTCGCGGCCGTGCAGGCGCAGGCTGAAGCCCTGGTTCGAGGCGAGCACGACGTCGACCTCGCGGCCGCGGAACGTGAGGGTCGACGTCGTCACGACGCCTTCGGTCACCGAATGCGAGACGATCTCGAAGGTGTCTTCGCCGAGCCAGCGCCCTTTCACCGCGAGCAGCTGGCCGGCGCCGGTTTCGCGGCTGCGCGTCAAGCCGTCGAGGCCGATCGGCCCCTCGATGCGGCGCGCCGGCGCGCCCGCGCGCTGCGCTTCGAAGTCGACGCGATAGCGCGGCTCGGCGGCCGTGAGGTCGAGCGTCAGCGAGCGCAGGCCGGCGCCGTTGCGATCGAAGCGCCAGACCTTGCCCGAGATCGCCGGCGCCAGCGCCGAAGCGGGCGCTACCGGCGTCGCCTTCTCGATCGCCGCCGCGCGAACGCGCTCGGCCAGGCGCGCGCTGCCGTCGGCGTCGTCGGCGAGCGCGGTCTTCGACGCGGCCGCGGCGGCGAGGCGATCGATCAAGGGCAGGAACGGATAGTGGCGCTTGCCGGTGACGACGGCGACGAGGTCGGCGTCGGGCAGGACGACGATCAGCTGGCGCAGGAAGCCGACGGCGAGGACGGCATGCCGGTCGGGGATCGCCCACCAGCCGTTGGCATAACGAAGGCGCGGCGAATCGCCGAGCCGCATGTCGACCGGCGCGTGGAAGACGCGATCGGTCCAGGACTCGGCGACGATGCGCTGCCCCGCCCATTGGCCGCGCTGCAGGTAGAGATAGCCGATCTTGGCCATGTCGCGCGGCTGCAGCGAAAGCCCGTAGCCGCCGGCGCGGATGCCTTGCGGATCGGCACGCCAGGTCGCGTCGGCGATGCCGAGCGGACCGAACAGGGTGCGGCGCGCGTAGTCGAGCGTGTCGGCGCCGGTCTTTCGGGTCAGGATCGCCGAGAGCAGGTGCCAGTCGCCGCTGTCGTAGTTGAATCTCGCGCCGGGTGCGGCCGCCATCGGCCGGTCGAGGACGAAGCCGACCCAGTCGCGGCTGCGGTCCATCTGCAGCATCGTCTCCGGCGGCGCCGCGGTGAGCGGCTCGGTCCAGTCGAAACCCGACGTCATGTCGAGGAGATGGGCGATCGTCACGGCGGCCTTGGCGCCGTCGGCGTCGGCGATCGTCCGCCAGCGGAACGACTCGAGCACCGGTTCGTCGACGCTCGCGATCTCGCCGCTCCGCACGGCGATGCCGACGAGCGTGCCGACGACCGACTTCGTCACCGAGTTGACGAGGTGACGCAGGCCGAAGCGGAACGGCGCGTAGTAGGCATCGACGACGATCCTGCCGTGGCGGACGACGAGGAGGCTGTCCATGTCGTTCCTCGCGCCGAAGTCGACGAGGTCGGCGAGCGCTGCCGACGGAATGCCCTGGGCCTCCGGCGTCGAGACCTCCCAGCCCGCGGTCGGCCACGGCACCGGTGCCGCTGCGCCGGACGCGGCGGCGGCGCCGGACGCGGCGAGGACGAGCGCCGTGAGCGCGAAGACGTTCGCGAGCGTCGACGGCCAGCGACCGATGGCCATCGTTCCCGCTTCTCGGGCGAACGACCTAGGCGCGCGCGCGGCGCCCGCGCAGCGCCCGCAGCCGGCCGACGACGCCGGTCGGAAAGTAGTAGACCGAGAGAACGAACAGGATGCCGAGCCAGAGCAGCCAGCGGTCGGGCGAGACGATCTGCGCCAGGACCGGGATGTCCTGGACGCGGTCCGCGCCCTGCTTCAGGAGGTCCTGCAGGTAGTTCTGCGCCAGCACGAGCAGGACGCTGCCGATGACGGCGCCATAGATCGTCCCCATGCCGCCGATGACGACGATCAGCAGCACGTCGAGCATGATCTCGAACGAGAGCGTCGTGTCGGGGCCGTTGTAGCGCAGCCAGAGCGCGAGCAGGACGCCGGCGAGCGTCGCGAACAGGGCCGAGACGACGCTCGCGAGCGTGCGGTAGACGACGGTGCGGTAGCCGATCGCCTCGGCGCGGAAGTCGTTCTCGCGGATCGCCTGGAGGACGCGGCCGAACGGCGAGTTGACGATGCGCAGCAGCGCGAGGACGAGCGCGAGGGCAGCGAGGAAGAGCAGGTAGTACGTTAGCAGGCGGCCGTCGACCGAAGCGCCGAGGAACGGCGTCTCGAGGTACGCCGTTCCCGGCTGCAGCGCCTCCGGCACCTTGAACGTCAGGCCGTCCTCGCCGCCGGTGAAGTCGGAGAGCTGCGAGGCGAGCGTCGCGAACGCCGAGGCGACGGCGAGCGTGATCATGGCGAAGAAGATCGCCCGCACGCGCAGGCTGAACAGGCCGATGACGAGCGAGAGCACGAGCGAGACGACGAGCGCGCAGCCGATGCCCAGCGCCAGCGCCGGCCAGCTCGCGCCGATCCGCGTCGCCGCGATCGCGACGCCGTAGGCGCCGATGCCGAAGAACATCGTGTGCGCGAAGCTGACGATGCCGGTGTAGCCGAGCAGCAGGTCGAAGCTCGCCGCCAGGACGATGAAGACAATCACCTTGGCGGCGACGTTGAGCGCCTTGGTGCCCGGGAAGACGAACGGCGTGAGCGCGAGCGCGACGACGATGACGACGAGCGCGAGCGCCAGCCAGCGGTTGCGCGGCAGGTCGTGCGAGAGCAGGCGCTTCAGCATCGCGGGGACCGGCCTAGCGGTTGACCACCGGGTACAGGCCCTGCGGCCGCCAGAGCAGCACCGCGACCATCAGGCCGATGCTCGAGAACATCGCCAGCTTGGGGGCGAGGAAGCCGACGTAGTTCGTCATCAGGCCGACCAGCAGCGCGCCGAACAGGCAGCCGAGCGTCGAGCCCAGGCCGCCGATGATGATGACGATGAAGAGCAGCACGTTGACCTGGCCGCCGATCTGCGGGATGACGATCTGCTGGTTCATTCCCCACAGGCACCCGCCGAGCCCCGCGAGCGCCGAGCCGGCGGCGAAGACGCCGACGAAGAGGCGCCGGATCCGGTACCCGAGGCTTTCGACCATCTCGCGGTCCTGGACGCCGGCGCGGATCAGGAGGCCGATCTTGGTGCGGTTGAGGGTGTAGAGGAGGACGGCGAGGACGACCGCGCCGACGACGACCGAGACGAGGCGGAGCTTCTCGACGGTCGCGTCGCCGATCAGGATCGAGCCGCGCAGCGCCTCGGGCGGCGGCAGCGGAATCTGCGCCGGTCCCCAGACGACCTTGATCAGCTCCTCGCCGATGATCGCGCCGCCGATCGTGACGAGGATCTGCTTCAGGTGCTGGCCGTAGACCGGCCGGACGATGAGGCGCTCGAAGGCCAGGCCGATCGTCCCGGCGAGGAGCATCGCCGCGAGCATGGCGACGAAGACGACGGCGAGGTTGTTGGCGAGGCTCGGCGCCGAGGCCCAGCCGCTCATGAAGCCGAAGACGCTCGTCGCGACGAAGGCGCCGAGGGCGATGAAGAGGCTGTGGCCGAAGTTGAGGACGTCCATCAGGCCGAAGACCAGCGTCAGGCCCGAGGCGGCGATGAAGATGATCATCCCCATCGCCAGGCCGGCGATGGTCAGCGTCAGCCAGGTCGACGACGAGCCGACGACCGGCCACGCGGCGAGCGCGACGACGACCATCAGCACGAGCGGCTTGACGTCGACGGCGCGCTTCGGGATCGGCTCGGCGGCGGCCGGCGCGGCGGGCGTGGCGACGGTCGTCATCGTGTCGTTCCCCTCGCGTTCACTGGTGCGCCGCGAGCGAGAGGCCGAGCAGGCGGTGCTGCAGCGCCTCGTCGGCGGCGAGCTCGTCCATCCGGCCGCGATGGACGACGCGGCCGTCGTCCATGACCGCGACGTGATCGCCGAGCGCCTTGGCGACGGCGAAGTTCTGCTCGACGAGGAGCACCGTCGTCGCGGTCCGCTTGAGCTCGCGCAGCGCCGTGATCAGGTTCTGCACGATCGCCGGCGCGAGGCCCTTGCTCGGCTCGTCGATGAGGAGCAGCCGGCGCGGCTCGACCATCGCGCGGGCGATCGCGAGCATCTGCTTCTGCCCGCCCGAGAGCTTGCCGGCCGGATAGAGCCAGAACTTTCGGAGCGCCGGGAAAAGGCCGAACAGCCACTCGAGGCGGGCGCTGTCGAGCTGGTCGAGGCGGCGCGCCGAGCGCGCCGCGAGCAGCATGTTCTCGGCGACGCTGAGGTCGGCGAAGATGCCCATGTTCTCGGGCACGTAGGCGATCCCCTGCGCCGCGATCGCCGGCGTCAGCAGCTGCGACGGTGCGGCGCTGTCGGGCGTCGAAGAATCGCGGGCGGCGCCGACGCGCGGCGCCGCCGGGCCGCCGATCTGCTTGCCGTCGAAGAGCACCTGCCCCTGCGACGCCGCCCACAGGCCCATGATCGTGCGCAGCGTCGTCGTCTTGCCGGCGCCGTTCCGGCCGAGCAGCATCGTCACCTCGCCGGTCGGCACCGCGAAGTCGACGCCGTGCAGGATGTGGTACGCGCCGATGTGCGTGTGCACGCCGGCGAGCTGGAGCAGCGGCGCCGCGCTCATGCGGGCTCAGCCTCCGGAGCCAGACCGAGATACGCCTGCTGCACGATCGGCGAAGCGATCACCTCGGCGGGCTCGCCGTCGGCGACGAGCTGGCCGTTGTGCAGGACGATGATCCGGTCGGCGAGCTCGCGGACGACGTCCATCTTGTGCTCGACGAGCAGGATCGTCTTGTCGCGCTCGCCCTTGAGCTGGCGGACGAGGTCGAGGATCACCGGCACGTCGTCGACGCTCATCCCAGCGGTCGGCTCGTCGAACATGTAGACGCTCGGCTCGAGCGCCATCAGCATCGCCACCTCGAGCTTTCGCTGGTCGCCGTGCGGCAGGCTGCTCGCGGCGGCGTCGACGCGGTCACCGAGGCGGACCTGCTCGACCAGCTGGCGCGCCCGCGCGAGCGTCGCCTTGCGATCGAGCCAGACCGAGAACAGGCTCAGCCCTTCGTGGCGTTTCGACTGCACCGCGAGGCGAACGTTCTCGAGCACGCTCAGGTTCGGGAACAGCTGCGTCAGCTGGAACGCGCGGCCGAGGCCGCGGTGGGTTCGCGCCGGCACCGTCTCGCCGGTGATGTCGGTGCCGTTCAGCCAGACCGAGCCGGCGCTCGCGCGCAGCTGGCCCGAGATCAGGTTGAAGTAGGTCGTCTTGCCGGCGCCGTTCGGGCCGACGATCGCGGTCAGCGTGCCGGGCGCGAACGCGCAGGAGACGCGGTCGACCGCGACGTGGCCGCCGAAGCGGATCGTGAGGTCCTTGGTCTCGAGCACGCGCTTGTCATCCTGAACGCAGTGAAGGATCTGGCCGTTCGAGCGCAGGGATCCGTCGCCGTCGGCTCGGGATGAACAGGCCGGGAATCAGCGCTTGTTCTTGACCGGGATCGTCATCTCGTCGGGCTTGATCTCGCGCACGAGCTCGGGAACGCCCCACGCGAACGCCGGATCGTTCTTGATCCTGGTGTGGTACATCGACTGCATCGCCTGATGGTCTTCCTTCCTGAAGGTCATCTTGCCCTTGGGCGACTCGAAGCTCATGCCCTCCATCGTCTTGATGAGCTTCTCGGTGTTGGTGTCGCCGCCGGTCTTCTTCAGCGCCTCGACCAGCGCGATCGCCGCGCTCATGCCGCCGGCGGTGAAGAAATCGGGCGGCGCCTTGTACTTGCTGTAGTGGTTGGCGACGAGCCACTCGTTGACCGGGTTCTTGGGCAGGCCGAAGTAGTAGTACGTGGCGCCTTCCATGCCCGCGTACGGCTTGTACGCGACCATCGCCGGCAGGATGTTGCCGCCGGCGGCGACCTCGATGTTGTAGCGCTTCAAGTCCATGTCCGCGACCTTGAGCGGGTTGCCGGCGCCGGCCCAGTAGAAGTAGATGATCTTCCGGCCCGGCTTGTCCTTGAGCGCGTCGATGATGCGCTGGCCGCCGGCGGTGAAGTCGCTCGTGTTCTGCGGCAGGTACTCCTCGTGGACGATCTTGGCGTGCTTGAGCGCGTCCTTGAACGCCTTGATGCCGTCGCGGCCGAACGCGTAGTCCTGCGCCAGCGTCGCGATCGAGACGTTGTCCTTGTCGAGCGCGACCGCGTTGGCGATCGCGTCCTGCGAGCTGTTGCGGCCGGTGCGGAAGATGTAGCGGTTCCACTTGTCGCCGGTGATCGAATCGGCGACCGCCGGCTCGACCAGCAGGATCTTCTTGTACTCCTCGGCCACCGGCAGCAGCGCCAGCGCGACGCCGGACGACGACGGCCCGACCGCGATGTCGGCCTTGTCATCACCGTAGGCGGTGGCGAGCAGGCTCTTGCCGACGTCGGGCTTGCCCTGATCGTCCTTCTCGATCAGCACGATCTTGCGGCCGAGCACCTCCATCTTGCCGCCGGTGGCGTACTCCAGCCCGAGCGCGAGGCCGGCCTGGGTCTGCTTTGCGTAGGCCTCGAGCGCGCCGGTCTTGCCGTAGAT
>DASYKC010000101.1:0-4131 GCA_035995885.1 Caldimonas sp. | reverse complement strand
CGCGCTGTACGCCATCGGAATGAAGGGGGGCGGTTCTCTGCTTCTTCTCATGGGCGCAGCTCTGGAGCTTTGGTTCTGGGTGCGTGTCATGCAACGTAGGCACCATGCCGCATCTGCTACGCCTTTGGCCAAGCGTTAGGGAGCGGGCGTTTTAGTGCCGGCGCCGCACTCGGCCCCCGGGTCTGGGTAGCCGTCCCGAAATGGCGTGGATTCGGTGAGACGTGTGTCGCCACTCAACGTCCGCTTCGAGGAAACCAGATCCGGCTGCCGGATGGCCGCTCAGGGTCGATCAGAGCCGATCCGGTCGTTCATCGAGGCGGCAGAAAGCAGTCCGCGAACCAAGGATCCCATAAGGCGACCTCGTGAGCGACGCGATCGGCCAGGAACGGAGGTTGGTGAACGACTGCTACGCCGACGCGCTCCCATGTTTTGCGCCAGCCTATCCACTTTTGACTCGTCTTCAGGCCGACCGGTCACTCCATGACCGCAGCGAGTCGCGCCCAAGCGCAACGCGCTCTCATCCAAGGATTGGCCAGCGCCACCGCGGACGCGCGAGCGTCATTCGATAACGGCATTGGCCTTCTGCACCAGCGGCCCCGAGGGTCAGCCCATGCCGCGGCGGTCCTCCTGTTTACGCGCCGGCCGCGCTGATCGCCGACGTCCCGCTCAGCGTCCGCGGCCACGCGGTTTAGAGAGCAGGTCCCGAAATGGTAGGGACGAGCAAAGGCACTGCCGCGGCCTCGGCGCGCAGCGGGTCGGGTCGCGCCTGGTGGGAGACGAGGATCTGGCCGAGGAAGTTGCGCGTCTTCTCGTTCTTCGGATGCGCGAAGAACTCCTCCGGCGGCGCCTCCTCGACGATGCGGCCTTCGGCCATGAAGACGACGCGGTCGGCGACGCTGCGCGCGAAGCCCATCTCGTGCGTCACGCAGAGCATCGTCATGCCATCCTCGGCCAGGCCGATCATCGTGTCGAGCACTTCCTTGACCATCTCCGGGTCCAGCGCCGAGGTCGGCTCGTCGAACAGCATGATCTTCGGGTTCATGCAGAGCGCGCGCGCGATCGCGACGCGCTGCTGCTGGCCACCCGAGAGCTGGCTCGGGTACTTGTTCGCCTGCTCGGGGATGCGAACGCGGGTCAGGTACTTCATCGCCGTCGCTTCCGCTTCCTCGCGGCTCATGCGGCGCGAGCGCATCGGCGCCAGGGTGCAGTTCTGCAGCGCCGTCAGGTGCGGGAAGAGGTTGAACTGCTGGAACACCATGCCGACCTCGCGCCGCACCGTGTCGACGTTGCGGCGGCCGGCTCCGAGGTCGACGCCGTCGACGACGATGTGGCCCTTCTGCGCCGTCTCGAGCCGGTTGATGCAGCGGATGAGCGTCGACTTGCCCGAGCCCGACGGGCCGCAGATGACGATGCGCTCGCCGGCGCGCACCGACAGGTTGATGTCGGTCAGCACCTGGAAGTGTCCGAACCACTTGTCGAGCGCCTCGATGCGGATGATCGGCTCGGCGCCGCTGTCGCTCATGGCCACCGACCCCGTGTCACGACGCCTGCATCGCCGGCAGCTTGGTGCCGAGCCACTTCTGGTAGAGCTTGTCGAGCTCGCCGTTGGCCTTGTTTCGGTCGATGAAATCGTTGACGGCCTTCTCCAGCTCGGTCTGGCTCGGCCGCAGCGCCACGCCCATCACCTGCTGCTTCAGGACGAACTTCTCCTCGTAGGTGTTCGCCGGCGCGCGCTTTTCGATCTGCGCCGCCACCGTCGTCGAGCAGCCGAGCGCGTCGACCTGGCCCGACATCAGCGCCTGCATGCCCGAGGCATCGTCGTCGAAGCGGCGGATCTCGGTGCCGGGCGGCGCGACGGCCGTGAGGGCGATGTCCTGGGTGCTCGCCCGGGCGACGCCGACGCGCAGGCCCTTGAGGTCGGCCGGCCCCTTGACGTTGGCCTTCTTGCCGGCGAGCAACACGATCGTCGCCGCCGCATACGGCTTGGAGAACTGGACCTGCTTGGCACGCTCGGGCGTGATCGCCAGCGAAGCGATGAGCAGGTCGACCTTGTTGGTGAGCAGGAACGGGATCCGGTTCGGGCCGGTAACCGGAACGAGCTTGAGCTTGACGGCCCAGTCCTTGGCGAGCAGGCGGGCGACGTCGGCGTCGTAGCCGTCGGGCTCGTTGCTGCTGTTGACCGTGCCATACGGCGGAAAGTCGACCAGCAGGCCGACCGCGAGCTCGCCCTTCTTCTTGATCTCGTCGACGCTTTGCGCCTGGGCCGTCGCCAGCCACGCGGGCAAGGCGGCCGCGAGGCCGAGGCTGGCGGCGCCGATGCCGAAGCGGCGCCGTTGGGAGGATCGGATCATGAAGTTGTCTCCTTTTTGTGGGTGAAGCGATGATGCGGCAATCGGCCCGCCCCTGCCCGCTCAGCGGGCGAGAGCCTTGCGGTGCCGGCGCTCCATGCCTGCCGCGAGCAGCGAGAGCGGCCAGCACAGCGCGAAGTAGATCGCCGCCACGGCGCTGAAGACGACCAGCGGCTGGAAGGTAGCGTTGTTGATGATCTGGCCGGCGCGCGTGATCTCGGTGAAGCCGATGATCGCCGCCAGCGACGTGCCCTTGATGATCTGCACCATGTAGCCGACCGTCGGCGCGACGGCGATGCGCACGGCCTGCGGCAGGACAACGTCGCGCATGCGGTCGCGGTACGACAGGCTGAGCGAATCGGCGGCCTCCCACTGGCCGCGAGGAATCGCCTCGATGCAGCCGCGCCAGATCTGGCCGAGGAAGGCGCTGCTGTTGAGCACGAGGGCAATGCCGGCGGCGAGCCACGGGTTGATGTCGAAGCCGAGCACCGGGGCGCCGAAGAAGATGAGAAAAAGCTGCAGCAGCAGCGGCGTGCCCTGAAAGAGCTGGATGAAGGCTGCGGCGGCGTTGCGCAGCCAGGGGATATCGCTGGTCCGGCTGAGCGCAACGACGAGGCCGCCGATCGCACCGCCGACGAAGGCGATCAGCGACAGCGCCAGCGTCCAGCGCGCCGCCGCGAGGATGAACAGGAAATCGCCGGGGCCGAAAGTGCGCATTCGTGAGTCGCCTAGCGTCGGTCGGGATAGTTGAACGCGCGCCGATAGACGAGACGGAACAGGGTCGAGAACGACAGCGCCAGCGCCAGGTAGATCAGCGCCACGACAATGTAGATCTCGAAGCTGCGGAAGGTCTGCGACTGCAGGTTGGAGGCGACCGACGTCAGGTCGTCTGCCGAGATCACCGAGACGACGCTCGAGCTCAGCATGAGGAGGATGAACTGGCTCGTCAGTGCCGGATAGATCGCCTTCAGCGCAGGCTTCAGGACGACGAAGCGGAAGATCTCGTGCGCCTTCAGGTTGAGCGCGAGGCCGGCTTCGATCTGGCCTTTCGGGATCGCCTCGATGCCGGCACGGATGATCTCGGTCGCGTAGGCGCCGAGGTTGACGACCATCGCCGTCAGCGCCGCCGTGTGCGCTGACCATCGCAGACCGATCGCCGGCAGCGCGAAGAAGAAGAAGAACAGCTGCACCAGGAACGGCGTGTTGCGGATGAGCTCGATGTAGGCGTTGACGAGCCAGCGCAGCGGCGCCGGCCCGCCCGTCTTCGCCCAGGCGCAGACGATCGCCACCGCAAGGCCTCCGAGCATGGCGAGGAACGAGAGCTCGATCGTCTTCCAGGTGCCCTCAAGCAGGAGCGGCCAAGCGGCGAAGACAGGGCCAAACTGGAACGAGTAGCTCATCGCCGAGCAGCGACCGGCACCGCGTCGCTGGCATGCTGGAGACACATGCAACGATGGTAGCGCCGGTCGTGGCCAGTCCAGCGCGAACGAGTCGGACCGATCGCCGCGTCAACCGGATCGGAGCCAGAGGCGATAGATCACCACTCGAGCAGACGGGGCGGGGCCAGAACTACTCTCGCTCGTCGGTGTCCACTCTTTCGACCACGACGACGCCGTAGGGATCGATGCCGACCTGTGCGACCGTCGCCACTTGATAGAAATGCTGAAGATCGATGATGTGCAGCATTCCGGTCAGATTGGTTTCCGAGTTTGAGATCGTGTTAGGCCCGCCGGAGATCAGCGCGAAGCGACCGTCAGCGGTGATCGCGACACCCTTGGGGCGT
>DASYKC010000100.1:0-11376 GCA_035995885.1 Caldimonas sp. | reverse complement strand
AGCGCCCTCACCTCCTGGGCGGCGCGGGCGAAGTCGGCGTGCCGGTCGAGCGCATCGGCGAGGCGTTCGTAGGCCAGGCGCCGCTCGTTCGCGAGCGCGAGCGCCACCGCGTCAACCTCTTCGCGCGAGCCGGCGTCGTCGAGCGACTCGCGCCAAGCCATCTGCTGACGCAGGAACTCGGCCGGCATCGCCGTGTTGTCCTCGGCGCGGATCGGCGTGCCGGCGAGCTCGCACAGGTAGGCGGAGCGCTTGAGCGGATCGCCGAGCCGCGCGTAGGCTTCGTTGACGCGGACCGCCGACTGCATGGCGGCACGCCGGGCTGCGGCGTCGGCGCCGGCGAAGCGGTCGGGATGCACCTCGGCCTGGAGGGCGCGCCGGCGCGAGTCGAGCTCGCCACGGTCGAGCGCGAAGCGGCGCGGCAGGCCGAAGAGCGCGAAGTCGTCGAGGGCGAGGTGGGTGTTCATGAAAAGAGAAGGGCCCGCGCAGCGGGCCCGCCAAACTCCAGCGAAGCGTCCGGAAGCCGAGGCGTTCTGCCCCTAGACCCGGAACGACTCGCCGCACCCGCAGCGGTCTTTCTCGCGCGGATTGAGGAACTTGAAGCCCTCGTTCAGGCCTTCGCGAACGAAGTCGAGCTCGGTGCCGTCGATGTAGGGCAGGCTTTTCGGATCGACGATCACCTTGACGCCGTGGTCCTCGAAGACGTGGTCCTCGGGCGCGAAGTCGTCGGCGTACTCGAGCTTGTAGGCCAGGCCCGAGCAGCCGGTCGTCTTGACGCCGAGGCGAACGCCCACGCCCTTGCCGCGTCGGCCGAGATAGCGCGTGACGTGCCGGGCAGCGGCTTCTGTCAGGGTGACGGACATGTCAGCCGGCCGCCGCCTCGACGGCGTCGCGCGCCTCGACCGCCCGTGCCGGATTCTTCGCCTTGTAGTCGCTGACGGCGGCCTTGATCGCATCCTCGGCGAGGATCGAGCAGTGGATCTTGACCGGAGGCAGCGCGAGCTCGCTGGCGATCTGCGTGTTCCTGATCGTCAGCGCCTCGTCGAGCGACTTGCCCTTGACCCATTCGGTGACGAGCGAGCTCGAGGCGATTGCCGAGCCGCAGCCGTAGGTCTTGAACTTGGCGTCCTCGATCAGGCCGGTTTCGCGGTTGACCTTGATCTGCAGCTTCATCACGTCGCCGCAGGCAGGCGCGCCGACCATGCCGGTGCCGACCGAATCGTCGCCCTTGGCGAAGGAGCCGACGTTGCGCGGATTTTCGTAGTGCTCTACGACTTTTTGGCTGTAAGCCATGATGTTTCTCCGGGGATCAGGGCAGCGTCAATGCGCGGCCCATTGAATGGTGCTGATGTCGACGCCTTCCTGGTACATGTCCCAGAGCGGCGACAGGTCGCGCAGCTTGGCGACGCGATCCTTCAGCGTCGAGATCACGTAGTCGATCTCTTCTTCGGTCGTGAAGCGGCCGATCGTCATGCGCAGGCTCGAGTGGGCGAGCTCATCGCTGCGGCCGAGCGCGCGCAGCACGTAGCTCGGTTCGAGGCTCGCCGACGTGCACGCCGATCCAGACGACACGGCGATGCCCTTGACGCCCATGATCAGCGACTCGCCCTCGACGTAGTTGAACGACATGTTGACGTTGTGCGGCACGCGCTGCGTCGGATGGCCGTTCAGGAAGGTCTGCTCGATGCCCGAGAGGCCGTCGACGAGCTTCTTGTGGAGCATGCGGATCCGCTCGATCTCGGTGCCCATTTCCTCGCGTGCCAGCCGGTACGCTTCGCCCATGCCGACGATCTGATGCGTCGGCAAGGTGCCCGAGCGCATGCCGCGCTCGTGGCCGCCGCCGTGCATCTGCGCCTCGATGCGGACGCGCGGCTTCCTCCGGACATAGAGCGCGCCGATGCCCTTGGGGCCATAGCTCTTGTGCGAGGCCAGGCTCATCAGGTCGACCGGCAGGGTCGCGAGATCGATCGTCACCTTGCCAGTCGCCTGGGCGGCGTCGACGTGGAAGATGATGCCGCGCTCGCGGCACATCGCGCCGATCGCGGCGATGTCCTGGATGACGCCGATCTCGTTGTTGACGTACATCACCGAGACCAGGATGGTGTCCGGCCGCATCGCCGCCTTGAGCTTGTCGAGGTCGAGCAGGCCGTCTTCCTCGACGTCGAGGTAGGTCACCTCGAAGCCTTGCCGCTCGAGCTCGCGCATCGTGTCGAGGACCGCCTTGTGCTCGGTCTTGACCGTGATCAGGTGCTTGCCGCGCGTCTTGTAGAACTGTGCCGCGCCCTTCAGGGCGAGGTTGTCCGACTCGGTCGCGCCCGACGTCCAGATGATCTCGCGCGGGTCGGCGCCGACCAGCGCCGCGACCTGATCGCGCGCCTTCTCGACCGCCGCCTCGGCCTCCCAGCCCCAGGCGTGGCTGCGCGACGCCGGGTTGCCGAAGTGCTCGCGCAGCCACGGGATCATGGCGTCGACGACGCGCTGGTCCACGGGCGTCGTCGCGCCATAGTCCATGTAGATCGGGAAATGCGGGGTCATGTCCACGGCGACGCTCTCAATCCGGCAGTCTTGGTCGAAGCTTTACTTCGAGAACGCCGCGCCGAGCGCGAACACCGAGTTGGGCGCGGTGATCTTGATCGGCTTGACGACCGGCTGGGTCGAGATCGCCCGCTTGACGGGGTGCTCCTCGATCGAGATGCCCTTGGCGAGCTGCTCGTCGACCAGCTTCTTCAGCGACACCGAGTCGAGGAACTCGATCATCTTGGAGTTCAGGCTCGCCCAGAGGTCGTGCGTCATGCAGCGGCCGGCGTCGTCGCCCATGCAGTTTTCCTTGCCGGCGCAGCCGGTCGCGTCGATCGGCTCGTCGACGGCGACGATGATGTCGGCAACAGTGATTTCCTCGGACTTGCGGCCGAGCGAATAGCCGCCGCCCGGGCCGCGCGTGCTCTCGACGAGCTCGTGGCGGCGGAGCTTGCCGAACAGCTGCTCCAGGTAGGACAGCGAGATCTGCTGCCGGCTGCTGATCGCGGCCAGCGCCACGGGACCCGAGTGCTCGCGCAGGGCGAGGTCGATCATGGCGGTGACGGCAAAACGGCCTTTGGTGGTAAGACGCATCGAAAACTCCTCAAACAGGGTCGGAACGCTGCTTCCAGCGGCGTTCGGCTCCGGCAAATGCCGAGCCGGAAGCGCGCCTTTCCGCTGAGATCGCCTAACCCGAGTGATTTGCTCAAGTATAGCGGAAGCCGAGTAATTCGGTCGAGATTAGGCCGATTAGTTCCGCTTCAAGGGCGAGCCGGGCGGCGCCGGCGCCAGGGCGACGACGTTGTCGCTGACCGAGGCGCCGAAGGCCTGCTCGCGCAGCACCGCCAGCTGGTCGCGGGTGCGCGCCGCCTTCTCGAATTCCAGGTTTTTGGCGTGCTCGAGCATCTGCCGTTCGAGCAGCTTGATCCGCTTGCTCAGGTCCTTTTCGCTCAGCACCTCGCCGGCCAGGGCGTCCCGGGCGGCCTTGAGATCGCCCTTGGCGCCCTTGTCGTTGTAGATGCCGTCGATCATCTCCTTGACCCGCTTGACGACGCTCGTCGGCGTGATCCCCTCGGCCAGGTTGTGCGCCGTCTGGCGGGCGCGCCGGCGCTCGGTCTCGCCGATCGCCAGCTTCATCGATTCGGTGAGCTGGTCGGCGTAGAGGATCGCCTTGCCGTTCAGGTTGCGGGCGGCCCGGCCGATCGTCTGGATCAGGCTCCGCTCCGAGCGGAGGAACCCCTCCTTGTCGGCGTCGAGGATCGCCACCAGCGACACCTCGGGGATGTCCAGGCCCTCGCGAAGCAGGTTGATGCCGACCAGCACGTCGAAGGTGCCCAGGCGCAGGTCGCGCAGGATCTCGACCCGCTCGACCGTCTCGATGTCGCTGTGCAGGTAGCGCACCTTGACACCGTTGTCGGCGAGGTAGTCGGTGAGCTGCTCGGCCATTCGCTTGGTCAGGGTCGTGATCAGGACCCGCTCGTTGACCTCGACCCGATCGCGGATCTCCTGCAGGACGTCGTCGACCTGGCGCGTCGCCGGCCGGACCTCGACGACCGGATCGATCAGCCCGGTCGGCCGGACGAGCTGCTCGACGACCTGGCCGGCGTGCTCCTGCTCGTAGGCGGCAGGCGTCGCCGAGACGAAGATCGCCTGGCGCATCTTGGCCTCGAACTCCTCGAACTTGAGCGGCCGGTTGTCGAGCGCCGACGGCAGCCGGAAGCCGTACTCGACGAGCGTCGTTTTCCGCGCCCGGTCGCCGTTGTACATGCCGCCGAGCTGGCCGATCATGACGTGGCTCTCGTCGAGGAACATTAGCGCGTCCTTCGGCAGGTAGTCGACCATCGTCGCCGGCGGCTGGCCGGGCGCGGCGCCCGAGAGGTGCCGGGTGTAGTTCTCGATCCCCTTGCAGTGGCCGATCTCCTGCAGCATCTCGAGGTCGAAGCGGGTGCGCTGCTCGAGGCGCTGCGCCTCGACGAGCTTGCCGGCCTTGACGAGCTCGTCGAGCCGCTCGCGCAGCTCGATCTTGATCGTGTCGATGGCCGAGACGACGCGGCCGCGCGGCGTCGCGTAGTGGCTCGCCGGGTAGATCACGAAGCGCGGGATCTTCTGGCGGATCCTGCCGGTAAGCGGGTCGAAGAGGGTCAGCGACTCGAGCTCGTCGTCGAACAGCTCGAGCCGGATCGCCAGCTCGCTGTGCTCGGCCGGAAAGACGTCGATCGTGTCGCCGCGAACCCGGAACGTGCCGCGCGAGAAGTCGCTCTCGTTCCTCGAGTACTGCATTCGGATCAGGTGGGCGATCGCGTCGCGCTGGCCGAGCTTGTCGCCGGTGCGCATGATCATCCGCATCTCGGTGTAGTCCTCCGGCGCGCCGATGCCGTAGATCGCGCTCACCGAGGCGACGACGATCACGTCGCGCCGCTCGAGCACGCTCTTGGTCGCCGACAGGCGCATCTGCTCGATGTGCTCGTTGATGGCGCTGTCCTTCTCGATGAAGAGATCGCGCTGCGGCACGTAGGCCTCGGGCTGGTAGTAGTCGTAGTAGCTGACGAAGTACTCGACCGCGTTCTTCGGGAAGAACTCGCGGAACTCGCTGTAGAGCTGCGCCGCGAGCGTCTTGTTGGGCGCGAAGACGATCGCCGGCCGGCCGATCTGGGCGATCACGTTGGCCATCGTGAAGGTCTTCCCCGAGCCGGTGACGCCGAGCAGCGTCTGGAAGGCCAGGCCGTCGCGGATGCCCTCGACCAGGCCCTCGATCGCCGCGGGCTGGTCGCCGGCCGGCTGATACGGGCGAAAGAGCTGGAACGGCGACCCGGGGTACGTGACGAATTCACCTTCCGGCGCGGCGGAAGGCGCGTCGACGTCCACGGCTTCGGTCATCGGTGTCATGGCAGATAAGATTCGGGGTTGGCTCGCGACGGCGCGGAACCGACCAGAGTACCGCAAACAAGCCGTCCCGCGGGCCCGCAGCGAGGGCGCGGGCCGATGTCGGCAGATGGCGCCCGGCGAGCGTTTTCCAAGGCACCGCCCTTCCCTGAGGAACCTTTCCATGTCTTCGCTCTTCGACGCCGTCGAGATGGCGCCCCGCGACCCGATCCTGGGCCTGAACGAACAGTTCCTCGCCGACCCGAATCCGGCGAAGGTGAACCTCGGCGTCGGCGTCTACTACGACGAGAACGGCAAGCTGCCGCTGCTTCGCTGCATCCGCGAGGCCGAGAAGATGATGATGGAGGCGCCCCGGCCGCGCGGCTACCTGCCGATCGACGGCATCGCCGCCTACGACACCGCGACGCAGGCGCTCGTCTTCGGCGATGCGCCGGCGCGTCGCGAGGGCCGCATCGCCACCGTCCAGGCGGTCGGCGGCACCGGCGGCCTCAAGGTCGGTGCCGATCTGCTGCAGCGGCTGAGCCCGGCTGCGCGCGTCCTCATCAGCGAACCGAGCTGGGAGAACCACCGCGCCCTCTTCGAAGGTGCCGGCTTCGAGGTCGGCACGTATCCGTACTACGACGCCGCCACCAAGGGCGTCGACTTCGCGGCGATGCGCGCAGCGCTGGCGGCCGCCGCGCCGGGAACGATCGTCGTCCTGCACGCCTGCTGCCACAACCCGACCGGCTGCGACCTGACGCCCGACCAGTGGCCGCAGGTCGTCGAGCTGCTCGTCGAGCGCCGCCTCGTCCCCTTCCTCGACATGGCCTATCAGGGCTTCGGCGACGGCATCGCCGAGGACGCGCGCGCGGTCCAGCTCTGCCTCGACGCCGGCCTCGACTTCTTCGTCGCGACCAGCTATTCGAAGAGCTTCTCGCTGTACGGCGAGCGCGCCGGCGCGCTCTCGGCCGTCTGCGCCACCCGGGACGCGGCGACCCGCGTGCTGAGCCAGCTCAAGCGGGTCATCCGCACCAACTACTCGAACCCGCCGACGCACGGCGCGGCGGCCATCACCGCGGTGCTGTCGACGCCGGCGCTGCGGGCGATCTGGGACGGCGAGCTCGCCGGCATGCGCGACCGCATCAAGCGCATGCGCGTCGAGCTGCAGCGCCGCCTCGTCGCCGCCGGCGCCGGCATCGACACCGACTTCATCACCCGCCAGCGCGGCATGTTCAGCTACACCGGCCTCACCAAGGCGCAGATGCAGCGGCTGCGCGGCGAGTTCGGGGTTTACGGCGTCGATTCCGGCCGCATCTGCGTGGCTGCCCTCAACGATCGCAACCTCGACGCCGTCGTCGCGGCGATCTCACGAGTTACCGAGAAGGCCTCCGCATGATGCTCTACGAATGGTACGAAGCGCAGCGGGCTCTGCTGAGCCCGTTCTCCGAGTTCGCCAGCGCCTCGTCCAAGCTCTACAACCACCCGCTGTCGCTGTTTGCGCACACGCCGAACGCGCACCGTGTCTCGGCCGGCCTCGAGCTGATGCACCGGCTCGCCAAGGACTACGAGAAGCCGCAGTTCGACATCCGCTCGATCGAGGTCGACGGCACGTCGATCGCCGTCCAGGAGCAGGTGGCGATCGACAAGCCCTTCTGCCGGCTGCTCCGCTTCAAGCGCTTCACCGACGACCTACCGATGCTGCAGCGGCTGAAGAAGCAGCCGACGGTGCTCGTCATCGCGCCCCTCTCCGGCCACCACTCGACCTTGCTGCGCGAGACCGTGCGCGAGCTGCTCAAGGGCCACAAGGTGTTCATCACCGACTGGGCCGACGCGCGCATGGTGCCCGAGGACAAGGGCCCGTTCCATCTCGACGACTACGTCGCCTACGTGCAGGAATTCATCCGCCACGTCGGCCCCGAGGTCAACGTGATCTCGGTCTGCCAGCCGACCGTGCCGGTGCTGGCGGCGATCTCGCTGATGGCGAGCGCCGGCGAGGAGACGCCGCGGACGATGACCATGATGGGCGGCCCGATCGACGCCAGGAAGAGCCCGACCGCGGTCAACAACCTGGCGACCAACAAGAGCCTGTCCTGGTTCGAGAACAACGTCATCCACCGCGTGCCGGTGAACTATCCGGGCGCCGGCCGGCGCGTCTATCCCGGCTTCCTGCAGCACGCCGGCTTCATCGCGATGAACCCCGACCGGCACCTGAAGTCGCACTACGACCACTTCCTCGACCTCGTTCGCGGCGACGACGACAAGGCCGACTTCCATCGCGACTTCTACGACGAGTACAACGCCGTTCTCGACATGCCGGCCGAGTACTACCTCGACACGATCAAGACCGTGTTCCAGGACTTCGCGCTCGTCAACGGCACGTGGACGATCGGCGGCGCGCTGGTCCGGCCGCAGGACATCCGCACGACCGCGCTGCTGACGATCGAGGGCGAGCTCGACGACATCTCCGGTGCTGGCCAGACCAAGGCAGCGCACCAGCTGTGCACCGGCGTCCCGGCCGACCGGCGCTTCCACTACGACGTGCTCGGCGCCGGCCACTACGGCATCTTCTCGGGCCGGCGCTGGCGCGAGAAGGTGTACCCGAAGGTGCGCGACTTCATCGCCGCCCACCAGACGCCGGTGGCCGACGCCGCCAAGAAATCCAAGCCGGCGCGCGCCAAGCGCCGCGCCGTCAGCGCCTGAGCGTCGCGATGGGCCGCGTCGCGGTCGAGGCGGTCCTCGATCTGCTGCCGCAGACGCAATGCCGCCGCTGCGGCTACGACGACTGCCGCGGCTACGCGCAGGCGATCGCCGGCGACGGCGCGGCGATCAATCGCTGCCCGCCCGGCGGCGCCGAGGGCATCGAGCGGCTGGCCCGGCTCACTCAGCAGCCCGTCCTGCCGCTCGACGCCGGCTGCGGCAGCGAAGCGCCGCGCGCGCTCGCGCTCGTCGACGAGGCCTGGTGCATCGGCTGCGCTCTCTGCCTGAAGGCATGCCCGGTCGATGCGATCGTCGGCGCCGCCAAGAAGATGCACGTCGTCATCGACAAGCTGTGCACCGGCTGCGAGCTCTGCGTTCCGGCGTGTCCGGTCGACTGCATCGCCATGATCGGCGCGAGCGACGATCGCACCGGCTGGGACGCGTGGGATCCGGCGCTCGCGCAGCAGGCGCGCGATCGCAACGCACGCCATGGCGATCGCCTCGGTCGGTCCGCCGACGCGCCTGCCGAAGCCGCGGCCGCCGCGCCGCGCCGGGAGACGATCGCCGCCGCGCTCGCCCGCGCCCGCGCGGCGCGCGCGTCGCGATGATCCGCCGAGCCGGCCGACTCCGCGCAGCGAAAGCCGCCCCATGAAGCGCGCCGACATCGAGCCGTTCTTCGCAACGCTGCGCGACGCCAATCCCGAGCCTTCGACCGAGCTCGAGTACGCGAGCGTCTTCGAGCTGCTCGTCGCCGTCCTGCTGTCGGCGCAGGCGACCGACCGCAGCGTCAACAAGGCGACGCGCGCCCTCTTCGCGGCCGCGCCGACGCCGGCGAAGATGCTCGCCCTCGGCCTGCCGGCGGTCGAGAACGCGATCCGCACGATCGGCCTCTTTCGCACGAAGGCGAAGAACCTGCTCGCGACCTGCCGCATCCTCGTCGAGGAGCACGGCGGCCAGGTGCCGAAGACGCGCGAGGCGCTCGAGGCGCTTCCCGGCGTCGGCCGCAAGACCGCCAACGTCATCCTCAACAACGCCTTCGGCGACCCGACGCTCGCCGTCGACACCCATGTCTTTCGCGTCGCCAACCGCACCGGCCTGGCGATCGGCACGACGCCGATGGAGGTCGAGATGCGCCTGCTCGAGCGCGTGCCGGAAGCGTTCCTGCCGAACGCGCACCACTGGCTGATCCTGCACGGCCGCTACGTCTGCCAGGCCAAGCGGCCGCTCTGCGAGGTGTGCGCCGTCGCGCGCTGGTGCGACTCGGCGCCGCCGGCGCTGAAGCGCGCTGCGGCTGCGGATCCCGCTGCCGGAGCCGTGGCCGCCACTTCCACCGGCGCCTGAAAGCTGGCAACCAACGGGTCAGCGCGCCGCGCGTTCGGCGCGCACCTGGTCGAGCACCTCGCACACCGCCGCCGCGCCGTCGACGATGCGCGGCCCCTGGCGGCTGATCGCATCGCCGTTCAAGGTGTAGAGCCAGCCGCGCCGCACCGCGACCATCGTCGCCTGGCGCCGCCAGGTCGCGAAGCTCGGGTTGGCCGGGTCGCGCTGCCACGGCCTCGGGCCGGCGCTCTCGCTCGCCGTCATGATCGCTTCCGGCGCCGCATCGACGACCGCCTCGGTCGAGACGATCGGCACCAGCGGCGTCAGGCCGGCGAAGACATTGCGACCGCCGCAGAGGCCGAGGATGTCGTTGATGATCTGCTTGCCGTTGATCGTCATCAGCGGCTGGCGCCACACCTGATAGAAGACCTTCACCGGCGCCGCCCCGGCATGGGCGGCGCGCAGACGCTCGAGCGCTGCGCGCATCTCGCTCGCGCGCCGGTTCGCCTCCTGCTCGTGGCCGAGCAGCACGCCGAGGCGCTCGATCGCGCGGGCGACGTCGTCGAGCCGGCGCGGCTCGAGCTGGAACAGGCGGATGCCGGCGGCCTCGAGCTGCTCGAGCTCGCGGCTGGTGTTGCCGCGCTGCCAGATGAGGACGAGGTCCGCCCGCAGGGCGATGACACGCTCGACGTCGAGCCGGCCGGCGTCGCCGACGCGGGGGATGCCGCGCGCCGCCGGCGGGTAGTCGCTCAGCGCCGACGTGCCGACCAGCGACGCCCCGCCGCCTGCGGCAAAGACGAGCTCGATCAGGCTGGGCGCGAGCGTGACGACGCGTTGCGGCGGCCGCGCGAAGACGAGGGTATGGCCGGCGTCGTCGACGGCGGTGAGCGCGGCGGCAGCGGCCGGCACGAGCCACCCGGCGACGATGCCGGCGGCGACGAGAGCCAGGCGGCGCCACGCGCTTCGCAACGACGCGCGTTCCCGGATCATCGCGCTGAACCGCGCGAGCCTTCGGGGCCGACGACGAAGCGCCGTGCGCCACCGAGCTCGATCGCGTGGATCGCGACGCCGAAGACCGCGCCGAGGCGCTCGGCGACGAGGACGTCGTCGCGTCGCCCGGCGACGACGCCGCCGCGGCCGTCGATCAGGACGACGTGGCTGGCGAGATCCCACGCCAGGTCGAGGTCGTGCAGGCTGGCGACGACGGCGCCGCCGCCTTCGGCATGGGCGAGGAGCAGCTCGACGAGCAGGCGCTCGTGGGCGAGGTCGAGGTGCGACGCTGGCTCGTCGAGGAGAAGCAGCGGCGCGTCCTGAAGCAGCGCCGTCGCCAGCGCGACGCGCTGGCGCTCGCCGCCGGAGAGCGTCTGCACGTCGCTGTCGGCGAGGTCGTCGAGGAGCAGCAGGCCGAGGACGCGCTCGATCTCGGGATCGCGCTCGGCGTGCCGCTCGAAGGCATTGCGCCAGCCGCCGTCGCGGCGATGCGCGAGCGCCGCCGTCTCGCGCACCGTCGCCGGAAACGGATCGGACCAGAATTGCGGGCTCCAGGCGCGACGCTCGGCGAGCGCCGACGGCGCCCACGCGGCCAGGGCGATGCCGTCGACGCGAACCGATCCGCCGGCACACGCGAAGACGCCGGCGAGCGCCGCGAGCAGCGACGATTTGCCCGCGCCGTTCGGGCCGACGACGACCCAGCGCTCGCCGGCACCGATGCGCATGTCGAGGCCGGAAAACAGCAGGCGATTGCGCGCCGAGCCGCCGGCACGGAGCGAGAGCGCGCTCGCCTCGAGCATCGCCGCGCCCACGCTCATCGGCCGCGTCCGGGCCGCGCCAGCAGCATGGCGATGAAGGTCGGCACGCCAATCGCGGCGGCGAGGACGCCGACCGGCAGCTGCAGCGGCGCAACGATCGTCCGCGCGACGGCGTCGACGGCGACGACGAACGCGCCGCCGGCGATCGCGCTCGCCGGCAGCAGCAGCGGCGCGG
>DASYKC010000099.1:0-3742 GCA_035995885.1 Caldimonas sp. | reverse complement strand
GACGCGGTCGACGAGATCAAGGCGGCGATGACCGGCATGCTCGCGCCCGAGCAGCGCGAGGAGACGATCGGCACGGCCGAGATCCGGACGGTGTTCGTGGCGTCGAAGATCGGCACGGTCGCGGGCTCGATGGTCACGGCGGGCATCGTCCGCCGCGGCGCGCGCTTCCGCCTCCTGCGCGAGAACGTCGTCATCTACACCGGCGAGGTCGAGTCGGTGCGGCGCATGAAGGACGACGTCCGCGAGGTCGCCGCCGGCTTCGAATGCGGCATCAAGCTGAAGAACTACAACGACATCAAGGAAGGCGACCTGCTCGAGTTCTTCGAGGTCAAGGAAGTCGCCCGAACGCTGTAGGCGGCACCGGCTTTCGCCCGAACCCCGCCCTCCACAAGACGGCGGGGTTCTTGTTTGAGCCGAAGGAAAAACCATGCGACACAAACCATCGATCCCCAACCGCGGCTTTCGCGTCGCTGATCAGATCCAGCGCGACGTCGCCGAGCTGATCCGCGACCTCAAGGATCCGCGCATCGGCATGGTCACGATCCACGCGGTCGAGGTGACGCCCGACTACGCCCACGCAACGGTGTTCTTCTCGGTGCTGATCGGCGATGCCGCCGAGTGCGAGCTGGCGCTCAACGAGGCCGCCGGCTTCATCCGCAACGGCCTCTTCAAGCGCCTGCAGATCCACACCGTGCCGACGCTGCATTTCAAGTTCGATCGCACGACCGAGCGTGCCGCCGAGCTGACGGCGCTGATCGCCAAGGCGAACGCGACACGGGCGAAGGACGACTGAGATCGTGAAGCCGACGGCGGGCGCGCGCCCGAAGATCGTTCGCCGGCCGGTGCATGGCGTGCTGCTGCTCGACAAGGACGCGGGCGTGTCGAGCAACGGCGCGCTGCAGCATGCCAAGCGGCTCTACCGCGCCGAGAAGGTCGGCCACACCGGCACGCTCGATCCGCTCGCGAGCGGGCTCTTGCCGCTCTGCTTCGGCGCGGCGACCAAGTTCGCGCAGGCCAGCCTCGATGCCGACAAGCGCTATCTCGCAACCCTTCGGCTCGGCGTGACGACGACGACCGGCGACCTCGAAGGCGAGATCGTGCGCAGCATGCCGCACATCGGCGTCGATCGCGCCGCGCTCGAGCGGGCGTGCGGGCGCTTCGTCGGGGCGATCGAGCAGGTGCCGCCGATGCACTCGGCGCTCAAGCGCGATGGCAAGCCGCTCTACGAATATGCGCGCGCCGGCATCGAGCTCGAGCGCGAGGCGCGGCGGGTTCGCATCGATTCGATCCGCGTCGTCGATGGTGGCGCCGATCTCTGGACGATCGACGTCTCGTGCAGCAAGGGCACCTACATCCGCACGCTCGGCGAGGACATCGGTGCGGCGCTCGGCTGCGGCGCGCACCTCGCGGCGCTGTGCCGGACCGCGAGCGGCGCGCTCGAGCTTGCCGCGGCGGCGCGTTTCGCCGACCTCGACGGCCTGGACGAACGCGCCCTCGATGCCCGCCTGCTGTCGCCCGACGCGCTCGTCGCCGGCTGGCCGCGCATCGTTCTCTCCAACGACGATGCCGGCCGCTTCCTCGCCGGCGTTCGTCGCCGTTTGCCGATCGCCGATGCGCCTGCGATCCGCGTCTACGGCCCCGAGCCCGGCGCCTTCCTCGGCACCGGCCACGTCGTCGCCGGCGAGCTCATCGCCACCCGCCTGCTCAGCCCCGCCGAGGTCGTCGATCTCGTCGCTGCCCGGCGCCAGCCTTTGCCCGTTTCCGAAAGCCTCTCCGCATGACCCGCCAGATCAGAAACATCGCCATCATCGCCCACGTCGACCACGGCAAGACGACGCTGGTCGACCAGCTGCTGCGCCAGAGCGGCACCTTCCGCGCCAACGAGAAGGTCGCCGAGCGCGTCATGGACTCGAACGATCTCGAGCGCGAGCGGGGCATCACCATCCTCGCCAAGAACTGCGCGGTCGAGTGGAAGGGCACGCACATCAACATCGTCGATACGCCGGGCCACGCCGACTTCGGCGGCGAGGTGGAGCGGGTGCTGTCGATGGTCGACTCGGTGCTGCTGCTCGTCGACGCCGTCGAGGGGCCGATGCCGCAGACGCGCTTCGTCACCAAGAAGGCGCTCGCCCTCGGCCTGAAGCCGATCGTCGTCGTCAACAAGGTCGACCGGCCGGGCGCGCGCGAGGACTACGTCGTCAACGCCACGTTCGACCTCTTCGACAAGCTCGGCGCGACCGAGGCGCAGCTCGACTTCCCGGTCATCTTCGCCTCGGGCCTGAACGGCTGGGCGACGCTCGAGAAGGGCGCGGTCGGAGTCGACCTGGCGCCGCTCTTCGACGCCGTGCTCGAGCATGTGCCCGCGCATGCCGGATCGCCCGACGATCCGCTGCAGCTGCAGATCTGCTCGCTCGACTACTCGACCTACGTCGGCCGCATCGGCATCGGCCGGATCAACCAGGGCACGCTCAAGCCGATGCAGGACGTCGCCCTGTATTCAGGCCCCGACTCGACGCCGATCAAGGCGCGCGTCAACCAGGTGCTGAAGTTCGAGGGCCTCGAGCGCCAGCAGGCGACCGAGGCCGGGCCGGGCGACATCGTCCTCATCAACGGCATCGAAGGCATCGGCGTCGGCGTCACGCTGACCAGCCTCGAGGATCCGAAGCCGCTGCCCATGCTCATCGTCGACGAGCCGACGCTGACGATGAACTTCTGCGTCAACAACTCGCCGCTCGCCGGCCGCGAAGGCAAGTTCATCACCAGCCGGCAGATCAGGGACCGCCTCGACCGCGAGCTGCAGTCGAACGTCGCGCTCAAGGTGAAGGACACCGACGAGGACGGCATCTTCGAGGTGATGGGCCGAGGCGAGCTGCACCTGACGATCCTGCTCGAGAACATGCGCCGCGAAGGCTACGAGCTCGCGGTCTCGAAGCCGCGCGTCGTCTTCCACCACGAGGGCGACGTCCGCCTCGAGCCGATCGAGTTCGTCACCGCCGACGTCGAGGACCAGCACCAGGGCGCGGTCATGCAGGCGCTCGGCGAGCGCCGCGCCGACCTCGTCAACATGGAGTCCGACGGCATGGGGCGCGTGCGCCTCGACTACAAGATCCCGGCGCGCGGCCTGATCGGCTTTCAGAACGAGTTCCTCAACCTGACGCGCGGCACCGGCCTGATCAGCAACATCTTCGACAGCTACGAGCCGTACAAGGGCGAGATCGAGGGGCGCAAGAACGGCGTCCTGATCAGCCAGGACGACGGCGAGGCCGTGACCTATTCGCTCGGCAAGCTCGACGACCGTGGCCGCATGTTCGTCAAGGCTGGCGACCCGCTCTACGAGGGCATGGTGATCGGCATCCACTCGCGCGACAACGACCTCGTCGTCAACGCCGTGCGCGGCAAGCAGCTCACCAACTTCCGCGTCTCGGGCAAGGAAGACGCGATCAAGATCACGCCGCCGATCCAGCTCACGCTCGAATACGCGGTCGAGTTCATCGCCGACGACGAGCTGGTCGAGATCACGCCGAAGTCGATCCGCGTTCGCAAGCGCCACCTCAAGGAGCACGAGCGGAAGAAGGCCTCGCGCGAAGCGGCCTGAGACTCAGACGAGCTCGGCGTTGATCGCCGCGAGCACCGCGGCACCCGGGCAGAGCTCGCGCTCGCCGAGCTGGTTGAGCGGCACCTCGACGGTGTTCAGGTGGGCGTGCAGGTCCTCGGCGCCGGCGCGGACATAGAGCAGGCCGGT
>DASYKC010000098.1:0-26087 GCA_035995885.1 Caldimonas sp. | reverse complement strand
CGGGAATGGCGCGCAGGCCGGCATAGCAGAGCAGGGCGACGAGCGGCGTCCAGTGCCACACGTCCATCAGCAGCACGGTGAGCCAGGCGTCGCGGGCGCTGCCGGTGTAGCTGTAGTCGATGCCGAGCTTCGCGAGCGCGGCGCCGAACAGGCCGATGTCGGTGCGACCGTAGATCTGCCAGATCGTGCCGACGACGTTCCACGGGATCAGCAGCGAGATCGCGACCAGCACGAGCACCGCCGAGGCGTGCCAGCCCTTGGCCGGCATCGCCAGAGCGAGGGCGATGCCGAGCGGGATCTCGACCACCAGCACCGCGAACGAGAACGCGATCTGGCGCAGCAGCGCGCCCTGCAGGTCGTCGTCGCGCATCACCGACTTGAACCACTCGGTGCCGACGAAGACGCGGCGCTCGGGCGAGATGATGTCCTGGACCGAGTAGTTGACGACGGTCATCAGCGGCAGGATCGCCGAGAAGGCGACGCAGATCACCACCGGCAGGATCAGCAGCCACGCCTTCTGGTTGACCGTCTTCACGGCGCCACCTCCGCGACCAGCTTGTCGTCCTTGTAGAAGCAGGTGTGCGCGCCGACGAGGGCGAGCCAGACGATGTCGCCGGCCTTCGGGATCGCCTGCTGGGTGCCGAGGCGGGCGCGCACGACGCTGCCCGCCCCGGCGCCGTCAGCGCCGGAGCCGACCTCGGCCGTCAGCAGCCAGTAGGTGCCGATGTCCTGAGCCTGGGTCACGACGGCGGGAACGGCGCCCTCGGCGCCGGCGGCGGCGAGGGTCACGTATTCCGGCCGGACGCCGAGCGTCACCGCGCCGAGGTCGGCAAGTCGGCTCGGCGCGAGCGAGAGGCGTTGGCCGGCGACGTCGATGCTGGCGCCTTCCGACCGTGCCGGCAGAAAGTTCATTCCGGGCGAGCCGATGAAGTGGCCGACGAAGGTGTGCTGCGGCCGGTCGAAGAGCTCAGAGGCGCTGCCCGTCTGCACGGCGCGGCCGCGCGTCATCACCACGACCTGCTCCGCGAAGGTCAGGGCCTCGACTTGGTCGTGCGTGACGTAGATGAGGGTGAGCCTCAGCTCCTGGTGGATCTGCTTGAGCTTTCGGCGCAGCTGCCACTTCAGGTGCGGATCGATGACTGTGAGCGGCTCATCGAAGAGCACCGCCGAGACGTCTTCGCGCACCAGGCCGCGGCCGAGCGAGATCTTCTGCTTGGCGTCGGCGGCGAGGCCCGCGGCGCGCGCGTTCAGCTGGCCGCTGAGCTCGAGCATCTCGGCGATCTGGCCGACGCGGCGGGCGATGCGGTCGGCCGCAACGCCGCGATTGCGGAGCGGGAAAGCGAGGTTCTCGGCGACCGTCATCGTGTCGTAGATGACCGGGAACTGGAACACCTGGGCGATGTTCCGCTGCTGCGGCGTGCGCGCGGTGACGTCGACGCCGTCGAACTTCACCGTCCCACGCGACGGCTTGACGAGACCCGAGACGATGTTGAGCAGCGTCGTCTTGCCGCATCCCGACGGGCCGAGCAGCGCGTAGGCGCCGCCGTCGGCGAAGCTCATGGTCAGCGGCAGCAGCGCGTAGTCGTCGTCGCTCTTCGGATTCGCCTTGTAGGCGTGGGCGAGATCAAGGTCGATGCGCGCCATGTCAGTGGCTCCGCCGTCCGGCCGGCGCGACGAGCAGATCGCCCGCGGCGTCGAACACGTAGACCTGGCTCGGGGCGAAATGCAGCGTCACCGGTGCGCCAAGGGTGAACTCGTGGACGCCGGTGAGCTGGGCGACGAGCTCGCCGATCGGCGTGTCGACGTGCAGGAAGGTGTCGGAGCCCGAGATCTCGGCGAGCTCGACCTGGCCCGGCAGCGCGATGTCGCCCGGGCGCGCCTCGACGCGCAGCGCGCCGGCGCGGATGCCGACGGTGAGCGCTGGCGTGCGCGCCGCCGGCAGCGTCGCGGCGAGCTCGACGCCGCCGGGCAAGGCGACCCCGGCCGCGCGCGCTTCGCCGGCGATCAGGTTCATCGGCGGATCGCTGAAGGCGCGCGCGACGCGGATCGATCTCGGCCGATGGAACACCTCGGCCGTCGGCCCGTACTGGAGCAGCTCGCCGGCATCGAGGACAGCGGTGTAGCCGCCGAGCAGCAGCGCCTCGGTCGGCTCGGTGGTGGCGTAGACGACGGTCGAGCGGCCGCTCGCGAACAGCTGCGACAGCTCGGTGCGCAGCTCCTCGCGCAGCTTGTAGTCGAGGTTGACGAGCGGCTCGTCGAGCAGCATCAGCGGTGCGTTCTTGGCAAGTGCGCGCGCCAGCGCGACGCGCTGCTGCTGGCCGCCGGAGAGCTCGGCCGGCAGCCGGTCGAGGAAGGCCTCGATGTGCAGCTTGGCGGCGAGCTCGGCGACGCGCCCGGCGACGTTCTTCTCGCCGCGCAGCTTGAGCGGCGAGGCGATGTTGCTCGCCACCGTCATCGACGGGTAGTTGATGAACTGCTGATACACCATCGCGACGTCGCGCTCGCGCACGGGCCTGCCGGTCACGTCCTCGCCGTCGGCGAGCACCCGTCCCTTGGCCGGCGCATCGAGGCCGGCCATGACGCGCATCAGCGTCGTCTTGCCGGCCTGCGTTGCGCCGAGGAGGACGGTCACCGCCAGCGGCACCAGCGTCAGGTCGAGCGGGTAGAGCCAGGTCGCGGCGCCGACCTGTTGCTCGATGCGTTCGAGCTTCAATTCCATGCCCGCTCCGGCGCCGCCGCGGCGTTTCCCTGCGGCCGCCACGCCGCCTCGCACCAGTGCGCGACCGCGGCCCGGTCCTCGTCGCCGAGATGCAGGCCGAGCTTGCTGCGCCGCCAGAGGACGTCGTCGGCGCCGCGCGCCCACTCGTGGTCGTGCAGGTAACGCAGCTCGCCTTCGTGCAGGCCCGGCGCGACCGCCGCGCCGAGCCCGGCGCCGCCGAGCAGCGTCTCGACGCGCGCGCCATAGGCCCGCGCCAGGCGATGGCGCAGCGCGCCGGGCAGCTCCGGGTGACGCAGTGCGAGCGCCTGCTCGAAGCGGGTGAAATCGGTGTCGGGCCGCTGCGGCCGGCCGATGAATCCGCTCAGGTCGCCACCGGGCAGCGCCGCATCGCGCGTCCAGGCACCGCGCAGCGTCGGCAGCGACGAAGCGAGCTGGTCGGCCGCTTCCTCGGCAAGCTTGCGAAAGGTCGTGATCTTGCCGCCCCAGACGGTGAGGAGCGGCGCGCCGTCGGTGTCGAGGTCGAGCTGGTAGTCGCGCGTCACGGCCGAGGGGTCGCCCTCCTCGTCCTCGAGAAGCGGCCGAACGCCCGAGTAGCTCCAGACGACCTGCGCCGCGGTCACCGGGCGCTGGAAGTAGCGGCTCGCCTGATCGCAGAGGTAGGCGGTCTCGGCGGCGTCGATGTGCGCTTCGCCGATCGGCCCGTGATGCTCGACGTCGGTCGTGCCGATCAGCGTGAAGTCGCCCTCGTACGGGATGGCGAAGATGATCCGCTTGTCCGGGTTCTGGAAGATGTAGGCGTGGTCGTGATCGAACAGCTTCGGCACGACGATGTGGCTGCCCTTGACCAGCCTGAGCGCCTTGTGCCGGGCGATGTGCGCCGGCCCGCCGAGGAACTCCGCCGCCCAGGGGCCCGCGGCATTGACGAGGACGCGGGCCTGCACCTCGTGCACGCGTCCGCCTTCGCCTTCGAGGCGCACCTGCCAATCGGTCGGCGTTCGCTTCGCATCGATACAGCGCGTGCGCGTCAGGACGGTGGCGCCGTGCTCGGCGGCGTCGAGGGCGTTGAGCACGACCAGGCGGGCATCGTCGACCCAGCCGTCGGAGTAGATGAAGCCCTTCGTGAACACAGGCTTCAGCGGCGCGCCGGCGGGATGGCGGCGCAGGTCGACCGTGCGCGAGCCGGGCAGGACTTCGCGTCGGGCGAGGTGGTCGTAGAGGAACAGGCCGATGCGGATCATCCATACCGGCCGCATCGACGGGTCGTGCGGCATCACGAAGCGAAGCGGCCACATGATGTGCGGCGCGCTCCTGAGCAGCACCTCGCGCTCGGCGAGCGCCTTGGCGACGAGCGAGAACTCGCGGTACTCGAGGTAGCGCAGGCCGCCGTGGATCAGCTTGGTCGATGACGACGAGGTGTGCTGCGCGAGATCGTCCTTCTCGCACAGGACGACGCTCGCGCCGCGACCGGCGAGGTCGCGGGCGATGCCGGCGCCGTTGATGCCGCCGCCGACGACGAGCACGTCGCAGGCACGCGCGCCGCCCGGCGGCGGGCTGCGCATCGGCTCGTTCGGCGCGGCGGCAAGGCCAGGGGATGGCAACCGGTCTCCTCGAACAAACGAACACGACGGCGTCGTTCGCGCGGTCTGATCTGTTCGTTTTGTTTCGTTCTGTGTTCTTGTTCTTTCGTTTTAGCGCCGAATGGCACAGAGCGCAAGCGCGAATATCTCCATGGCGCACGCCCTTGCGCGTGGCTTACCCTGCGCCCACCGGGAAGCCGACCCACTGCCGCGATGACCCCGAACCCCCGCCAGGCCCTGTTGCTCGATGAGGTCCGCGCCCGCGGCTCGGTCTCGGTCGAGGCGCTCGCCGAGCAGTTCGGCGTCACCCTGCAGACGGTGCGTCGCGACGTCAAGCTGCTCGCCGATGCCGCTCTCCTGGCGCGCTTCCACGGCGGTGTTCGCGTGCCGAGCTCGACCACCGAGAACATTGCCTACCGGCAGCGCCAGCACATCAACCGGCAGGCGAAGCAGCGCATCGCCCGCGCGGTCGCCGCGGCGGTGCCCGAGGGGTGCTCGCTGGTCATCAACATCGGAACCACGACCGAGGCCATCGCCCACGAGCTGCTGCGCCACAAGGGCCTGCGCGTGATCACCAACAACCTCAATGTCGCCGCCATCCTCTCCGACAACCTCGACTGCGAGGTGATCGTCGCCGGCGGCATCGTCCGCTCGCGCGACCGCGGCATCGTCGGCGAGGCGACGATCGACTTCATCCGCCAGTTCAAGGTCGACATCGGCCTGATCGGCATCTCGGCGATCGAGGGCGACGGCAGCCTGCGCGACTTCGACTACCGCGAGGTGAAGGTGGCGCGCGCCATCATCGAGCAGTCGCGCGAGGTCTGGCTCGCCGCCGACCACAGCAAGTTCAACCGGCCGGCGATGGTCGAGCTGGCGCGCCTCGACGAGATCGACATGCTCTTCACCGACATCGTGCCGCCGGCTCCGTTTCCCGAGCTGCTCGCCGCCGCGGCGGTGAGCTGCGTCACCTGCGACGCCGCGCCATGACGACGCCGCGCCATCTCCTCGCCCTCGACCAGGGCACCTCGAGCTCGCGCGCGATCGTCTTCGGTCGCGACGGCCGCATCGTCGCCGTCGCGCAGCGCGAGTTCCGCCAGATCTTTCCCGAGCCGGGCTGGGTCGAGCACGACCCGCGCGAGATCTGGAGCTCGCAGCTCGCGACCGCGCGCGAGGCGATGGCCAGGGCCGGCCTCGGCGCGAACGACATCGCCGCGATCGGCATCACCAACCAGCGCGAGACGACGATCGTCTGGAACCGCGCCACCGGCGAGCCGATCGGCAACGCCATCGTCTGGCAGGACCGGCGCACCGCGGCGGCGTGCGAGGCGCTCAAGGCGCGCGGTCTCGAGCCGCTCTTTCGCGAGCGCACCGGGCTCGTTCTCGATGCCTACTTCTCCGGCACCAAGCTCGCCTGGCTGCTCGATCACGTCGACGGCGCGCGCGCCGCGGCAGAGCGCGGCGAGCTTGCCTTCGGCACCGTCGACACCTGGCTGATGTGGCTCCTCACCGGCGGCGCGGCGGCATCGACGCGATCGGCTGCGGTCCACGCCACCGACCCGAGCAACGCGTCGCGGACGCTCCTCTTCGACGTGCCGCGCGGCGAATGGAGCGACGAGCTGCTGCGCGCCCTCGACGTGCCGCGCCACGTTCTTCCGGACGTGCATCCATCGAGCCACGTCTTCGGCCACACGAGCGCCGACCTGTTCGGCGCGCCGATCGCGATCGGCGGCGTCGCCGGCGACCAGCAGAGCGCGCTCTTCGGCCAGGCGTGCTTTCGCCCCGGCCAGGTCAAGAACACGTACGGCACCGGCTGCTTCATGCTGATGAACACCGGCGACCGCTTCGAGGTTTCGAGCCACGGCCTGATCGCGACCAGCGCGGCGCAGCCGGCGACGAAGCCTCAGTTCGCGCGCGAGGGCAGCGTCTTCATCGGCGGCGCCGTCGTCCAGTGGCTGCGCGACGGCCTGAAGGCGATCAAGGCGAGCAGCGAGGTGCAGCAGCTGGCCGAGAGCGTTCCCGACAACGGCGGCGTGATGTTCGTCCCGGCCTTCACCGGCCTCGGCGCGCCGCACTGGAATCCCGATGCGCGCGGCACCATCGTCGGCCTGACGCGCGGCTCGACCATCGCCCACATCGCCCGCGCCGCGCTCGAGTCGATCGCGTTCCAGAGCGCGGCGCTGCTCGAGGCGATGAGCCGGGACGTCGTCGCCGGCGGCGGCGCGCCGGTCGCCGAGCTGCGCGTCGACGGCGGCGCATCGGTCAACGACCTGCTGATGCAGTTCCAGGCCGACCTGCTCGGCATCCCGGTGATCCGGCCGAAGGTGGTCGAGACGACGGCGCTCGGCGCCGCCTACCTCGCCGGCCTCTCGTGCGGCCTCTATGCCGGAACCGACGAGCTCGCGGCGCAATGGCAGATCGAGCGCACGTTCCTGCCGACGCTGTCGCGTGCGCGTGCCGCCGAGCTGATGCAGCGCTGGCAGCACGCGGTCGCGCAGACCGTCGCGAGTCCGTGAGGCGCGTCGTCGCCCGGCGCTGCCGGCATCACGCCGAGACAGCCGGCGGCTCGTTGCAGATCGCGCCGATGCGAACGACCGTCGCCGTCTCGACGCCGTCGCGCAGCAGGCGCAGGTCGACCGCCTGGCCGGCCGGATAGACGTCGATCGGCAGGTCGTCGAGGTTGAGGATGGCGTCGCCCGGCCTGAGGCCGGCGCGCTCGGCCGGGCCGCCGGCGGCGAGATCGACGATGAAGCCCGCGACGTTGACGCGCGCGCCGATGCCGGTGTAGACGTCGCCCCGGCATCCGGTCGGCAGCACCCTGTGACCGGCAGCGAGCGTCCGCGGCGGCAGCGGGCCGTCGCCGAGCGGCGCCGGAACCAGCGTTCCCTCGGCCAGGACGACCCGGACGTGAACGGCGTCGGCCCGGCGCCGCGGCGCGCCGTCGCCGCCGCCGCGCGCGAGCAGGCCGAACACGGTCGCATGGATCGCGACGCTGGCGAGCAGCGCCGCGCGGCCCGGCCGGCGGCCGGGCGTGGCCGATCGATTCCGTCGCCCGTCCATGCCGATTTCCGGGCAGGCGGCGTGCCGGGCCCGGACCTGCACGAGCCGATGCGCGAAGGTGCGACATCGTCGACGGCGCACGCCTGGAGCCGATCGGAGGCGCCGATTCGGCTCGCTAAGATCCCGACATGTCGCTTTTTCGCTGCCTTGCCGCCGTGATCCTCGCCGTCGGCGCGTGTCAGGTCGGCGCCGCCGTGCCGGCCGCGCCGAGCGTGTTCCTCGACGAGCTCACCTGGACCGAGCTGCGCGACGAGATCCGCGCCGGCAAGACGACCGTCATCGTCCCGGTCGGCGGCAGCGAGCAGAGCGGCCCGCACATCGTCCTCGGCAAGCACAACGTCCGCGCCAAGGCGCTCGCCGCGCGAATCGCCGCGAGCCTCGGCAACGCGCTGGTCGCGCCGGTGGTCGCCTACGTTCCCGAAGGCAGCATCGATCCGCCCGCCGGCCACATGCGCTTCGCCGGAACGATCAGCATCCCGGAGGCGGCGTTCGAGGCGACGCTCGAAGGCGCGGCACGCAGCTTTCGCTCGGCCGGCTTTCGCGACATCGTCCTGATCGGCGACCACGGCGGCTACCAGAAGAACCTCGCCAAGGTCGCGGCCAAGCTCGACCGCGAGTGGGCCGCGACGCCGGTGCGCGTGCACGCCATCGAGGAGTACTACCGCGCCGCCGATCGCGATTTCGCGCAGGCCTTGCGCAAGCAAGGCTTCAGCGACGCGGAGATCGGCACGCACGCGGGCGCCGCCGACACCTCGCTCTCGATGGCCGTCGACGAGCAGCTCGTTCGCAGCGCGCACCTGCACGACGGCAGCGCGCTCGACGCGGCGAACGGCGTGCACGGCGATCCACGCCGGGCGAGCGCGGCGGCCGGGCGCGCCGGCGTCGACCTGATCGTCGCCCACACGCGCGATGCGATCCAGCGCGAGGTGGCCAGGCGCTGAGCCTGTCGGCGAGCGCGGCCGGCGGCGTTGATGCTGTGATGATCTTCCCGGAGCTTCTCTCTTGAACCTGATGTCCTGTTTCGGCCGCGGCGCCGCGATCGCCACCCTCGCGCTGACAGCGCTGACCTGCGCCGCGCAACCGGCGCGGCCGGCATCGGCCGCGTCGGCGGCATCGGCCGCATCGGCAGCGTCCGCCGCCGCGATCGACACCGTACCCGGCATGGCGCCTGTGACCGACCGCAGCAACCTCTACGGCGACGCCGGCGCCGGCAAGCTGAGCGAGGTCGTTCGCGACGCGCTGCCGCGCGTCTACGTTCCCAACCTGCGCTCCAACGACGTCTACGTCATCGACCCGGCGACCTTCACCGTCGTCGATCGCTTCAAGGTCGGCCTCAATCCGCAGCACGTCGTTCCGGCGTGGGACCTGAAGACACTCTGGGTCGCCAACAACGCCGAGAACACGACCCGGGGCAGCCTGACGCCGATCGATCCGAAGACCGGCAAGCCGGGCAAGGCGATCGCCGTCGACGATCCGTACAACATGTACTTCACGCCCGACGGCAAGGAGGCGATCGTCGTCGCCGAGGCCTACAAGCGGCTCGACTTCCGCGACCCGCAGACGATGGCGCTGAGGTCGTCGCTGGCGACGCCGCAGTGCGCCGGCATCAACCACGCCGACTTCTCGATCGACGGCCGCTTCGCGATCTTCACCTGCGAGTTCGGTGGCATGCTGGTCAAGATCGACATGGTCGTGCGCAAGGTGCTCGGCTACCTGAAGCTGTCGACCGGCAAGATGCCGCAGGACATCCGCGTCTCGCCCGACGGCAGCACCTTCTACGTCGCCGACATGATGGCCGACGGCGTCTTCGTCATCGACGGCGCGACGTTCAAGGAGGCCGGCTTCATCAAGACCGGCAAGGGAACGCACGGCCTCTATCCCAGCCGCGACGGCCGGAAGCTCTACGTCACCAACCGCGGCTCGAACAAAATCCACGGCGCCGAGAAGGGCATGGGCAGCGTCTCGGTGCTCGACTTCGCGACTCGCAGCGTCGACGTCACCTGGCCGATTCCCGGCGGCGGCAGCCCCGACATGGGAAACGTCAGCGCCGATGGCAAGTGGCTCTGGCTCTCGGGCCGCTACGACAACGTCGTCTATGCGTTCGACACGGCGACTGGCGCGGTCAAGGTCATTCCCGTCGGCCTCGAGCCGCACGGCCTCTCGGTCTGGCCGCAGCCGGGCCGGTACTCGCTCGGCCACACCGGCAACATGCGTTGAGGCGGCGTCGCGACGCTGCGCGGGCGTTCAGGCGCCGTCGAGCGGCCCCGACTCGTGCTCGAGATAGGCGACGACCGCCGGATGCGCCCAGCCGTGCGAGCGCCAGGCGCGCCGCGCCGCCAGCGCGGCGTCGGCCGGCGCGCATGAAGGGTCGAGGCGCGACAGCGACGTGACGTAGCGATCGGTCCACGCCGGCTCGTCGCGTGCGAACGGCAGGCGCTGCGCGGCGAGGAGGTCGGCTTCGATCGAATCGTCCATGGCGTTTTCGGCGCGGTTCGAGACGGAGTATTCCTTCATCGGCACTGCGGTTGGCGACGAAATCGTCGATGATCTGGCCCTCGTGACCGTGAAAAACTCGGCGATGGACAAGATCGACAGAGAAATCGTCAGGATCCTGCAGATGGATGGCCGTGCCTCGTACACCGACATCGGCGCGGCGGTCCACCTGAGCGCGAACGCCGCCGCCGATCGCGTTCGCCGGTTGCTGCAGAACGGAACGATCGTCGGCATCCACGCCGCCGTCGATCCGGCGGCGCTCGGCCTGACGATCGAGGCGCAGATCGACGTCAAGCTCAGGCCGACGACGAGTGCCGACGACTTCGAGCGCGCCATCCGCGACGTGCCGCAGGTGCTGACCGCGACCTTGCTCACCGGCTCGTTCGACTACGCGCTGCGCGTCGCCTGCAGCGAGCGCTCCGACCTGGCGACGCTGACCGAGACGATCCGCGACAAGGCCGGCGCACAGGAAACCTACAGCCGCATCATCCTGCGCGAAGTCAAGGTCGGCATGCCGGCGGCGCGGCGCGCCGGCACGCGCGCCAAAGCGCCGGCGCGACGCGGCTAGCGATCAGCGCGGTGCGTCGACGAGCGCGGCGACGGCGGCGTCGACGCCGTGGCGGCCGGCGGCGATGCCCTGCACCTGCATCGCCGCCTCGACGCCGGCGAGGCAGCCGAGGATCATCGCCTCGTTCATGTCGCCGAGGTGGCCGATGCGAAAGACGCGGCCCGAGAGCGGCCCGAGGCCGCCGGCAACGGCGACCTGGAAGCGCTCGCGCGCGACCGTGCGAAGCGCCTCGGGATCGACGCCGGGCGCGACCTCGATCGCCGTCACCGACACCGAGCGCGCCGCCGGCACCTGCGTGAAGAGGCGCAGCGCGCCGCTGTCGCCCCAGCACGCCACCGCCGCATGGACCGCGCGCGCCAGCCGGGCGTGGCGCGCCTGCACGTTGGCGAGGCCTTCGCTGGCGATCAGCCCGAGCGCGGCCTCGAGGCCGGCCATGTGGGCGAGCGGCGGCGTGCCGCAGAACTTGCGGTACGACATGTCGCTTTGCCGGCGCTGCCAGTCCCAGTAGAAGCGCGGCGTCGGGTTGCTGCGCGCGAATTCCAGCGCGCGCGCGTCGGCGGCGACGAAGGCGAGGCCGGGATGGACCATCAGGCCCTTCTGCGACGCGCCGATCGCGACGTTGACGCCGAGCGCGTCCATCGCGAACGGCGCCGCGGCGAGCGAGGCGACGACGTCGACGACGAAGAGCGCCGGATGGTTCGCGGCGTCGATCGCGGCGCGGATCGCGGCGAGGTCGCAGGTCGTTCCGCTCGCGGTGTCGGTGTGGACGACGAAGACGGCGCCGATGCGATGCGCGGCGTCGTCGCGCAGAGTCGCCTCGACGGCCGCCGGATCGATCGGAAAGCCTTCGCGGTACGGCGTTCGCACGGCGACGCCGCCGAACGCCTCCACCTGCTCGGCCCAGCCGTCCGAGAAGTGGCCGGTGCCCGGCACCAGCACCGACGCGCCCGGCGCGACCAGGTTGGCGATCACCGCTTCCCAGCCGCCGTGGCCGTTGGCGCTGTAGAAGAAGACCTCGGCGCGCTCTGTTTGCAGGAGGGCCTTCATCCCCGACTCGCAGGCGCCGATGAGGAGCGGCAGGCGCGCGTCGGCGAGGTCGGTGGGCTGGCGCGCCATCGCGTTGACGACCTCGTCCGGGACGCGGGTCGGCCCGGGCGAGTGGAGCAGGCGCATGCCGGGAATGCGGATCGCGGTTTTCATGGCGAAGATGGTAGCGGCCGAGAGGAGTAGATTCGTCGCCGGCCGGCGTGCAATTTTCGGCGCGCCGTCCGAGCGATGAGCGATGCCGATTCCTTCGTCCCGATCCGCGGCCTGCACCACGCCGCCTACCGCTGCCGCGACTGCGCGGAGACGCGCGCGTTCTACGAAGGCGTGCTCGGCCTGCCGCTGGTCCACGTCATCCGCGCCGACGTCGTGCCGAGCACCGGCGAGCACTGTCCCTACGTGCACATCTTCTTCCGCATGGCCGACGGCTCGCACCTGGCTTTCTTCGACCTCGGCGACAACGTCGCCGCCGAGCCGTCGCCGAACACGCCGGCGTGGGTCAACCACATCGCCCTGCGCGTCGATTCGATCGAGGCGCTGCGCGAAGCGAAGGCGCGCCTGCAAGCGGCCGGCGTCGAGGTGCTCGGCATCGCCGATCACGCCATCATCGAGTCGATCTACTTCTTCGATCCGAACGGCATCCGCCTCGAGCTCACGGTGCCGACGGCGAGCGCCCCGGCGACGGCGCGCCATGCGCAGGAAGCGCACGCCGCGGTCGAGGCGTGGACGCGCGAGAAGCAGGCGCATCTCGCCGACCGTCGCGCGACGGCCGCGGCTGCGGTCGAGGTCTCCGACTGGGGCGCGATGGATGCCTGAGGAGCGACAGCGTCGCCTCGCCGCCTTCGCCGAGTCGCCATGACGACGGTCGTCGTGGGCACCGCCGAGGTCTGGAAGTTCGCACCGGCGTACGAGCTGCCGAGCTGGCCGTTCGTCGCTCCGCCCGACCTCGCGGCGCGCGGGCGCGTGCGCTATCGGGTCGTCATCGCCGGCGCCGGCCTCGCCGGCCTGACGCTCGCCTGCGACCTCGCCCTGCGCGGCATCGAGGTCGTCGTCCTCGACGAGGACGACACCGTCGGCGTTCGCGGCGCGTCGTCGCGCGGCATCTGCTATGCGCAGAAGAGCCTCGAGATCTTCGCGCGGCTCGGCGTCTACGAGCGGATCCGCGCGAAGGGAATCACCTGGTCGGTCGGCCGCACCTTCTCGGGCGCCGACGAGGTCTATTCGTTCAACCTCGACGACGACAGCCTCTCCGAGCAGCCGCCGTTCATCAACCTGCAGCAGTTCTACCTCGAGTGGTTCCTGGTCGAGCGCATCGTCGCGCTCGCGCCGGCGGCGATCCGCTGGAAGAGCAAGGTCCTGCGCGTCGAGCACGGCAACGACGGCGCGGTGGTCGAGGTCGAGACGCCGGCGGGTGCCTACGCGCTCGAGGCCGAGTGGTTCGTCGATGCGACCGGCGCGAACAGCCGCATCCGCGACGAGCTCGGCCTCGACGCGCACGCGTCGCGCCACACCGACCGCTGGTGCATCAGCGACGTCCGCTTCAAGAAGCCGTTCGCGGTCGAGCGCTGGACCTGGATCGACGCGCCGTTCAACGAGAGTCGCGCCGTCTGGCAGCACCTGATGGCCGACGCCGTCTGGCGCCTCGACTACCAGATGGACGAGCACGCCGACCCGGAATCGATCAGCCGGCCCGAGGTCGCCGGCGCACGCCTGCGCGCGCAGCTCGGCGCGGACGTCGAGTTCGAGTTCGTCTGGATCGGCCCGTACCAGTACCGCGACCACCTGCTCGACACGTTCCGCGTCGGCCGCACGATCTTCGTCGGTGACGCCGCTCACGTCGTCTGCCCGTTCGGCGCGCGCGGCGGCAACAACGGCATCCAGGACGCGGCCAACCTCGGCTGGAAGCTCGCCCTCGTGCTCCAGGGCCGGGCCGGCGAGGCGCTCGTCGACAGCTACCAGCACGAGCGCCACGCCGCTGCCGCCGAGAACCTGAGCATCACCAGCCGCACGGCGCGCTTCCTCGCGCCGCGCAGCGCCGCCGAGCATCGCCTGCGCCGCGCCGTCGTCGCGCTGGCGCGGACGCACGAGTTCGCGCGCCGGCTCGCCAACACCGGCCGCATGGCGCAGGCCAACGCCTATCCGCCGTCGCCATGGGCGCCCGACGGCGCGCGCTCGCTGCAGAACGTCGCCGTCGACGGCACGACCGTGATGGGCCTGCTCGGCGACGGCACGCGCTTCCTCGGCCTCTGGCTCGGCATGAGCCGCGACGCGGCGGCGGCGCTCGAGGCCGAGCTCGGCGCGCGTTGGCCGCTCGCCGTGCACGCGCTCGACGCGGCGAGCGCGCTCGCCCGCCACCTCGACGCCGCGTCCGGCAGCTTCGTCCTGGTCCGCCCCGACGCCTACGTCGCGGCACGGATCGAGGCGGTGACGCCGGCGGCGATCGCCTCGGCGCTCGACCGCGCCCTCTCGCTCGCGGGCGCGCCATGAAGAGCGAGCCGAACATCGCCGACCCGGATCGCTTCTACGAAGCCTGGGTCGCCGCCCACGAGGGCCTCTCCGACGCCGAGAGCGCCGACCTCGATGCGCGCCTGGTCCTCCTGCTCGCCAATCAGGTCGGCGACCTGCAGGTGCTGCTCGACTGCATCGCCGCCGCGCGCGCGCGCGGCTGAAGCGACGAACGGCCGGCGCGCCGGCACGAGCGGCGCGGCTTCATCGCTGCGCCACGGCGGCTTCTCCTGTCCTTCATCGCCGCTGCGCGCGGCGCCGCGACAGTGCTCTCACCGCGGCGATCGTGCTGCGACGGGAGAAGGATCATGTGGCAGCAGCGTTTGAAGGCCTGGTTCGATTCGATTCGCGCGCGTCTGTCGCGGCGCCGGGAGCGCACGGCGAGCGACGACGCGGAGGCGTACGAAAGTCGCTACGAGACCATCGTCGTCGGCGAGCGCGGCGGCGTCGACCTGCGCCGCGCGGCGGTGCCGATCATCGTCGTCGCGATCGCCGTGCTGTCGGCGGTGGCCCTGATTCGGCACCCGCCGGTGCAAGGCGTCGGCCGCGGCGAGGTCGGCGTCCGCATCAATCACCTCACCGGCACGGTCAGCGAGTGGAACGAGGGCAGCGTCTTCGTCCTGCCCGGCCTGCACGAGATGCGCGTCTTCTCGCTGCGCGACCAGAGCTGGCGCGCGACCCAGATGAGCCGCGCCGACGGGCCGGCGCCGCTGCAGTCGGTCGAGGGCCTCTCGCTCGGCGCCGACCTGACGGTGCGCTATGCGATCGATCCGCTCAAGGTCGCGGCGCTCGCCAAGAGCCTGCCCGACAACGTCGGCGGCGAGGTCGTCGAGCCGGCGGCGCAGGGCGTGATCTACAAGGTGTTCGCGCGCTACACGGTGCGCGAGATCTTCTCGACCAAGCGCACCGAGATCCAGGCCGCGGTCGAGGCCGAGCTCAAGCCGCGCCTGGCCGCCGACGGCGTCGTCCTGCGCAACGTGCAGATCGGCAAGATCGACCTGCCGGCCGACTACCGGCGCGGCATGGAGAGCCTGCTCGCCGAGGAGCTCGCCGGCGAGAAGATGAAGTACACGCTCGACCTCAAGGAAAAGCAGGTCAAGGAGACCGAGCTGACGGCGCAGTCCGAGAAGGTGCGCCGCGAGATCGGCGCCGAGGCCGCGGCGCGCGAGCAGATCATCGCCGCCAAGGGCCAGGAAGAGGCGATGAAGCACGTGCTGCCGTTCAAGCAGCGCCAGATCGAGCAGCGCAAGCTCGAGGCCGAGGCCGAGAAGGTGACGCGCATCAAGGCCGCCGAGGGCAGCGCGCAGGCCCGCCGCATCGAGGCGAGCGGCGAGGCCGAGGCGCGCCAGAAGCTGGCCGACGCCGAGGTCTACCGGATGGACAAGGTCGGCAAGTCGAACGCCGAGCAGATGGGCCGCGAAGGCGTGCTCATCACGCGCCATCCGCTCCTGATCCAGAAGACGATGGCCGACAAGCTCTCCGACAAGGTGCAGGTGATCATCGCCGCGCCCGGCACCGACGGCAGCTTCATCGGCGCCGGCCTGCTCGGCAACGCGAAGCGCACCGCGGTCGCGAGCCGGGGCGACGACGCCGAGCAGCAGGCTGCCGCCGACGCCAGGGAGGCACCGTGAGCCGCGCCGGCTGCACCTTGCGCGACGTCGTCCGCACCGGTGTCACGGTGCTGATCGCGGCGGTCGCGGCGGCACTGGCGACGGTGGCCGGTGCGGCGGGGCCAGGCGCTTCGCCGACGGGCACGAACGCCGCCGTGAAGGGCACCGCCGCCGCCGCGGCGAACGCGGCCGGCGGCGCGGCGACCGCGACGGCCGCCGGAGCGGGCGCCCGTGTCGCCGCCGCCGCGAGCCCGACGACGGCGATCGTCCTGCGCGACCAGACCGCGCTGCGTGCCGCGCCGCGCGACTCGGCGCCGCAGCAGGCCGTCCTCTGGCAAGGCGAGGTCCTCGAAGTGCGCGGCGAGCGCCTCGACTACCTCCAGGTCTGGGACCACGTCCGCGAGCGCGGCGGCTTCGTTCGCGCCAGCCAGGTTCACCGCAGCCGACTCGGCGCCGCCGACGCGCCGGCGCTGCTGACGCTCGTCGCCTTCACGCGCGAATCGGCGGGCAGCGAGGCGCTCGGCATCGGCCTCACCGCGGCGTATCTCGAAGCGGCGCCGGCCGAGGCGCTGCGCGGCGCCGCCGGCGTCGAGGCCTTCGATGCGCTCGGCACCTTCGCCGATCGGCTGGCGCAACGTGTCTCGGCCGGCACCACGCCGACCAGGGCGGCCGAGGCCGCGCTCGCCGCGCATGTCGAGGTGGCGACGCGCTATGGCGTCCGCTTCGCCAGCTTCGAGCGCGACGGCAGGATGCAGCTCTGCTACGACGGCGATGCCTTCCGCCGCATCCTCGCGCGCCCGGCCGAGCCGCTGCAGCAGGCGCGCGCCGTCCTGGCGCTGACGCGGCCGGAGTGCGTCGACCCGAGCCTCGGCGTGACCGAGCGCGCCGCGCTCGACGAGTGGCGCGTCGCCGTCCTCGATCGCGTCGACACCGCGAAGCTGCCGGGCTATCTCAGGAACCGCGTCGCGATGCGCCGCGCCGCCCTCTGGAGCGCGATCGCCTACCGGCGCGCACGCCAGGGCGGCGCGGTCGACAGCGAAGCGACGGCGGCGGGCGCCGCCGAGCGCGCCCTCGACGAGCTGGCGGCGATCGACAGGGCCGAGCTCGCGGACGACGACCAAGCCGGCCTCAGCGACGCCGCGATCCGCGTCAACGCGTCGCGCTGGGCCGCCGATTCGAGCAGCGCGCCGCGCCTCGGCGCCGCCGGCGTCTCGATCGCGACGACGCCGGGCGAGCCGGGCCAGACCTGCGTGCTGCTCGTCGACGCGAGGCACGACGCGGGCGCGCCGCTCGCGCGGCGCTGCACCTACGGCATCGTCTGGCTCGCTTCGGCGACGAAGAACCGCGAAGCGAACGCTCTCGCCGTGGCCGTCCAGCCGATGGATGCGTGGCGCGAGCTCTGGGTCTTCCGCAAGGCGAAGGACGGCTGGAGCGTGAGCGTGCTGCCGCCGGCGACGACCGCGCCGGGCATCGGCTTCGCCGAGTTCGCCGGCTGGGTGCCGGGCGGGCGGCAGATGCTGGTCGCGCGCGAGGCGCGCGGCGAAGGCCGCTACAAGCGCAGCTTCGAGCTGGTCCGCCTCGACGGCCTCGGCACCGAACGACAGGCCCGCGACCCGAGCCTGCTCGGCGCCTTCCAGCGCTGGCAGGACCCGAGCTGGAAGCGCGCGACGGTGAGCTTGCGCTGATCGTGCCGCTCGATCGGCGGCGGCCGATGCAGGCTCATCGGCCGGCGTCGTCGTAGGGCACGACGTTGTCCTGCTCGGCCGGGTCGTTGCGCGCGACGATCGCGCGCGCCGGCTGGGTGGGGCTGAGGTTCACGGCCTCGTGCGGGACGCCGGGCGGGATGAAGAGGAAGTCGCCGGCTTCGCTGACGACGCTCGATTCGAGGCGCGCGCCATAGCGTGTCTCGACCCGACCCTCGAGCACGTAGATGCCGGTCTCGTAGCCGCGATGCGAGTGCGGCTCGGCCTTCGCGCCGGGCGGGATGACGACGATGTGCATCGACAGGCCGCGCGCGCCGACCGTCGCGCCCGACAGGCCGACGAAGTAAGGCAGGCGTTGCCGGGTGAGGACCGCGCGCTCGGGCCGGACGGCCTTCACGTCGGGCGATGCGTCGTCGTCGATCGGTCCCTCCTTGTCGACCACCGCAAGTCCTGCCGGCCGGCGGCGTTAGGCCGCCTTCGGATAGTCGAGCTTCGGGTACCAGTCGACGCCGCGCCCGGCCGGCGTGAGATCGAGGATGTTCCAGAGCGGCGTCGGGTCGGGCGCGCCGCGCGGGTCCTGGTCGGGATCGCTCGTCGCACCGAGCTCCGCGCCCCAGAAGTGGAACACCTTGCCATCGCGCTTGACCCAGACGTCGAGCGCCGGCCATTCGCTGCCGTCGGGCGCGAGGCCGCGGTAGTCGCGCGCGAAGTCGTCGCCGACGGTCGCGTAGAAGCCGAGGTTCTTCCAGCCGCGCTCGCGCGCGAACGCGAGCTGGCGCTCGACCGGCGAGCGGCCGATGACGGCAATCGCGACGCGCTGGGCGATGTCCTTCGCCGGGATGTCGAGCGCGCCGACGAACGAGGTGCACATCGGGCACGGCCGCTCGCGTTCGGGGCCGTACATCCAGAAATAGGTGACGAGCGTGTCGTGCCGGCCGAACAGGTCGGCGAGCCGGACCGTCTTGCCGCGCTCGTCCTTGAACGAATAGTCGCGCGCCTCGCCGCCGAGCGGCAGGGCCCGGCGCTGCGCGGCGACGCGCTCGATGTGGCGTCTCAGCTCGACCTCCTCGGCCAGCAGCGCCGTGCGGGCGCGCCGGTACGCGTCGCTGTCGTTCGGATAGGGCTTGCTCGCTGCGGCGGCGAGCTCGGTCGCTGGTTTCAGCGCGGTCATCGCGTGCTCCTTCGCAACTCGATCGATGCTCTTTTTAGCATCGACTGTCATGTCTCGCCCGCGTCAAATCCGCGCTTGCCGAAGGGTGCGCCCGAACAGGTCGAAGAGGCGCTCCCAATGCCGCTCGGCGGCGGCGCGCTCGTACACGCCGACGCGGTTCGGGAAGACGAAGCCGTGCTCGACCTTCGGGTACCACTCGATGCGGTGCGGCGTGCCGGCGTCGCGCAAGGACGCGGCGAGCCGGTCGATGTCGGCGGGCGGCGCCCACTTGTCGATCTCGGCGCAGGCGAAGTAGCTCTCGCAGCGGATCTTCGGCGCCATCCGGTGCGGCGAGTCGGGCTGCTCGGTCGCCATGTTGGCGCCGTGGATCGAGGCGATCGAGCGCAGCCGATCCGGGAACGCGGCCGCGGCCCACATCACGAACGGCCCGCTCATGCAGTAGCCGACCGCGCCGATGCGGCTGCCGTCGGCCGCGGCCTGCGCATCGACGAAGCCCAGCATCGCCTTCGTGTCGCGTTCCGTCGTGACGCGGTCGAGCGTCGCCATGTGCGCGAACATCTCGGCCATCGCCGACTCGGTGCGTTCCTTCAGCGAGTACTCGCGCGTGCGCCGGTAGTAGAGGTTGGGCAGGACGACGAAGTAGCCGACCGCGGCCAGGCGCCGCGCCATGTCGTGCAGCTCCTCGCGCTTGCCCGGCGCGTCCATGTAGAAGAGGACGACCGGAAACGGGCCGCCTTCTTCCGGGTGGACGACGAAGCTGTTCATCGCGCCGTCGCCGGTGGCGATGTCCACGTGATGCTCGATCAATTGGCGGCTCCTTCGCTGCGACGTCCGGTCGATCGCGCGACTTTGACACGAACGCCGCGGCGCGCGTCTCGGGTCGCGCCCGAGGCCGGGGATTCCTATACTCGTCGCACCATGACCGACACCTCCCGCGCGCTCCGGCCGACGGCCCTCGCGCAGCGCGTCGACGCGATCCAGGCCGTTCTCGACGAGCGCGGCATGCGGGCCGGCGAGTTCATCGCCGAGGCCGAGCACCTGGTCGAGGAGAAGTGGGTGCCCGAGAACGGCGCCCGCGTCGTCGCCCGCGCCTGGACCGATCCGGCGTATCGCGCCCGCCTGCTCGGCGACGGGCGGGCCGCTGTCGCCGAGCTCGGCTGCGAGATGCCGCGTCACCACCGCCATCTCGTCGTCCTCGAGAACACGGCGACGGTGCACAACGTCATCTGCTGCACGCTCTGCTCGTGCACCGCGTTCACGATCATCGGCCTGCCGCCCGACTGGTACAAGGACCTCGAGTACCGCGCCCGCATCGTCCGCGAATCGCGCACCGTGCTGCGCGAGATGGGCCTCGACCTGGCCGACGAGATCGAGATCCGGGTCTGGGACACGACCGCCGACACGCGCTACATCGTCCTGCCGGCGCGGCCGCCCGAGACGGCGGGCTGGAGCGAGGACCGGCTCGCGGCGATCGTCAGCCGCGACTCGTTGATCGGCGTCGCCCGCCTCTAGCGGCGCTGCCCCGCGATGGACGGCATCCACGACCTCGGCGGCACGCAGGGCTTCGGCGCCGTCCGCCATTCGGCCGATGCGCCGGCCTTCCACGACGAATGGGAGAAGCGCGTCAACGCCCTCTATTCGCTCGCCGTCCGGCTCGGCGTCTTCAACATGGACGAGTACCGCCACGCGATCGAGCGCATGGAGCCGCGCCACTACCTGTCGGCGAGCTACTACGAGCGATCGCTGACGAGCCTGGCGACGCTCTGCGCCGAGAAGGGCATCGTCACACGCGCCGAGCTCGAGCGGCGCGCGCACGGCGCGTTCCCGCTCGCGCTGGCGAGCGCGCCCGGCCGCAGCAACGCGGCGGCGCGCGAGCGCTTCGCGCCCGGCGACCGCGTCCGCGTCAAGGCCGACCACGTGGCCGGCCACGTGCGCCTGCCGGCCTATGTCCGCGGCAAGGTCGGCGTCGTCGTCGCCGAGTCGCCGCCGTATCCGTTCCCCGACGCGCAGGCGCACGGCGTCGTGTCGGCCGACGAGCCGACGTACGACGTCCGCTTCAGCAGCGCCGATCTCTGGCCGAGCTCGGCCGACGCGGCGTTCGTCCACGTCGGCGTCTTCCAGAGCTATCTCGAGCGCGCATCCGCCCCGGGCCGCGTCTAGGGCACGCGGACGAAGCGCATCATCCAGTTGGTTTCCCAGGTCGCGCCGGCATCCGGGGAGAACGCCTGCTCCCAGCGCGGCGATGGCGTCGTCGTGTCGGTCCAGCGGAAGCGGACGCGGATCGGCCGGCCCTTGAAGGTCTCGTCGGCATGGAAGGTGCCGACGCCCGCCGCGAACGCGCCGACGACCGGCACGTCGATGCGGTGCGGGTCGCGGCCGTCGAGCCACCAGATCGCCCATCGGCGCGTCGCCGGATCGAACGATCGGATCGAGACCGCGCGATAGGCGCCGCCGGGCAGATCGACGACGTTGTCGTCGACATTGCCGAGGCCGCCGAGGACGGGCGCCATCGTGCAGCTGCCCTCGAACTCCTGCCAGCGGTCGTCGCCGGCGAGCCGCTCGCGCAGGCGCCGGTGCAGGACGCGCCAGCGCCCGGCCAGGAAATCGAAATCGCGTTCGCTCGAGAGCTCGTTCATCGGGGTCTCCGTGAGGTGAGGGATGCCGGCGCCGAGCGCCAGCGATGCGGGCGCTGCGCCGCCGAGGAGCCGCGCCGCCAGAAGGAGGACGCCGCGCCGCGACGCGAACGCCGCATCGCTGGTCGGGCTCATCGCTTCGCTCCGGCGTGGATCGCCGAGCGAGGCGTCGGCGCCAGGCGCAGGTGCTCGATCGGACGGATCAGGAGGCGCGAGAGAGCGGTCGCGGCGGCGCCGGGCGACACGCCGCGGCGAACGAAGGTGTCGCCGGCGCCTCGGTCGTCGAACCAGGCGAACCCCGCCACGACGTGCTCGCCTTCGCGGACGGGAAGGCGGACGAAGTTGTTGGCGGCGGTCTCGCTGACGCAGCAGCCGATCACCTCGGCGCCGGCCGCGGTCGGTGCCGCCACGAGGACGTCCCGGCAAAGCGCGAGCCCCTCGGCGTCGGCCGGCGCGGCCAGGTGCAGCAGGGTGACGAGGAGGAAACCGGCCGGCGTCGCGGTCGCACCCAGCGGCGCACGCGAGCGGCCGCGCATCGCGTCGCATGCGCCGGTCCACGCGGGGCGGAGGAGGAGGACGTCGTCGGAGTCGATCATGGTCGCGTTGGCCGCCTCGCGGTGGGCGCGCCACGCCGGGCCGCCGTAGAAGTCGGCGAGCGCGGCCGGCCGTGCCGCCATGGCGGCGAAGCCGCGCAGCCAGACGAAGCGATCGTCCTCGTCGAGGTCGCGGAACTGGCCGAGCACGGCCATCCCGCACGCCTCCTGGGTCTCGATGAGCTCGCGCTCGAAGAGCTCGATCAGGGTCTTGCGCGCGCCCGGCCGGAGCGTGTACCGGCGCAGCTCGATGACGGCGCGGTCGAGGGTCGTCGGGTCGGTCATCGCTCGTCTCCTTCTGGTCGAAGACGACATCATCCAGCGCTAACATGACATGTGATGTCGTGTTTTATCGCCCGCCCGTGAAAGCGAGCCGGCTGCTCTCGATCCTGATGCTCCTGCAGGCGCGCGGGCGAATGACCGCGGCCGCGCTCGCGCAGGCAACCGAGGTCTCGGAGCGCACGATCCTGCGCGACATCGACCAGCTGTCGGCGGCCGGCGTGCCGCTCTGGGGCGAGCGCGGCCGCCTGGGCGGCTTCCAGCTGCGCGAGGGCTGGAGCACGCAGCTCACCGGCATGACCGAGGCCGAGGCGAGCGCGCTCCTGCTCGCCGGCCTGCCCGGACCGGCGACCGAGCTCGGCCTCGGCGCGGCCGCCGCGTCGGCGCGACTGAAGATGATCGCCAGCCTGCCGAGCGGCTGGCGCGAGCAGGCCGATCGCGTCGGCGAGCGACTGCACATCGATCCGGTCGACTGGTACCGCGCCGCCGACACGCCGAAGTTCCTGCGCGAGGTCGCCGAGGCGGTCTGGCAGGCGCGACTGCTGAGCGTTCGCTACCAGAGCTGGCGCGGCGTCGCGCGGCGCGAGCTCGAGCCGCTCGGCCTCGTCCTCAAGGCCGGCGCCTGGTACCTGCTCGCGCGAACGAGCGGCCAGGACGCGGTTCGCACCTACCGCCTTGCCAGCCTCGTCGACCTGAAAGCCGGCACGCGAAGCTTCCGCCGGCCGCGCGGCTTTCAGCTGGCGCGGGCGTGGCAGGAATCGTCGGCGCGCTTCGAGTCGGAGCTGCGTCCGTTGCGCGCGCGCGTCCGCGTCTCGTCGCGCGGCGCGACGTGGCTCGTCAACTCGCGCCTGCCGACGCTCGCTGCGTCGGACGACGGCGCCGGCGCCGTTACCGCGCGGCCCGGATGGCGCGAGGTCGGCATCGCGATCGAATCGATCGAGCAGGGTGCGCGGCAGCTGGCGAGCTTCGGCGCCGAGCTCGAGGTCCTCGCGCCCGCGCCGTTGCGCGCCGAGGTGATCCGGCTGGCGCGCGCCGTGTTGTCCGTGCACGCGACGGCACGCTGACGAACCGCGCGGCCACCGGCGCGGCGCCCTCGCGCGACGAGAATCCCGCATCGCCATCGACCGAGGATCCAGCGCCATGCGCCAGCTCCACTACTTTCCCGGCAACGCCAGCCTGATCGCGCACGTCGTGCTCGAGGAGATCGGCGCGCCGTTTGCGCTGAAGCTCGTCGATCGCGCCCACGCGGAGCACAAGTCGGCCGCCTACCTCGCCCTCAACCCGAACGGGCTGATCCCCGTGCTCGTCGACAACGAGGCGGGCAGTGGCGACGGCGCGCCGCTCGTCCTCTACGAGACCGCCGCGATCTGCATGCATCTGGCCGACGCGCACCCCGCGGCCGGCCTGCTGCCCGCGCCGGGAACGCGCGAACGCGCCCACGCCTACAAGTGGCTCGCCTGGTGCACGAACACCCTGCAGGCCTCGCTGACGATCTACTTCTACCCCGAGCGCTGGGCCGACGACGACACCGGCGCCGCGGTCGTCAAGGCCCGCGCCGAGGCCAAGGTCGGCGCGCTGCTCGACCAGATCGACGCCGAGCTGGCGCGCCACGGCGGGCCGTGGTTCTGCGGCGACCGCTTCGACCTCGTCGACCCGTATGCCTTCGTGCTGTGCCGCTGGACGCGCGGCTTCGCGCGGCCGGCGCGCAGCCTGCCGCATGTCGCGCCGTGGCTCGACCGCGTCCTGGCACGTCCCGCGGTGCAGCGCGCCTTGGCGACAGAGCGGCTGACGGCGCCGTTCGTCTGAGCGGCTTACCCGGCCCGACAGCGACGGTCGCGGGCCAGCGGCGACCGGCTGTCGGTTGCCGGTTGTCGATGTCGATGTCGATGTCGATGCCGATGTCGATGTCGATGCCGATGTCGGTGTCGATGTCGGTGTCGATGTCGGTGTCGGTGTCGATGTCGGTGTCCGTGTCGGTTGTCGGTTGTCGGTTGTCGGCCCGCCGCGGCCGCGTCAGCGCAGCCTGCGCGACCACCACGCGCTGAGCGGCGTCGCCGCCTTGGCGCGCGTTCGCGCTTCGTGCAGCGCCCTTCCGGCAAGACGATCGGTGCCGAGCGCCGCGGCGGCGATCAGCGTCTGCTCGATCACGTCGCGCTGGGCATGGCTGCCGCCGATGCGGGCGAGCCGGTCGCGCAGCGGCGCGATCGCTGCGGCGGCGTCGCCGGCGCGGCCTTCGCCGAAGGCGAGCAGGCCGCGCAGCAGCGGCGCGCCGAGCTCGCGCGAGACCGCGTGGTTCCAGCCGGCGCCGCGCTCGGCGCCGTCGATGCAGAGCGCGACCCAGGCGCGCGCCCGTGCCGATTCGCCGGCGCCGATCAGCGCCATCGTCGCGTGCGCGTCGTTGAAGACCGAGCGACCCGCGTTGGCGGCGTCGAGCGGCCAGCCGGCGACGAGCGCCTGCCAGCGATCACCGACGTCGGCGCCGAGAAGGTGGAGGCGCCAGAGCAGCGACGCCGCATCGACGCGCTGCAGCGCGATCTCGACTCGCCCGGCGTCGAGGTAGCGGTCGAAGACGCGCAGCGCCGTGCCGGTGTCGACGCCCTCGAGCGCGAACAGCGCCTCGTGCCAGCCGAGGTGGCCGGCGAAGCCGTTCGGCGCGTTGCCGCTGCCGTCGCCTTCGGCCGCGCCCCAGTGACCGCGCCACTCGTTCATCCAGCGCGCGCCTTCTTCGTGGCGGCCCTGCATCTCCATCACGTGGGCGACCGCGTGGATCGCCCACGGCACGCGCGCGGCGCCGGCGAGCGCGCGCCGGCCGGTCGCCTCGGCCTCGGCGTAGCGGCCTTCTTCCTCGAGGCCGAAGGCGTGCAGCGCGAGGACGTAGGGATGGAGCGCGTCGTCGTCGCGCCACGACGGCAGCGCCGCCTCGGCCTGCTCGCGCAGCCCCTTCGCATCGCCGCGATAGAAGGCGAGCAGGTGCGCCCATTGCAGCGCCAGGGCGTCGCGCGGATGGCCTTGCAGGATCTCGCCCCAGGCCGCGCCGGCGCCGGCCCAGTCGCCGGCGGCGAGCCGCTGCAGCGCAGCGAGATGAGCGCGCTCGCGCGCGTTGCCGCGATCGCGCGACGCGGCGGCGGCCTCGAGCAGCGCCGTCGCCTCGGCGACGAGCGACGGCTCGGTCAGGCTGAGCAGGAAGCCGGCCTTCATCAGGCCCGGCAGCAGCCACGCCGGGTCGGCCGCGATCGCCGCGTCGAGGTCGTCGAGCGGCGTGCCGTAGAACGACATCATTCGCCAGAGCGCGCGCTCGCTCGCATCGAGCGCGGCCGCCGAGCCGGTCGAGACCGGATTGCCGCGCGCGTCGCGCCGCGTCCGGGTCGTCATCGTGAGCGGCGCGAAGGAGCCGGTCGCCGGCCGCCGCGATCCGTCGCTTCGCTCAGGACAGCGTGGCCGGCGGCTCGGGCCATGGCGGCGGCGCCGGCCGCATCGCTTCCCACGCGCGCGCGACTTGCAGCACGGTCAGGTCGTCGTGGCGATGGCCGACGATCTGCAGGCCGATCGGCAGGCCGGCGGCGGTCCGGCCGCAGTCGATGCTCGCCGCCGGCTGCTCGCTCATGTTGTAGGCGAGGGTGAAGGCGATGTGCTCGAACGGCCGCTCGGGGTCGTTGGTCGGGCTCGGCAGCTCGGCCGCGTAGGCGACGATCGGCGCGGTCGGCGACAGGACGACGTCGTACGGCCGGCACGCGGCGACGGCGGCGTCGCGCATCGCCGCCATCTGGCCGCAGCCGCGAAAGACGCGCTCGCCCGACAGCGTCGCGCCGCGCTTCGCCCAGGCGACGATGAACGGCAGGATGCGCGCGCGCCGCTCCTCGCGCAGCGCCGAGATGTCGAGCCAGGCGCGCATGCGCCAGAACTCGTCCATGCCGTCGAACATCGATCGCGTCATGAAGGGTGCGACGCGATCGACCTTCGCGCCAGCGGCTTCGAAGCGCTTCGCCACCGCCTCGACCGCCGCTGCGGTCTCCGGATCGACCGGCAGGCCGACGCCGATGTCGGCGAGAAGACCGATGCGAAGACCCGCGATATCTCGCTCGAGCCGCTGCCACTCGATCGTCTGCGCCGGCAGGCTCGACGCATCGCGGTCGTC
>DASYKC010000097.1:0-5316 GCA_035995885.1 Caldimonas sp. | reverse complement strand
GCCGCGGCGATGGTGGGATCGCGCGTGTTCACGGCGCGGCTGGCGTCAGCCGGCGACGAAGGCCGGGGGCGGCGGCGAGCCGGCGGAGAGCGTCATCACTTCGTAGCCGCTGTCGGTGACGAGGATCGTGTGCTCCCATTGCGCCGAGAGCGACCGGTCGCGCGTGACGATGGTCCAGCCGTCGCCGGCCTCGCGGATGTCGCGCTTGCCGGCGTTGATCATCGGCTCGATGGTGAAGGTCATTCCCGGCTTGAGTTCGTCGAGCGTTCCCGGCTTGCCGTAGTGCAGCACCTGCGGATCTTCGTGGAAGCGCGCGCCGATGCCGTGGCCGCAGAACTCGCGCACGACCGAGAAGCCCTGGCCCTCGGAGAAGACCTGGATCGCGCTGCCGATGTCGCCGAGGCGAACGCCGGGCTTGACCTTGACGATCCCCTTCCACATCGCTTCGTAGGTGATCTGGACCAGGCGCCTGGCCGCGATCGAGCCTTCGCCGACGATGAACATCCGGCTCGTGTCGCCGTGCCAGCCGTCCTTGATGACGGTGACGTCGATGTTGACGATGTCGCCGTTCTTGAGCGGCCGATCGTTCGGGATGCCGTGGCAGACCTGGTGGTTGATCGAGGTGCAGATGGATTTCGGATACGGCGTGTAGCCGGGCGGCGCGTAGTTGAGCGGCGCCGGCACGGCGCCCTGCTCGTAGACGATGTGGTCGTGGGCGATCTTGTCGATCGCCTCGGTGGTGACGCCGGCCTTGACGTGCGGCGTGAGGAGGTCGAGGACCTCCGAGGCGAGCCGTCCGGCGACGCGCATGGCGGCAATCTCGGCGTCGTTCTTGATCGTGATCGTCATCCTCGAATTATCGCATCGGGGCTTTAGAATCGCGGGTTTCCACCGGGGTCGCCCCACTGCCGACAGGCGTGACGACGCCGCTTTCCGGACCCCGCCGAGCGCCCTGCGTGACGACCGAGCCCAAGCACCTCGCCCGCTTCGAAGGCGGCAATGCGTTGCCGGGGTTCCGCGCCGCGGCGCTCCTCGCCAGGCTCCAGGGCCGCGTCGCCCGCATCGACGGCGTCGCCGCACGGCACGTCCACTGGGTCTGGAGCGATGCGCCGCTGACGCGGGCCGACGCCGATCGCCTCGAGGCGCTGCTTCGCTACGGCGAGCCGGCCGCGGCGTCGGGTGGCGCGGCAGCGATCGTCGTCGCGCCGCGCCTCGGCACGATCTCGCCGTGGGCGTCGAAGGCGACCGACATCGCCCGCAACTGCGGCCTCGTCGTGCACCGGATCGAGCGCGTCACCGAGTACGCGCTAGCGCTGAAGAAGCCGCTCATCGGCCGCGCCGCGCCGCTCGACGGCGGCGAGCGCGCGGCCGTCGCCGCGATGCTCCACGACCGCATGACCGAGTGCGCGTTCTTCGACGCGGAGGACGCGCGCCATCTCTTCGACGAGCAGCCGGCGCGCCCGAGCGTGGCGATCGACGTGCTCGGCGGCGGCCTCGCCGCGCTCGAGCAAGCGAACCGCGAGTTCGGCCTGGCGCTGTCGGCCGACGAGACCCTTTACCTGCTCGACGCCTTCAGCTCGCTCGGCCGCAACCCGAGCGACGTCGAGCTGATGATGTTCGCGCAGGCCAACAGCGAGCACTGCCGGCACAAGATCTTCAACGCGAGTTTCGCGATCGACGGCGTGGCGCAGCCGCTCTCGATGTTCCAGATGATCAGGAACACCGAGGCGCTCGCGCCGCAGCACACCGTCGTCGCCTACAGCGACAACGCGGCGGTCATGAACGGCCACGAGGTCGAGCGCTGGCTGCCCGAGGGCTACACCAACGCGCCGCGCTACGCGGCGCGGCGCGAGCTCGTCCATGCGCTGATGAAGGTCGAGACGCACAACCATCCGACCGCGATCTCGCCGTTCCCGGGCGCCGCGACCGGCGCCGGCGGCGAGATCCGCGACGAAGGCGCGACCGGCCGCGGCTCCAGGCCCAAGGCCGGGCTCACCGGCTTCAGCGTCTCGAACCTGCACCTGCCGGCGCTGCCCGACCGGAGCGGATACAGCGGGCCGAACGATCCCGAGCCGTGGGAGAAGGATCGCTACGGCAAGCCCGAGCACATCGCGAGCGCGCTGCAGATCATGATCGACGGCCCGCTCGGCGGCGCGGCCTTCAACAACGAGTTCGGCCGGCCCAACCTGTGCGGCTACTTCCGCGTCTACGAGCAGACCGTTCCTGCCGGCGCGGGCGAGCCGACGAAAGGCGAGCGCCGCGGCTATCACAAGCCGATCATGATCGCCGGCGGCCTCGGCGCGATCGCGGCGTCGCAGACGAGGAAGATCGCGTTCCCCGCCGGCACGCTGCTCGTCCACCTCGGCGGCCCGGGAATGCGCATCGGCATGGGCGGCGGCGCGGCGAGCTCGATGGCCGCGGGCGCCAACGCCGCCGAGCTCGACTTCGACTCGGTCCAGCGCGGCAACGCCGAGATCCAGCGGCGCGCGCAGGAGGTCATCAACCACTGCGCCGCGCTCGGCGCCGCGAACCCGATCCTGGCGATCCACGACGTCGGCGCCGGCGGTCTTTCGAACGCATTTCCCGAGCTCGTCGACGGCGCCGGGCGCGGTGCCCGCTTCGACCTGCGCAAGGTGCCGATCGAGGAGAGCGGCCTCGCGCCGAAGGAGATCTGGTGCAACGAGAGCCAGGAGCGCTACGTCATGGCGGTGGCGAAAGAGGCGCTGCCGCTCTTCGACGCGATGTGCGTGCGCGAGCGCTGCCCGTACGCCGTCGTCGGCGTCGCGACCGACGACCGCGAGCTCGTCGTCGCGCCCGACAGCGACGCCGCCGTGATCGACATGCCGATGGACGTCCTCTTCGGCAAGGCGCCGAAGATGCACCGCGACGTGCGCCGTCGTCGGCTCGCGCTGCCGGCGCTCGATCTCGACGGCGTCGACCTGAAGCAGGTCGCCTTCGACGTCCTGCGCCACCCGACGGTCGCGAGCAAGCGCTTCCTCGTCACGATCGGCGACCGCACCGTCGGCGGGCTGTCGTGCCGCGATCCGATGGTCGGGCCGTGGCAGGTGCCGGTCGCCGACTGCGCGATCACGCTCGCCGACTTCAGCGGCTTCGCCGGCGAGGCGATGGCGATGGGCGAGCGCACGCCGCTCGCGGTCATCGATGCGCCGGCATCGGGCCGCATGGCGGTCGGCGAGGCGATCACCAACCTGCTCGCGGCGCCGATCGCGCTCGACCGCGTCAAGCTCAGCTGCAACTGGATGGCGGCGTGCAGCGACGATCCCGCGTCGCCGGGCGACGACGCCGCGCTCTACGACACGGTGAAAGCGGTCGGCATGGCGCTCTGCCCCGCGCTCGGCATCGGCGTTCCGGTCGGCAAGGACAGCCTGTCGATGCGGACGCGCTGGCAAGAAGATGGCGGCGAAGCGAAGCAGGTGACGGCGCCGGTCAGCCTCGTCGTCACCGCGTTCGCGAGCATCGACGACGTGCGCGCGAATTCGACGCCGCAGCTGATGCCGGGCGATACGACGCTCATCCTCGTCGACCTCGGCCGCGGCCGCATGCGCATGGGCGGCTCGATGCTCGCGCAGGTGACCGGCCAGGTCGGCGCCGAGGTGCCCGACCTCGACGATCCGCAGCTCCTGAAGTCGCTCGTCGACGCGATCACGCGGCTGCGCGAGGCCGGCCTCGTCCTCGCGTACCACGACCGCAGCGACGGCGGCCTGTGGGCGGCGACGTGCGAGATGGCGTTCGCCGGCCACCTCGGCGTCAGCATCAACGTCGACCTGCTCGTCACCGAGGGCGACGGCATCGGCGACAGCCGCGCCGAGTACGGCGACGCCAAGAACTGGGCGCAGCAGGTGAGCACGCGGCGCGAGGAGCTGACGCTGCGCGCGCTCTTCAACGAGGAGCTCGGCGCCGTCATCCAGGTGGCGACGGCGCGCCGCGACGAGGCGCTGCAGATCCTGCGCGGCGCGGGCCTGAGCAAGCACAGCCACGTCGTCGGCAAGACGAACGCGCGCCAGGCCCTCGAGGTGTGGCGCGACGCGAAGTCGGTGTTCAGCGCGCCCTTGCGTGACTTGCACCAGGCGTGGGACGAGGTGAGCTGGCGCATCAGCCGCCTGCGCGACGACCCCGACGGCGCCGACGCCGAGCACGAGGCCGCCGGCCGCGCCGACGATCCCGGCCTGCACGTCCATCTCGCCGGGCCGGCGTTCGCTGACGCACGCCGTGTCAGCGCGCCGGCGATCGTCGGCAGCGCGCCGAAGGTCGCGGTCCTGCGCGAGCAGGGCGTCAACAGCCACGTCGAGCTCAGCTATGCGATGAGCCGGGCCGGCTTCGAGACCTTCGACGTCCACATGACCGACCTGCAGTCGGGACGGACGCGCCTCGACATGTACCAGGGCTTCGTCGCCTGCGGCGGCTTCAGCTACGGCGACACGCTCGGCGCGGGCGAGGGCTGGGCGCGCTCGATCCGCTTCAATGCGCAGCTCGCCGACCAGTTCGCGACCTTCTTCGCGCGGCCCGACGTGTTCGCGCTCGGCATCTGCAACGGCTGCCAGATGATGGCCGCGCTCGCCGACATGATCCCGGGTGCTGCCGCCTGGCCGCGCTTCACGCGCAACCGGAGCCAGCAGTTCGAGGCGCGCCTCAGCCTGGTCGAGGTGCTGCCGTCGCCTTCGATCTTCCTCGCCGAGATGGCCGGCAGCCGCCTGCCGATCGCGGTCGCGCACGGCGAGGGCTTCGCCGACTTCGCGCAGCGCGGCGACGCCGGCGCCGTTCAGGCAGTGATGCGCTTCGTCGATCACGCGGGTCGGCCGACCGAGGCGTACCCGGCGAATCCGAACGGCAGCGTCGGCGGGCTCACCGGCGTGACGACTGCCGACGGCCGCTACACCGCGCTCATGCCGCACGCCGAGCGCGTCTTCCGGCGCGCCCAGCTCAGCTGGTCGCCCGGCGGCGAGGTCGAAGGCAACGCCTGGAGCGAGATGTTCAGGAGCGCGCGGCGTGCGCTCGGCATGCGCTGAGGTCAGCGGCTGAACCAGCTCCCGGACGCGACCGCGGTGACGATCGTCGCCCCGTAGACGACGAGCGCCAGGGCCAGTGTCGCGAAGGCCCAGGCCAGCGACCCGGTGAGGCTGACCACGAGCCAGCCGCCGCCGACGGCGACGAGCAGGCGCAGCATGCCGCCGATCAGGGGCCACGCCAGCTTGCCCGCGCCCTGCGAAGCGAAGTAGAGCGACAGGCCGAGGCCGAAGAAGCCGTAGGTCGGGCCGACGAGGCGCAGGTAGGCGGCGCCGGTCTCGAGCATCCGCG
>DASYKC010000096.1:0-12130 GCA_035995885.1 Caldimonas sp. | reverse complement strand
GCGGCGAAGCGGAGCGCGCCATGACCGCGCCGACGGCACGCCGCTGGCAGTTCTGGATCGACCGCGGCGGCACCTTCACCGACGTCGTCGGCAAGCGTCCCGACGGCACGCTGACGACCTTGAAGCTGCTCTCCGACAACCCCGAGCAGTACCGCGACGCCGCCGTCGCCGGCATCCGACGCCTGCTCGGCGTCGGTCCCGACGAGCCGGTGACATCCGAGAAGGTCGAGTCGGTCAAGATGGGGACGACGGTCGCGACCAACGCCCTGCTCGAGAGGAAAGGCGAGCCGACGCTGCTCGTGACGACGCGCGGCTTTCGCGACGCGCTGCGCATCGCCTACCAGGACCGGCCGCGCCTGTTCGAGCGCCGCATCGTCCTGCCCGAGCTTCTCTACGCGCGCGTCGTCGAGGCCGACGAGCGCATGTCCGCGGCCGGCGCGGTCGTTCGCGCGCTCGACGAGGTGCGGCTCGAAGCCGATCTGCGCGCCGCGTTCGAGGCCGGCCTTGCCAGCGTCGCCATCGTCTTCATGCACGGCTGGCGCCACACCGCGCACGAGCTCGCGGCGGAACGGATCGCGCGCGCGACCGGCTTCGCGCAGGTGAGCGTCTCGCATCGCGTCAGCCCGATGATGAAGCTCGTCGGCCGCGGCGACACGACCGTCGTCGACGCCTACCTCTCGCCGATCCTGCGCCGCTACGTCGACGAGGTCGCCGCCGAGATGCCGGGCGTCGAGCTCTACTTCATGCAGTCGTCGGGCGGCCTGGCGCGGGCGAACGCGTTCCAGGGCAAGGATGCGATCCTCTCGGGCCCGGCCGGCGGCATCGTCGGCATGGTGCGCACCGCCAAGCTCGGTCTCGCCCCCGACGTCGTCCCGAGCGAAGCGAAGGATCTCGGCGTCGCTTCCGAGAGCCTCCCCTCCGCTCGGGATGACAAGAAGCTCGCGGTCATCGGCTTCGACATGGGCGGCACGTCGACCGACGTCAGCCACTACGCCGGCGAGTTCGAGCGCGCCTTCGAGACGCGCGTCGCCGGCGTCCGCGTGCGCGCGCCGATGATGGCGATCCACACCGTCGCCGCCGGCGGCGGCTCGATCCTCGCCTTCGACGGCGCGCGCTTTCGCGTCGGCCCGGAAAGCGCCGGCGCGAATCCGGGGCCGGCGTGCTATCGCCGCGGCGGGCCGTTGACCGTCACCGACGCCAACCTCGCCCTCGGCAAGATCCAGCCGGCGTTCTTCCCGCGCGTGTTCGGGCCGCGCGGCGACGAGGCGCTCGACGGTGACATCGTCGCCGCTCGCTTCGCCGCGCTCGCGGCCGAGATCGCGGCCGCGACCGGAACGCCGATCGCGGCCGAGGCGGTCGCCGCCGGCTTCGTCGACATCGCCGTCGGCAGCATGGCCAATGCGATCAAGAAGATCTCGGTCGCGCGCGGCTACGACGTCACCCGCTACACGCTGCAGTGCTTCGGCGGCGCGGGCGGCCAGCATGCGTGTCTCGTCGCCGACGCGCTGGCGATGGAGCGTGTCTACATCCACCCGCTCGCCGGCGTGCTCTCGGCGTACGGCATGGGTCTCGCCGACCAGACGGTGATGCGCCAGGGCGCGCTCGAGCAGCCGCTCGCCGGTGCACAGGCCGACGTCGAGACGCGCCTGGCGGCGCTCGCCGCCGATGCCGTCGCCGAGCTCGAGCAGCAGGGCGTCGCGCCCGAGCGGATCGTCGTCCACCGCCGCGTCCACCTGCGCTACGAAGGCACCGACTCGGCACTCGTCGTCGCGTTCGCCGACGAGGCCGGGCTGCAGGCGGCGTTCGAGGCGGCGTACCGCCAGCGCTTCGCCTTCCTCATGCGCGAGCGCCGCCTGGTCGTCGAGGCGGTCTCGGTCGAGGCGGTCGGCGCCGGCGACGCGGCGAGCGAGACGCGGCACGAGCTCGCCGCATCGGGCCCGGCGCCGGCGGCGGCGACGGTGCGCCTGTTCAGCGACGGCCGCTGGCACGACGCCGCCCTCGTCGAGCGAGCGAGCGCGCGCCCGGGACACGTCATCGCCGGGCCGGCGATCGTCGTCGAGAGCAACGCGACGACGATCGTCGAGCCGGGCTGGACCGGCCGCGTCACCGCGCTCGATCACCTCGTCCTCGAGCGGACGACGCCGCGCGCGGCGCGCCGCGCCGCCGGCACCACGGTCGACCCGATCCTGCTCGAGGTCTTCAACAACCTGTTCATGAACATCGCCGAGCAGATGGGGCTGCAGCTGCAGAACACCGCCTACTCGGTGAACATCAAGGAGCGGCTCGACTTCTCGTGCGCGCTCTTCGACGCCGACGGCAACCTGATCGCCAACGCGCCGCACATGCCGGTCCACCTCGGCTCGATGAGCGAGTCGATCAAGACCGTGATCGCGAGGAATGCCGGCACGATGAGGCGCGGCGACGTCTACGCGCTCAACGATCCGTACCACGGCGGCACGCACCTGCCGGACGTCACCGTCGTCACGCCGGTCTACCTCGAGGACGCGAACGAGCAGCCGACCTTCTACGTCGGCTCGCGCGGCCATCACGCCGACATCGGCGGGACGACGCCGGGCTCGATGCCGCCGTTCTCGACCCGGATCGAGGAGGAGGGCGTCCAGTTCGACAACGTCAAGCTGGTCGAGGGCGGCCGCTTCCTCGAGGACGAGACGACGGCGCTGCTCGAGAGCGGCCCGTGGCCGTCGCGCAATCCGGCGCAGAACATCGCCGACCTCAAGGCGCAGGTCGCGGCCAACGAGAAGGGCGTGCGCGAGCTCGCCGCGATGGTCGGCCAGTACGGACTCGACGTCGTTCGCAGCTACATGCAGCACGTCCAGGACAACGCCGAGGAGTCGGTGCGCCGCGTCATCACGAAGCTGAATGACGGCGCGTTCACGCTGCCGCTCGACAACGGCGCCCGGATCAGCGTCGCGATCCGCGTTGACGCCGGCGCGCGCAGCGCCGAGATCGATTTCACCGGCACGTCGGCGCAGCTCGAGAACAACTTCAACGCGCCGACGGCGGTGTGCATGGCCGCCGTGCTCTACGTTTTTCGCACCCTCGTCGACGACGAGATCCCGCTCAACGCCGGCTGCCTGAAGCCGATCAGGGTGATCATCCCCGAAGGCTCGATGCTCCAGCCGCGGCCGCCGGCGTCGGTCGTCGCCGGCAACGTCGAGACCTCGACCTGCATCACCAACGCGCTCTATGGTGCGCTCGGCGTGATGGCGTCGGCGCAGTGCACGATGAACAACTTCACCTTCGGCAACGCGCGCCACCAGTACTACGAGACGATCGCCGGCGGCTCGGGCGCGGGCCTCGTCTTCGACGACGCGGGTTGCGCCGTCGGCGGCTTCGACGGCACCTCGGTCGTGCAGACGCACATGACCAACTCGCGCCTCACCGACCCCGAGGTGCTCGAGTTCCGCTTCCCGGTTCGCCTCGACAGCTTCGAGCTGCGCGCCGGCTCGGGCGGCGCCGGCCGCTGGCACGGCGGCGACGGCGGCGTGCGGCGCGTCCGCTTCCTCGAGCCGATGACGGCGTCGATCCTGTCCAACGGCCGCCACGCCGGCGCCTTCGGTGCCGCAGGCGGCAGCGCGGGGCAGCCGGGGATCAACCGGGTCGAGCGGGCCGGCGGCAGCGTCGAGGCGCTCGACCACATCGCCAGCGTCGAGATGGCCGCCGGCGACGTGTTCGTGATCGAGACGCCGGGCGGCGGCGGCTGCGGATCGGCTTAGGCGCGCGCGATCCGACCCCGCGCGTGTCGAGGGTCTTCGCGTGACAAGCGGCCCGCCGAGCGGCGACACTTCGGGCATGCCTGCCACCTGCCATTCCTCCGTGCTCCACCGGCCCGTCGCGCTCGGGTGGAGCTTCTTCTTCCTCGCCACCGGGTCCGCGCTCGCCGCCGACCCGGTGCTCGCGCCTTTCGGCGCTTCGGGCGGCGCACCGCAGGCGCCCTGGCACGTCGTCGGGCTGCCGCAGCAGACCAAGCCGTTCACGCGCTTCTCGGTCGTCGACATCGACGGCAAGCGCGCCGTCAAGATCGAGGCCGACGAGTCGTATGGCAACCTCGTCCACCCGGTCCAGGCGGCGGCGCCGGCGCATCTCGCCTGGCAATGGCGGATCGAAAAGCCGCTCGAGAACGCCGACCTGCGCCAGCGCAGCGGCGACGACACCGCGGTCAAGGTCTGTGTCTCGTTCGACCTGCCGATCGAGAGCATCTCGTTCGCCGAGCGGCAGATCCTGCGCATCGCCCGCGGCAAGACGAGCGAGCCGGTGCCGGGGGCGTCGGTCTGCTACGTGTGGGACGCGAAGCTGGCGGCCGGAACGGCCCTCGACAACGCCTTCACGCGGCGCATCCGCTACATCGTCCTCGAATCGGGCAACGACCGGCTCGACCGCTGGGTCGGCGAGCGGCGCGACGTCGGCGCCGACTTCCTGCGCCTGTTCAAGGACGAGAGCACGACCGTGCCGCCGATCATCGGCGTCGCCATCGGCGCCGACGCCGACAACACCAAGAGCCACACGGTGTCGTACGTCAGCGGCGTGACCCTCGAGCCCTGAGCGGGCGCGGCCGCTTCAGGCGGCCTTGCGCTTGCGCGCCGGCGGCCGATCGAAGAGCTTGCGCAGCTCGTCCTTCGCCGCCTCGAGGCGCTTCAGCTGCGCCTTCGGCAGGCCGTGGCCAGCGCGGTTGACGTAGAAGGTGAGCATCGACATCGCCGAGCGATACGGGTCGCTCTTGCGACGCTCGCTGTGCTCGGCCGAGGCCTTGAGCGAGCGCGCGATCTTCTTCGGGTCGGCTTCGCTGAAGACGCCTTGCTTCAGGTCGAGCGCATTGCTCGTCTCGGTGACGTGCTGCGACCAGCGCTTGCCTGCCATGCGTCCTCCGCGGCCGTTCGTTCGACAGCGCGAGCGCGGCAATCCGCGCGCCCGCGCTATTCGAGCGGCTTGAAGGCGATCGTCATCGTCGGCGGGACGCGGCCGTCGACGTCCTTGGGCAGGATCTCGGTCTTGTCGATCGCGCGCAGGACGGTCTCGTCCCACGCCGCCGAGCCGCTGCTCGTCACGAGCTTGCGGCCGACGATCGTGCCGTCGGGCGCGACCTTCACCTCGACCGTCGCCGACGGATTGCCGGCGATCGACGTCGTCAGGACGATGTTCGGCTTGATGCGCGCCTTGATGCGGCCGGCGTAGCCCGCCGAGGGGCCCGACGTCCGCGCTGCGTTGCCGGTCGCCGCCGGTTCGTCGCTGCTGCCCGCCTGGCTCATCATGCGGCGCAGGTTGGCCTCGCGGATCGCCGCCTGGCGCGCCTCGTCCTTCTTCGCCTGCTCGGCGAGCTGCTTCTTCTCCGCCTGCTCGCTGGCAACGCGCTGGCGCTCGGCCTCGAGGCGCTTCGCCTCGGCGCGCTTCGCGTCTTCGCGCCTGGCGTCTTCACGCTTCTTCAGCTCGGCCTGGCGCGCCGCCTCGCGCTCGGCCTCCTGGCGCCGCGCCTGCTCGCGCGCGGCGCGCTCGATCGCGATCTGCGCGTCGGCTTGCGGCGGCGGCGCCGGCTCGGGCTTGACGACCGGCGCCGGCTTCGCCTGGACCTCGGGCGGCGGCGGCGCCGGCTTGGGCTCGACGGGCGTCGGCTTCGGCTCGGGCGGCGCCGCGCGCGGTGCGGCCGTCTGCGGCAGCGCCGACCAGAGCTCGGCGACGACGCCCTCGGGCTCGCTCGCCTTCCAGTTGACGCTCCAGGCGAGGGCGATGATCAGCAGGACGTGGGCGAGGATCGCCAGCGCGAGGCCCGAGCGCATGCCCGGCGGCTGCTGCGGCGCGAAGCGGTCGCGCTCGAGGACGGCGGCATTCATGCGTCGGCGCGGCGATTCGCTCAGCCGCTGCGCTGGCTCTTCACCGAGAGGCCGACGCGCTGGATGCCGGCGCGCTGCAGCGCGTCCATCACCTTGACGACCGACTCGTAGCGGACGCTGCGATCGGCCGAGATGACGACCGGCGTCGTCTCGACGCCGCCCTGCGCGTCGCGAACGCGCGCGGCGACGTCGGCGACGGCGAGCGGCGCGACGTCCTTGCCGTCGATGCGCAGGCGCAGCTGCTCGTCGGCGCCGACGACGAGCTCGATGACGTGCGCCTCGCTGCGCTGGCGCGCCTTGCCGACCGTCGGCAGGTCGACGACGCCGGTGGTGATGAGCGGCGCCGTCACCATGAAGATGATCAGGAGCACCAGCATGACGTCGATGAACGGGACCATGTTGATCTCGCTGATCGTGCGCCGCCGCGTGCTGCGCTGGAGGACGGCAGGCATGGTCTGGCGCTCAGCGCGTCACCGGCACCGCGACCGGCGCCGGCGCCGGCATGGCGCCGGCGTTGCGCTGCAGGATGTTCGAGAACTCCTCGATGAAGCTCTCGAGCTGGCCGGCGATGCGGTCGATGTCGCGGGCGAAGCGGTTGTAGGCGATCACCGCCGGGATCGCCGCGAACAGGCCGATCGCCGTCGCCACCAGCGCCTCGGCGATGCCGGGAGCGACGGTGGCGAGCGTCACTTGCGTCATGTTCGCCAGGCCGATGAAGGCGTGCATGATTCCCCAGACCGTGCCGAAGAGGCCGACGTAAGGCGACACCGAGCCGACCGAGGCGAGGAACGAGAGGTTCGATTCGATCGCGTCGAGCTCGCGCTGGAAGCTCGCCCGCATCGCCCGGCGCGCGCCGTCGAGGAGGGCGCCGATGTCGGCGACGCGCTTCTCGCGCAGCTTGAAGAATTCGCGCATCCCCGAGGCGAAGATGCGCTCCATCGGCGCGTCGCCGAGCTGCCGGGTCGCGTCGGCATAGAGGTCGTTGAGGTTGCGGCCGGCCCAGAACTCGCGCTCGAACTCGTCGTTGGCGGCCTTGATGCGGCGCAGCCCGAAGAGCTTGGCGAAGATCACGGTCCAGCTCGCGAGCGACGCGACCATGAGCCCCGCCATCACCACCTGCACGACGGTGCTCGCGTGCAGAACGAGCGTGACGATCGAGAAATCCTGGTTCATCGATGAATGGAGAGGCGAATGTCGTTGGGGATGCGGCAGGGACGGAAAGTTCCGAGCTCGATGCAGCCGATGCGGATCGTGCCGTCGGCCAGCAATTCTCCGGCCCGCCGCGCCTCCTGCGCGATCTCGAGGCTGGCCTGGCCGAGGTGGACGACGGCGACGCTCACGTCGATGACGTCGTCGAGGCGCGCCGGGCGACGATACCTCAGCGCCGTCTCGCTGACGACGAAGGCGATGCCGGCGTCGCGACGCAGCGCTTCCTGGCCGAAGCCGAGGCCGCGCAGCCACTCGGTGCGGGCGCGCTCGAAGTACTTCAGGTAGTTGGCGTAGAAGACGATGCCGGCGGCATCGGTGTCTTCCCAGTAGATGCGCATCGCGACGCTGAACGCGGCGGGATCGCTTCGCTTCATCGCATCGCCTCGGAGGCCGGCGCGGCGCTTCCCGCCCTAGGGCTGCAGCTTCTTGTAGATCGGACCCCAGACCGGGTGGCCGGCCTCCGACTTGTCGAGCGCGAAGCCGCGATCGGCCTGGCGCGCGAGCTTGAACTCGCCCTCGCACTCGGCGAGGCGGCCGGCGGCGCAATCGATGAAGGCGAGCCGCTTGTGCGCCTCGGCGCGGTCGCGCGGCGACGCCAGGCCGGCGGCCAGCGCTTCGCGGAAGAGTCGGTCGGCAGGTTCGTATTGGGCGTCGTCATAGGCCTTGAGTCCGGCCAGCAAGGCGCGTTCGGCCGGCCGCGCGCTGACGTCGAGCAGGCCGAGCGGTGCCGGCGGCGCCTGCATGCAGGCCGCGACCAGCCACGCGGCCGATGCTAGCGCGACGCGCGCCCGGTGCCTCACGAGCCGAACTTGTGGCGCACGGAGACCGTCTGGCCCGCGGTCACGTTGACCGACGCCGTGTAGGGCGCGTAGTCGCCATTGCGAACGACGATCTGGTGCCGGCCTTCGGCGAGGGTGAGCTCGGTGATCGGCGGCGCCGCGCCCGACGACGCGCCGTCGACCTCGACCAGGCCCCACGGACTGATGGCGAACCTCACCGTGCCCGTCGGCGGCGGCACGAGCCTCGCGGCGGCGGCGACGCGCGCCTCGTTGTCGCGCGCTTCCCGCTCGCGCGCCTCGCGGGCGCGTCGATCCTTCGTCGACTCGCGCGGCGGCGTCGCGGCCGGCGTCGGGGCGGCGGCTGGCCTGGCGTTCGTCGCGGCGGTCGCCGGCGAAATCGTCGGCGCGATCGGCGCCGGCGCGGCGCCGGTCGAGGGGGTTGGCATGATCGAGGCGATCAGCAATGGCAGCGAATCGTTGTTGAGCAAGGCGGCCGATGCCGCGGCGGCGGCAGGCGTCGTCGCGCCGATCGTCGCGGCGTGGGCCAGCGCCACGGGCGCGGGCGCCGGCGCCGCTGCGGTGGAGTTCACTGCTGCGGCGCCTGCTTCCGTCGCGCTCGGCGCGGTCGCGCTCGATTCGGTCGCGACCGTCGTCGGGACGCCGCCCGGCGACGGTCTCGCGCTCGAACCGACCGGCGGCGTCGCTGCGGCCGCGATCTCGGGGCTCGCGGTCGTCGCTCGCGCCGCAACGGCTGGGGTGCCGGCCTCGGCGAGCGCCGGCGCGGCGGGTGCGATCGCGATCCAGGTCACGACCGCGGCCGTGACCGCGGCAACGACCGCGGCGACGACGGTGCCGAGGACGACGCGCTGGTCGCGTATCGGCGCTGGCGCCGCGGGCGCGGTCTTCTCGCCGTCGGCGCTCGCCGGGTTGTCGTCGAGCCACTGGCGCAGCTCGCGCGCGAACGAGCGCGCCGAGCGGAAGCGCTGCTCGGGATCCTTCGCCATCGCACGCGCGGCGATCGCCGCGAGCGCCTTCGGCACCATGGGGTCGACCTTGCTCGCCAGCGGCGGCTCGTGATGGAGGACGGCGTCGCGGATCTGCGCCAGCGACTCGCCGCGGAACGGCTTGACGTCGGTGAGCAGCTCGTAGAGGACGACGCCGAGCGAGAACACGTCGGCGCGGCGGTCCGCACTTTCGCGCCGCACCTGCTCGGGCGCCATGTAGTACGGCGAGCCGGCACCGGAATGCGGGTCGCTGCTCTCCTGCTTGTGGGCGACGCGGGCGATGCCGAAGTCGAGCACGCGCGGCTGGGTGCGGCCGACCATGAAGATGTTGGCCGGCTTGATGTCGCGATGGATCACGCCCTTCGAGTGGGCGAAGGCGAGCGCGTCGGCGACGCGGCGGATGATCAGCGCCGCCTGCACCGGCGTCGCGCGCCAGCCTTCCTGGCGCAGCTGGCGCAGGTCGCGGCCCTTGAGCAGCTCCATCGCGATGTAGGCGCGCTCGTCGCTGATGCCGGCGTCGAAGACGGTGACGATGTGCGGATGGCTGAGCCCGCCGGCGGCGCGCGCCTCGTTCAGGAAGAGGGCGTTGAACGACTCGCGCTCTTCGTCGGCGACCTTGACGTTGAGCGTCTTCACCGCGATCAGGCGCGACAGCAGCGGATCGTGCGCCGCGAACACGGTGCCGAGGCCGCCTTCGCCGAGCTGGTACTTGAGCGCGTAGCGGCCGATGTGGCCGATCGTCGGCATGACCCGATCGGCCGGCGTCGCGACCAGGCCGCTGAAGGCGACCGGCGACGGTCCGGCGACCGGCGGCGGATCGGAATCGCTCCACAGCGCGACGCCGGGAAGGGTCGGCGGCGGCGCGGGCTCGGAATCGGCGGGAGGAAGGGACGGCGGGGGCGAGCTGCTCACCGCGTCAGCTTAAGTGAGCCGACCGGCGCGGGACCGTGAAAAACACTCGCGCACCTACGTTCGTAACACAAGCTCACCAATGATCGAGGGCATGTCACGCCTCTGCCGCGTCGGCACCACAGCGCCGCAGAAGCAGTGCGCGCGCGCCGTCAGCCGCGCGCTGCGCGCGCCGCCTCGACCTCGTCGCGGCGCAACGCGGCCGCGGCCTTGTCGAGGACGCCGTTGACGTACTTGTGGCCGTCGGTGCCGCCGAAGCTCTTCGCCAGCTCGACCGCTTCGTTGATCGCCACCTTGTACGGCACCTCGATGCAGCGCATCAGCTCGTAGCAGCCGATCATCAGCGCCGCGTGCTCGACCGGCGAGAGCAGCTCTGCCTTGCGATCGATGTGGGCGGCGAGGATCGCGTCGATCGCCGCTTCCTCGCGGATCACGCCGTGCAGGAGCAGATCGAAGTAGGCGATGTCGGACTTGTCGAAGCCCTCCTGCTCGCGCACGTGGGCGTCGACGACGCCGGCATCGGCGCGGCCGAGCAGCCATTCGTAGAGGCCCTGCAACGCGAACTCGCGTGCCTTGCGCCGCGCCGACTTCGGCGCCGCGCGGCGCACGCCCGGTCGCGTGCGCCGGTCGCGCGCAGTCGTTTCCTCGCCGGCGCTCACGACAGCTCGTCGAGCAGGTTGGCCATCTCGACCGCGACGCGCGCGGCATCGCGGCCCTTGTCGACGGCGCGCGCTTCGGCCTGCGCCGGCGTGTCGCAGGTGAGGATCGCGTTGGCGATGGCGATGCCGTGATCGATGCCGACCCGCGTCACCGCCGCCGCGCTCTCGTTGGCGACGAGCTCGAAGTGATAGGTCTCGCCGCGAATGACGCAGCCGACCGCGACCAGCGCATCGTGGTCGTCGGCATCGGCGATGGCGTTGAGGGCGGCGCCGATCTCGAGCGCGCCCGGCACCGTGATCCGGGTGATGTCGCTCGCCGCGACGCCGAGGGCGAGCAGCTCGTCGCTGCAGGCGCGCGCGATCTTGTCGGTGAGCTCGGCGTTGAAGCGCGCCTGGACGATGGCGATGCGGAGGTCGCTGCCGTCGAGGCGAGTCGGCTCGCCTTGATCAGCGTTGCGCATGAACGGCCGCGGCCGCGGGAACGGCCGGCTCGTCGGCGAGGTAGCCGGTGACCTCGAGGCCGTAGCCGAACAGGCTCGGCATGCGGCGCGGACTGCCGAGCAGCTTCATGCGGGCGACGCCGAGGTCGCGCAGGATCTGCGCGCCGATGCCGTAGGTGCGCAGGTCCATCGGCAGCGACGGCTGGCGCGCGCCGCGGCTGCGCGCGAGCGCGTGCGGCAGGAGCGCGGCGGCGTCTTCGCCGCAGTTGAGGAGGACCGCGGCGCCGCGCTCGCCGCGCCGCAGCGCCGCGAGCGCGCGCGGCAGCGGCCACGAGTGATCGCAGGGGCCGGCGTCGAGCAGGTCGAGCACCGAGAGCGGCTCGTGCACGCGCACCAGCACCTCGTCGGTCGCCGACCAGCGGCCGTGGGTGAGCGCGAGGTGAACGCCGCCGGCGCGGTCGCGGTAGGCGGTGCAGGTGAACTCGCCTTGCTGCGTCAGCATCTTGCGCGAGCCGGCGCGCTCGATCAGCGACTCGTTGCGGCTGCGATGCTCGATCAGGCTGGCGATCGTGCCGACCTTGAGGCCGTGCGCTGCGGCGAACGCCATCAGGTCGGGCAGGCGGGCCATCGTGCCGTCGTCGTTCATCACCTCGCAGATCACCGCCGCCGGCGTCAGGCCGGCCATGCCGGCGAGGTCGCAGCCGGCCTCGGTGTGGCCGGCGCGCATGAGGACGCCGCCGTCCTGCGCCTGCAGCGGGAAGATGTGGCCGGGCTGGACCAGATCGCTCGCCTTCGCGTCCTTGCGCACCGCGGCCTGCACCGTGCGCGCGCGATCGGCGGCCGAGATGCCGGTGGTGACGCCGGTCGCGGCCTCGATCGAGACCGTGAACGCGGTGCCGTGCTGGGCGCCGTTCTTCGCCGTCATCGGCGGCAGCTGCAGGCGCTCGCAGCGCTCGCGCGTCAGCGTCAGGCAGACCAGGCCGCGCGCGAAGCGGGCCATGAAGTTGATCGCCTCGGGCGTGACGTGATCGGCGGCGAGGACGAGGTCGCCTTCGTTCTCGCGGTCTTCCTCGTCGACCAGGATGACCATCCGGCCGGCGGCCAGCTCGGCGACGAGCTCGGGAACGGGTGCGATCGACATGGTGGTTGAAATTGTAGGTGGCGGGACAGGCGCGTGCGCCGGAGTGGTCAAGCCGATCGCGCCGCGAGCATGCGCTCGACGTAGCGGGCGATCTGATCGACCTCGAGGTTGACGCTGCGGCCGACGGCGAGGCCGCGCAGGGT
>DASYKC010000095.1:0-46570 GCA_035995885.1 Caldimonas sp. | reverse complement strand
GTCTTCGGGATGCCGCCGGCGGCGGCCACCTTGTCGACCGCGAGGGCGTACAGCGTGAAGACGTAGCGATGCGGCCGGTCGCCCTGCGGCGGACACGGCCCGCCGTAGTTGCCGTTGGCGCCGGTCGCGCCGGTGTCGAGGAAATCGGTGTTGCCGCCGTAGGCGCCCGGCGGCAGCGACGCCGGTGCGTTGCCGGCGCCCTGCGCCAGGCCGTTCGTCGTCGGCGCCATGTCGTAGACGGCCCAGTGCCAGAAGCCGCTGCCGGTCGGCGCATCCGGATCGTGCACCTGCAGCGCGAGCGACTTCGTTCCTGCCGGCACGTTGCCCCAGACCAGCGCCGGCGAGACGTTGGCGCCGGTGCAGCCGAAGCCGTTGAGGATGAACTTGGTCGGGATGACGTTGCCCGGCAGATCGGGGCTCGACAGCGTGAACGCCGCAGCCTGGGCGCGCACGTCTTCGCCGCTCGCTGCCAAAAGGGCGAAGGTTGCCGCCGCCAAAGCGATGACCGGTGCGGATTGCTTGTGTTTCATGCGTTGTCTCCACAAATTTTTCGCCAGAGCGAACGAAAGTATCCGCGCTCGCGTGCATGGTAGCAATCGAACAAGCGCCGGCTGATGTAGAAAGGCGGCTTGACGATCGACAGCACCCCCCCTCCTTTCGGCAGCGACATCGGCCCGCGGCGGAACATCGCCCCCAGAGAGACGTCCGATGCTCATCCGCCCAGGATCCCGACGAGCTTCGAATCGGAAGCGCTCGCGTCGCAAGGCGATGCGAGCTATCTCAGTCGCCTCCGGAACAAGGCAACGCGACGCTCGTGGCCCGTGTTGACGGTTTTCATCTGCATCGTGTGCCTGCAGCTGCTCGTGACCGTCATGAGCATCGACCTGATGTCCGCGGTGCGAGCCTACGTCACCGGTGAAAGCCTCTACTCCAAGGCGCAAAAGGACGCTCAGTTCCATCTCATGAACTACGCGGAATCGCGACATGAGGAGGACTTCGAGCTGTTCATGAGATCGCTCGAGGTTCCCCTGGGGGACCGCTTTGCACGCGAGGAGATGCAGAAGTCGGCGTTCAACGCCGAGGCGACGAGGAAGAGCTATCTGGCCGGAGGCAACCATCCCGACGACATTGCCGGTGCGATACGCCTCTTTCGATGGTTGCAGAAGACGCCGCTGATGTCGCATGCAATCGAAACCTGGACGCAAGGGGATCATCTGATCGAGCAGATGCGGATGCTTGCAGTCCGGGCGCACGACAAGATCGTGGCGCGCGATCTGCAAGCGCCGGAAGTCACGAACTTGCGAACCGAGGTCATGCGGATCAACAAGCAGCTGACCCCTCTGGAGGCGCAATTCGCTTCGGAGCTCTCGGACGCGGCAAGGCTGAGCGAACGGCTGCTCTTCTGGTTCAACCTGACCATGGCGGTCCTTCTCGGCCTGAGCGGGTCGGCGTTCGTTCGGAGGAGCGTGCGGACGCAGGTGGCGACGGAGGAGGAAGTGCGCTTGCGACGAGAGTCGCTGCAGGGGATTCTCGATTCGGCGGCGGAAGGCTTGTACGGCGTCGATGTCGACGGGCGCTGCACCTTCATCAACAGATCGGCGCTCCGGATGCTCGGCTACCAGGAAGAGTCGGAGTTGCTCGGCAGGGGGGTGCACGAGATCGTCCACCACTCCTACGCGGATGGCAGCCCTCGCCCGGCGAATCGGTCCGCGATCGCCGCCTCCTACGGAGAGCAGCGCGAGCTTCACATCACAAGCGAGGTGTTCTGGCGCAAGAACGGGACGTCGTTCCCGGTCGAATACTGGTCGCATCCGATCCTGAAGAACGGCAAGTTCAACGGCGCGGTGGCGACCTTCTTCGACATCAGCGACAAGATCGAGATGCAGGTGGCGCTTCGCCAGGGCGAGGCGGCGCTTCGCGAAGGCGAGGTGAGGATTGCAGGACTGGTCGATGCGGTCAACGACGGCGTGATCACGATCGACCGCGATGAACGGATCGTCCTGTTCAACAGAGCAGCGGAACGGCTGTTCGGCGTGCCTGCCGAGGAGGCGCTCGGCAGCAAGGTCGAGCGATTCGTCCCTCGGACGACACGGGAAGTGCGCGGGGCGCGGCGCCAGGAACTGCGCTTCGACTACGTCGAGACGGGAAGGGTGCTGGAGCTGTTCGGAAGAAGGGCGGACGGCCAGGAGTTCCCGCTGGAGGCCTCGCTGTCACGACTCAACAGCGAGCAAGGGATGCTGGTCACGGCAGTCATGAGAGACGTGACCGATCTGCAAACGGCCCGCGCCGAACGCGAAGCGCTGGAAGCGCTGAAGGCTTCGAACCAGGCGAAGTCCGAGTTTCTGTCCCGGATGAGCCACGAGCTGCGCACTCCCCTCAACGCCGTCCTCGGGTTCTCGCAGCTGATCCGGCTGGACGCAGTGAGACCGCCGCCGGCAGAGCACGTCGACCAACTTCGACTCATCGAGAACGCCGGCTTGCATCTCCTCGCTCTGGTCAACGATGTGCTCGACCTCTCCCGCGTCGAGTCCGGTCAGATGACGGTGACCCTCGAGCCGGTGGACCTCCGGACAGCGGTGGAAGACGCCGTGTCCATGGTCGTCCCCCTGGCGACGTCGGCCGGCGTCACGACCTGGGTCGCGGGCCACGACGGCGATCTGGTGACTCGCCGTCCGAGCGACGACGACGAAGTAAGCGTGCTGGCCGACCGGGTTCGACTGCGCCAGATCCTGGTCAACCTGCTCAGCAACGCCATCAAGTACAACCGCGCCGGCGGCGAGGTCCGGATCAGCTGGCAAGTGTGCGAGGACCGTTGCAACGTGTTCATCACTGACGACGGCTTCGGCATCGCGCCGGACAAGCTGGAGCGGCTGTTCGAGCCCTTCAATCGCCTTGGCGCCGAGAATTCGAAGGTGGAAGGGACAGGGATCGGCTTGGTGCTGTCGCGCCGCCTGGTTGAGCTCATGCGCGGAGAGTTGAGGATCGAAAGCGTCCTCAATGAGGGCACGACGGCTTCCTTGACGCTCGACCGGTCCGAGGACGAGGCAGAGCGGGAGATGGTGGTGACTCCTCCGAGCCAGCACGGCGACCTGGACCCGTCACTGCATGTTCTGTACGCGGAGGACAACGAGGTCAACGTCGAAATCGTCCGCCAGGTCATGAAGTTCCGGCCGTCGGTTGTCTTTGACACGGCCGAAACAGGCGCTGCCGCATTCCAGAAGGCGCGGATGACGCGTCCGAATCTGATACTGGTGGACATGCACCTCGGTGACATGACAGGGCTGGAGCTCGCGCAGGTGCTGCGGGACGATCCGGCGACCGCCGGCATCAGGCTCGTCGCACTGTCGGCCGATGCATTGCCGGAGCAGATCGCAGCGGCAATGGCGATGGGTTTCGAGGACTACCTGACGAAGCCGATCAACTTCCGCGAGCTGCTGAGCGTGCTGGACGGGCGCCGCAACCGGCGGACTCGCCCATAGCGGTAGCGCTTAGGCGTCGCAGCAACGCGGGCGGTGTGACCCTTTGCACATCTGGAGAAGAGATGGAGAATGGCGTCAGAGCCACAGGCCGGGGGGAGTCGTGATATGAGGAAGCCGTTTCGGCGCGAAGGGGATCTCAAGGCGCTGTCCAGCTACCCGCTTTGGCTCCAGCAGATCGTTCGCAGCGCCGATCGCGACAAGGCAAGAATTGCAAATGGCGAGTTCTTCCGCCTCATGCGCGACGCCAGGCTGCCTGAGTCGGCGATGCGCAAGTTCCTCATTGGCGCCTGGCCCACGATAGAGCAGTTTCCGCGGTTCATGGCCATGAACCTCAAGCGGATCGGTGTCGGTGACTCGCCCGGCGAGGACATGGCTCGCCAGTTTCTCATCCACAACATCCGCGTCGAGCAGAAGCATGCGGATCTCTGGGTCGACTGGGCCCGGACCGTCGATCTGACCCTTGACGACTTGAAAGCAGGCGGCGACATCGAGGTGCCGGACACGCTGGCGCACTGGTGCTGGTACGTCTGCGATTCAGGCAGCCTGGCCGCCGCGATCGCCGCCACGAATTACGCGATCGAGGGACTCACCGGGGAATGGGCGGCTGTCGTCTGTTCCGAAACCAAGTATGCCGACTCCATACCGGAGGCGATACGGGTTCGGGCGACTCGCTGGCTTCGCGTCCATGCCCACTACGACGACGCCCACCCCTGGGAGGCGCTGGAAATCGTGGCGACATTGCTGGGAACGTCGCCATCGGCTCCGGAAGTCGAGAGTATCCGGCGCGCGATCCGGGCCAGCTACATCTACTTCGAAATGGGACTCGCGTACCCGATGGCGGAGCTGATGCACGGCTCCTTCGACGAAACCGCCTCGAACGCCTCTACCCTGGGGGCACTGGACGCGGCTTGACCGAATCCCGGCGCGAGCACGGGTCAGCGGCCCGCGGCACGTCGGCCAGCGCGCTCAGCGCTCCTCGAGCACGTCACCCCGGCACGAGCGCCACAGCGCCAGGTCGTAGCAGATCTTCAGCAGCCCGCAGGCGATCAGCGGCGCCGAGATCCAACCCGCCGCGAAGAGCGCGCCGCTGAGCGTCGGGCTGATGGCGCCGGCGAGGCTGCGCGGCACCGCCGTGAAGCTCGCCGCCGCCGCGGCGAGGACGAGACAGACATTGTCCGGAATGTGCGAAGACCATCGTGTTGAGGGTGCGCGAGCTCGCCGTCGAACGTTCGATGTCGGCGACAGTGTCGCCGCCCGCGCCGACTTCGACTACGGCGAGGCGCGACGCCGGTGACGGTCGAGATGGCGCAGCAGTGCCGTCGCGACGACGAGGGCGCTGCGCCCGCGCTGGCCGCTCAACGCGCCGTCGATCTCGAACTGCCGCCGCTCGATCGCCTGCAGGACCGACGGATAGGCGCGGCCGAGCTGGGCCGCGAGCAGGCCGGGCGGATAGCCGTCCATCGCCGCCGCCATGCGCCGCGCATAGAGCCGGTACGCGAGCGCGTTCATCGGCAGACGACCGTTCTCCATCGCTTCCAGGCGTGCTGCGAGGTCGGCGATGTACAGGCGCTTGCCGGCGAGTCGGACCGAAAGGGCATGCATGGGCTGAGCTCGTTGGAAAGGATGCAGCGAGGATGCCCGCAGCCGGTGACGGTGGTCGCATGATCAGTCGCCGCGAGGGCCTCTTTTTCGAGCGAAATGGCACGGCGGATCGGTTTGCGTGCGGCGGCCTACCGGCAAGAACCCGCATGGGCGCGACCAGCGACGCGTTGCAGAATCGCCGCACGACGCGCCGCGCAGCGGCCGCACCGGAGACTTCTGATGACTTTCCCGATCGCCCGCCTCTGCGCGCCGCTCGCCGCCCTGATCCTCGCCTTCGCCGCGCAGGCGCAGAACATCTCGATCGCGACCGGCGGCACCGGCGGCGTCTACTACCCGATGGGCGGCGGCATCGCCGCGGTGCTCTCGAAGCACGTTCCCGGCATGCAGGCGACCGCCGAGGTCACCGGCGGCTCCGTCGACAACCTGAAGCTGGTCGGCAGCGGCAAGCCGTACATCGCCTTCGCGATGACCGACGCGAGCCAGGACGCGTTCCGCGGCGAGGACAAGTTCAAGGGCAACAAGGTGCCGCTGAAGACCTTGATGATCCTTTATCCGAACCGGATGCACGTCGTCACCGTCGAAGGCCGCGGCATCGCCAGGATGACCGACCTGAAGGGCAAGCGCGTCTCGACCGGATCGCCCGGCAGCGCCACCGAAGTGATGGCGTTTCGCCTGATCGAGGCCGCCGGCCTCGACAAGGACAGCGACATGAAGCGCGAGCGGCTCGGCGCCGCCGAGTCGGTCAACGCGATCAAGGACGGCAAGATCGACGCCTTCTTCTGGGTCGGCGGCCTGCCGACGGCGGCCGTCACCGACCTCGCCAACACCCCCAACACCAAGGTCAAGCTGATCGACCACGCCGACGCGGTCGTGGCGATGAACAAGAAGTACGGCAACCTGTACGTGCAGGACACGATCCCGAAGGAAACCTACAAGGGCATGGACGCCGACAACCACCAGGCGACGGTGATGAACATCCTCGTCACGCACGAGAGCATGGACGACAAGACCGCCTACAACATCGTCAAGGCGATCTTCGACCGGCGCGACGACATCATCGCCGTCCACAAGGAGGCGATCAACTTCAAGCTCGACAACCAGAAGGCGGCGGCGTCGCCGATCCCCTTCCATCCCGGCGCGCTGAAGTACTACGCGGAACGCGGCGTCAAGGTCAACTGACCCCGGCCGCGACGTGACCGCCCCGCAGCCGGCCGCCGTCAGCGAAGAAGCGCTGCTGCGTGCCGAGCAGTACGTCGAGGAAGAGGAAGGCGCCGCCAACAAGCTGAAGGGCCGGCTCGGCGGCTTCGTCCGCCTCGTCGCCTTCGTGATGGCGGCCTTCCATCTCTACAGCGCCTACGCGATCGTGCCGACGCAGGTGCTGCGGCCGGTGCACGTCGCCTTCGTCCTCTTCCTTTGCTTCCTCGTCTTTCCGCTCGCGCCGCGCTTTCGCCACCGCGTCATGTGGTGGGACTGGCTCGCGGCGGCGATGGCGGTCGCGGTCGTCGTCTACGCGATCCTCGGCGGCGACGACTTCACCGACCGCAACACCTCGCCCAACAGCTGGGACATCGTCTTCGGCATCGCCCTGATCGTGCTCGTTCTCGAGGCGATGCGGCGGACGAGCGGCTGGATCATGCCGGTGATCACGCTCGCGTTCGTCGCCTACGCCCTCGCCGGCCCGATCCTGCCGGCGCCGTGGACGCACAAGGGCTACGAGGTCGGCCGCCTGATCGGCATCCTCTACATGACGCTCGAAGGCATCTTCGGCGTCGCCGTCGACGTCGCCTCGTCGCTGATCATCCTGTTCACGATCTACGGTGCCTTCCTGCAGTACTCGGGCGCGGGCAAGTTCTACCTCGACTTCTCGTTCTCGGCGATGGGCGGCAAGCCGACCGGTGCCGGCCGCACCGTCGTGCTCGCCTCGTTCCTCCTCGGCGGCCCGTCGGGTTCGGGCGTGGCGACGACGGTGACGCTCGGCGCCGTCGCTTATCCGCTGCTCGAGAAGGTCGGCTACGAGAAGAACGCCGCCGGCGGCCTGCTCGCCGCCGGCGGGCTCGGCGCGATCATCTCGCCGCCGGTGCTGGGCGCGGCCGCCTTCCTGATCGCCGAGTTCCTGAAGATCTCGTACCTCGACGTTCTCCTGATGGCGTGCATCCCGACGCTGCTCTTCTATCTCGCCCTCTTCCTCATGGTCGAGATCGACGCGCGCAAGTACGGCATGCGCGACGTCGCCTTCGAGCGCGTCGACACGGTCTGGAACCTGAGCAAGCGCTACTGGTTCCACTTCCTCTCGCTGGTCTCGATCGTCGCCTTCATGCTCTGGGGCTTCTCGCCGGTGCTCTCGGTGTTCTGGGCGACCGTTGTCGCGCTGGCGACGAGCATGCTGCGGCCTGAGACGGCGCTCTTTTCGTACGATCTCTTTCGCGGCAAGGGGTCGGTCAAGGACCACCTCCTCAACTCCGGATTCGCCAAGGCGATGGAAGGCGGCGCGATCGGCATGCTCAACGTCGGCGCGACCTGCGCCGGCGCCGGCATCATCGTCGGCGTCGTCGCGCTGACCGGGCTCGGCCTGAAGTTCAGCTCGATCGTCATCGACTACGCCGCCGGCTCGCTCTTGCTGACCGCCATCTTCACCTCGCTCGTCGTCTGGGTCGTCGGCCTCGCGGTGCCGGTGACGGCGTCGTACATCATCTGCGCCGTCATCGCCGCGCCGGCGCTGATCAAGCTCGGCGTTCCCGACTTCGCGGCGCACATGTTCATCTTCTATTACGCCGTGCTGTCCGAGGTCTCGCCGCCGACCGCGCTGTCGCCGTTCGCGGCCGCGGCGATCACCGGCGGCGACCCGTACAAGACGACGATGCAGTGCTGGAAGTACACCGTCCCGGCGTTCCTGCTGCCGTTCATGTTCGTCCTCGACCCGGCCGGCCAGGGCCTCCTCCTGATGGGATCGACGAAGGCGCTCGCCGACGCCAACTGGTGGTCGATCGCGCAGGTGACGCTGACCGCGGCGCTCGGCATCGCCGCGATCGCCGGGGGCTTTCAGGGCTGGGCGCTGCGCCGCGCGACGCCGCTCGAGCGCGTCATGCTGATCGTCGCCGGCGTCGCGCTCGTCTATCCCGGCGGCCTCGCCGATGCGGTCGGCCTGTCGCTGATCGTCGCGGTGCTGGCGATGCAGCGATTCATCGCCGCGCCGGTGGCGGCGCTCGCCAAGGACGCCTAGCGCTCGCGCGGGCGAACCCGGCGCCGACGCGTCGTCGCGTCGACGCGACGACGGGCCGCTAGCCCGACGCCGCCTTTGCCGCCCTTGCCGCCTCGACGACGCTGCGGACGCGGAAGTAGCGCGAGTCGCCGGCCGGCAGCGTCAGCTGGCGGATGCCGAAGCCGGAGATCCTGACGATGCGGACCGGCTGGAACGGCCCGATGCTGCTGCGCGAGGCTTCGAGGACGTAGTTGCCCGGTGGCATCGCGCGCGTCGAGACGACCGTGCCGGCGGCGGAGTGCGTCACGCGCACGCCGCCGAACGGACGTGCGAGCGGGTCGCCGACGAAGACGCCTTGGCCAGGCATGAGGACGCTTTTCCAGTACGCCTCGAGCAGCGTCTCGCCGGTGAGGTAGTGGGCCATGACGATGCCGACCTCGGGAAACTTGGCGCGGTAGTTGCACGGCTCGGTGCTCGTGCCGTAGCTGCCGGTCGCGCCGACCGACAGCCACTCGAGCGCGGTCGTCTGCCCGGCGCCGGACAGCACACCGCCGAACGACGTCAGCTGATCCGCGATGGCGCCGTCGATGTAGCGGTTGCTCGCCATCGCCGCGACCTGGGCAACGCCGGTGAACTCGAACATCACGTCGCTCCGGCCCTCGAGCGCATCGGCGTCGACCTGCTCGATCGGATACGCCGGGCCGAGCGCGGCGCGAACACGCTCGTACGACTCGGCGCGGACGTTGCGGCTGCCGTCGCTCGTGTTCATCAGGTAGGCCTTGCCCTCGGGCCAGGTCTGGTCGGAGCGCAGGCCGCGATCGATCAGGCGCTTGACGCTCTCGACGTCGCTGCCGGCGAGCAGCATCGCCGGGCGCAGCTTGTGGTCGGTGAACGGCGCACGGCTGCCGCTGTTGAAGTACGGCGAGGCCTTGGTCGTCTGGCAGCCCTCGGCGCAATACGACGCCGGGTCGAAGCCGAACGCGAACGCCGCCGTCACCGACATGCACTCGACGCGGTACGGCAGCGTCCACGCCAGGGCGTAGGCCTGGACGTCGGCGCCGACCTTGGCGTCGAGCACGGCCTGGACGCGCATGAAGTCGGCGAAGACCATCACCGCCTGGCCGGGCGGAAAGCGGACGTGGACGACGCGGTCGGCAGCGATGCCGCGCTGCGCCGCGTAGTAGCGGCCGATCTCGACGCTCTCCGGATCGGCGTCGTTGACGACCACGGCGAGGTCGCGGGGGCGGAGGCCGACGACGGGCAGCGTGAGCCGCAAGACCGCCTCGTCCTGCGGCTGCGGCGTCGACGCCGCCCGCTGCGCGCCGGCGCTGCCGCAGAGGGTGAACGCGACTCCGAGGGCGACGACGGCGATCGACCGGCGTGCGGGCGCACCGATACCGGTCAGGGTCGGCAGCACGGGACAAGGCGGTGCATCGGCATGGTTCGATTCTCGTGGATGGGCCGCCCTGGACGCTGGTCGGACGAGGCTCTATCCTCGTCGCCATCGAGTGTCCCCGAGGAAGGCTTGCGAATGCGCGCGTGGACCGTGGATGCCGACGACATCCGAGTGGCCGAGGACTTCGACGAGTCGCTGCTCCACCGCACGCCCGAGATCGACGCCTTCCTCACCCCCGGGCGCGACGACAAGTTCGTCATCATCGGCACCAAGGGCTTCGGCAAGACCCTGCTGCTCAAGGCCAAGCGGATCCTCTACCAGCGCGAAGGCCAGGCGGTCTGCCTGCCGAGCGGCAACCTCCTCGACAAGCCGATCGGCGACAAGATCTTCAGCCGCGATTCGATCGCCCTGTTCGCGGCGTCGCCGCTGCCCTGGTCGAAGGTGTGGCTGTCGGCGATCGCGATGGCCGCGCTCAAGCACTTCGACGCGATCGACGGCCTCCGGGTCGGCGCGCGGCTCGGCGGCCTCATCGCCGATTCCCGGCTGCACAGCGTCATCGACCACTTCGTTCGCCTGCTCGACTTCACGCCGAGCGAGCTGCAGCGCTGCGCCACCGACACCGACGGCCACCTGGTGCCGCGCCTGCGCGCGCTCAACGCGCCGCTGGCGATGTTCATCGACGGCATCGACGAATACTTCAACAAGCACGTCGAGGACCTGCCGGCGAGCCCGAGCGTCACAGGCGAGCTGTCGCCCAACGTCTGGTACTTCTCGCAGCTCGGGCTGGTCGAGGTCGCCTATCAGCTGCGCCGCATCAACCATCACCTGAAGGTGTTCGCGGCGATCCGCAAGGAGGCCTACGCGCGCTGGCCGCAGCGCACGGCGATGGTCCAGCAGTACCGCGGCAGCGCCGTCGACATCGTCTACACGCCGGAGAGCCTGCGCGAGATCTTCGTCAACAACGTCCGCCTGGTCCGCAGCGATCGCATGGTCCAGGCCGAGCGCATGCGCGCCAACCCGCTCGAGGCCTTTTTCGGCCGCCTCAGCGTCACCGACGTCCACACGCGCGAGGAGGAAGACGCCTTCGAATACGTCTGTCGCCACACCTTGCTCAGGCCGCGCGACCTGATGACGATCGGCGAGCGGCTGACGGCGCTCCGCCCCGACGAGCGCCGCAACGAATATCGGCTCAAGGAGGCGATCAACCAGGCCGCGACCGAGATCGCGCAAGAGTACCTGGCCGAGATCGCGCCCTATGTCTCGGGCCTCAAGCCCGAGCTGATCTTCGATCGCCTGCCCGGCCACGTCATCAGCCGCGCCGAGCTGGAATTGATCGGCGGCGACGACGACGCGCACGACGGCCAGGACGCGTTCAGCTCGCTCTACCGCGTCGGCCTGCTCGGCTACGTGCAGCACGATCGCGTCCGCGGCGAGTGGCGGCAACGGTTCCTGCGCCCGGGCGAGGCGACGCTCGAGACCAACGGCGTCCTGCCGCGCGCGACGCACTACCTGATCCACCCGGTGCTGTTCGACGTGATCGCGCGCAACAACACCGCCTTTCTGCAGCGCATCGATCGGGTCAACATCGTCGGCTACGACCGGCCGTGGCGCGAGTCGGGTCCGGTCGAACGGACGCTCGACCTGCGTCAGTCCTGCGTGCTCAAGGCCGACGTGCAGGGCTTCGCGACGCTGATGCGCACCGGGCTCGACGGCCCGGTCCGCGCCGCCCTCGAGGAAGCGGTGCGGCGCTGGGCGCCGCCGGCGGCGATCACCGAGATCCGCGCCGGCGATGCCGTGCTGATCGCCGCCGACGATCCGGTCGCGCTGGCGCAGACGGCCCGGCACCTGATGGACGCGGTGTACCAGGCCCCGGGCCATCCGCGCCTGAGGATCGCTCTCCACTACGGTCCGGTGCAGACCGATCGCAGGGGCGTCAACCAGCGCACCGTGATCGTCGGCGGCGACGCGATCCTCTGCGCCGCCCGCGTCGAGCCCTTGGTCGAGTCGGGCCAGATCTGGGCGACCGAGGAGTTTCGTCAGCAGTTCCTCGAGCGACCGTCGCTCTGGCGCACGTCGCCGTTGCAGGCCCCCGACGGCGGCGACCGCTTCAACATCAAGAAGCCCGGCTCGGCCGAGCCCGACGACTGGGTGGGCCTCTACCGGCTCGAGTCCTGAGGGCTCGGCGGGCCGGCGCAGATCGCCGTCAGCACCGCGCCGATCGGCGCGCGGATGACGACGTCGGCGAGCTCGTCCATCGCCGTCGGCTGGTCGTTGACGATGACGACCTGCGCGCCGGCACGCGCGGCGATCGGCACCATGCCCGCAACCGGCTGCACCTGCAGGGTCGTGCCGATGGCGAGGAGCAGGTCGGCTTCGGCGGCGACCGTCATCGCCCGGTCGATGACCTCGGCAACGAGCGCCTGACCGAACGAGATGGTGTCGCTCTTCAGGATGCCGCTGCAGGCGAGGCAATGCGGATCGTCGTCGCCGGCGCGCACGCGGGCGAGCGCCTCTTCCATCGGCGCGCGCCGGCCGCACTGCCAGCACATGACGCGGCGCATGCTGCCGTGGACCTCGACGACCTTGTCGGCCGACGAGCCGGCGTGCTGGTGCAGCTCGTCGATGTTCTGGGTGACGAGCGCATGCAGGATGCCGCGCCGCTCGAGGGCGACGAGAGCGCGGTGGCCGGCGTTCGGCTCGGCCGACCACGCCGGCGAGTCGAGGCGCGAGCGCCAGGCCGCCTTCCTCACCTCGGGGTCGGCGAGGTAATGCTGGATCGTCGACTGCTTCTCGGCCGCCGGATTCCTCGTCCACACGCCCTTCGGGCCGCGAAAGTCGGGAATGCCCGATTCGGTCGAGATGCCGGCGCCGGTGAGCACGACGACGCGCTCGGCACGATCGACGCGCCGGCGCGCGTCGTCGACGAGATCCTTCCCGGCGGTCACGACCGGTCTCGCCTAGCGCCGCGCCACGAATTCGATCTCAACGCGCGCGCCCTTGGCGAGCGCGCTGACGCCGACGCAGGTTCGCGCCGGCCGCCGGCCTGCGGCGAAGTAGCTCGCGTAGACCGCATTCATCTTCGCGTAGTCCTCGTCGAAGCGGGTCAGGAAGATGCGCGCCGAGACGACGTGATCGAGACCGAGGCCGAGGCCGCGCAGCACGGTCTCGAGATTGCGGATGACTTGGTGCGTCTGCGCCTCGATGCCTTCGGGGTAGGCGTCGTCGACCGAGGTCGACGGAAACGGCATCTGCCCGGTCAGGAAGATCCAGCCGTCGGCCTCGACCGCGTGGCTGAACGGCGCGACCGGGTCGGGTGCGCCGCTGACGAGGTGAAAGACCGGCTTCATCGCGATCGCCGCCCGGCGCTCAGTTCTTCTCCGCCAGCTGCTCGAGGATCGCCGGGTTCTCGAGCGTCGACGTGTCCTGGGTGATCTTCTCGTCGTTCGCGACCGAGCGCAGCAATCGCCGCATGATCTTGCCGCTGCGCGTCTTCGGCAGGTTGTCGCCGAAGCGGATGTCCTTCGGCTTGGCGATCGGCCCGATCTCCTTGGCGACCCAGTCGCGCAGCTCCTTGGCGATCTTCTTCGCCTCCTCGCCGGTCGGGCGCGCGCGCTTGAGAACGACGAAGGCGCAGATCGCCTCGCCGGTCGTTTCGTCGGGCCGGCCGACGACCGCGGCTTCCGCGACCAGCGCCGTGTGGGCGACCAGCGCCGACTCGATCTCCATCGTCCCCATGCGGTGGCCGCTGACGTTGAGGACGTCGTCGATGCGGCCGGTGATCGTGAAGTAGCCGGTCTTGGCGTCGCGGATCGCGCCGTCGCCGGCGAGGTAGTACTTGCCCTTGAAATCTTCCGGGTAGTAGCTCTTCTCGTAGCGCTCCGGATCGCCCCAGATCGTTCGGATCATGCTCGGCCACGGCTTCTTGATGACGAGGATGCCGCCGGTGCCGTTCGCCACGTCGTGGCCGTGCTCGTCGACGACCGCCGCATCGATCCCCGGAAACGGCAGCGTGCACGAGCCCGGAACCAGCGGCGTCGCGCCGGGCAGCGGCGTGATCACGTGGCCGCCGGTCTCGGTCTGCCAGAAGGTGTCGACGACCGGGCAGCGGCCGCCGCCGACGTTCTTGTGATACCACTCCCACGCGGCCGGGTTGATCGGCTCGCCGACCGAGCCGAGGATGCGCAGGCTCGACAGGTCGAAGCTCTTCGGGTGGACCTTGTCGTTGCCTTCGGCGGTCTTGATGAGGGCGCGGATCGCCGTCGGCGCGGTGTAGAAGATCGACACCTTGTGCTTGGCGATCGTCTGCCAGAAGCGGCCCGCGTCGGGATAGGTCGGGATGCCTTCGAAGACGACCTCGGTGCCGCCGAGCGCGAGCGGGCCATAGGTGATGTAGGTGTGGCCGGTGACCCAGCCGATGTCGGCGGTGCACCAGAAGACGTCGTCGGGCTTGAGGTCGAAGGTCCACTTCGTCGTCAGCGCCGCGTGCAGCAGGTAGCCGCCGGTCGAGTGCTGGACGCCTTTCGGCTTGCCGGTCGAGCCCGAGGTGTAGAGCAGGAAGAGCGGGTGCTCGGCGAGCACCCATTCCGGCTCGCACGTCGAAGGCTCCTTCGCGACCAGCTCGTGCAGCCACTTGTCGCGCGGCGCGACGAAGTCGACCTTGCCGCCGCTGCGCCGGTAGACGATGACGTCGCGCACCGACACGTTCGGGCCGGTCAGCGCCTCGTCGACGATCGCCTTCAGCGGCAGCGCCTTGCCGCCGCGCAGCTGCTCGTCGGCGGTGATCACCATCACCGCGCCGGTGTCGGCGATGCGGTCGCGCAGGCTCTGCGCCGAAAAGCCCCCAAACACGACCGAATGAGTGGCGCCGATGCGCGCGCATGCGAGCATGGCGGTCACGCCCTCGACCGACATCGGCATGTAGATGACGACGCGATCGCCCTTGACGAGGCCGCGCGCCTTCATCGCGTTGGCGAGCCGGCAGGTGCGCTCGAGCAGCTCCGAATACGTGACCCGGGTGACGGCGCCGTCGTCGGCTTCGAAGATGATCGCGGTCTTGTCGCCGAGCCCTTGCTCGACGTTGCGGTCGAGACAGTTGTACGAGGCGTTGAGCGTGCCGTCCTCGAACCACTTGAAGAACGGCGGCGTGTCGGCGTTGAGGACGCGCCGGAACGGCGTCCGCCACGAGATCAGCTCCCTCGCCAGCCGCGCCCAGTAGCCTTCGTAGTCACGCGCGGCCTCGTCGACGAGGGCCTGGTAGGCCGGCATGCCCGACACCCACGCGTTCTTCACTGCGTCGGCGGGCGGCGGATAGACGTGCTGTTCGGCGCTCATGCGACTGACTCCTCGCGGTCGTGACCGCCTCTTTTACCTCATGTGCGCCACCTACAATTCGCGCGCCGCAAACGAAGGACCCGATGGCCGACCACCCCGCCCCGCTCCGGCCGCCACTGAGGCCCCTGCCCAACTTCATCTTCATGAGCCGGTGGCTGCAGCTGCCGCTCTACCTCGGGCTGATCCTCGCCCAGTGCGTCTACGTCTATCACTTCTGGGTCGAGCTGGTCCACCTGATCCAGGCGGCGATGGGCAGCGGCAGCGCGCTCTCGGCGCTGATCAGCGGCATCGGCTACGAGCAGACGGCCGCGGCCGCGGCCGGCGGCCAGAAGCTGACCGAGACGGTGATCATGCTCGCCGTGCTCGGCCTGATCGACGTCGTCATGATCTCGAACCTGCTGATCATGGTCATCGTCGGCGGCTACGAGACCTTCGTCAGCCGGATGGGCCTCGAAGGCCACCACGACGAGCCGGAATGGCTCTCGCACGTCAACGCGTCGGTGCTCAAGGTCAAGCTCGGCACGGCGATCATAGGCATCAGCTCGATCCACCTGCTGAAGACCTTCATCAACGCCGAGAACACGCCGGTGCCGGTGATGATGTGGCAGACGATCATCCACCTCGCCTTCCTGCTCTCAGCGATCGCGATCGCCTACACCGACCGGCTGCTCAACACCAACGCGGCCGGCGCGCACCGGCGCCATCCGCCGGAAGAAGGCGTCTGAGGCGGCCGATCAGGAGCGGGCGGCCTTGCGGCGACGCAGCCGCCAGGCAAGCAATCCCAGGCCGGCGAGCATCAGGGCCTGGGTTTCCGGCTCCGGAATGGCCGCGATCGGCTCGCCGTAGACAAAGTCGTCCATGACGACAAGGTCGTTGAGCAGGTTGCCGGCGGCCAGGATCTGGTTGCCGCTCGTGATCCGCACCCGACCGATGCTGGCGCTGCCGAAATCGACGCCAAGGAACGAAAAGCCTTCGTTGCCGCCGGAGGCCGGGGCGAAGTACGTGCCGAGGAGGTTGCCGCCCAGGCCGAAAAAGCTGAGCGACGTGGTGTCGGCCAGATCGACGTCGCTGAACACGACGCCGAAGCCGCGCGTGACGGCGGCCTGGGCGCCGCCCGGAATGAAGAAGTTGACATCGACGATGTTCGAGCCGAGCGCGGTTAAGAGCCGTTGCGCGCTGAACGGCGCGAACAGGCCCGGATACGACGGATCGATGTTGCCGAACTCGATCGGCGTGCTGGTCGGATTCACGACGTTGGCGCTGACCTGAAAGCCGGTCCCCGGCGTCGCGAAAACGACGCCCCGCGGCGAATTCGCGTTGAAGAAGTTGGCCGGCAGGTTGTTCGGTGCCGCGAACGCATCGGGAACGCCGTCCCAGTTGATCTCGCGCCTGCCGCTGCCGAAGGAGCCGGCGACATTGGCGTTGAGCGTTCCCAGAGCCGTCCGGAAATCGGTCACCGTCGGCGTGATCGCCGCGGCCGTTGCGCCCGACCCTGAATAGACGGTCTGCGCGCGGACGGCGCCGACCAGCGCCAATGCGGCGAGCGCCGTGGCAATGCAGGGCACGGCGACGGAGCACAAGGAACGGTTGGAACTACTGCGAATCATCGCGCTTTCTCCTGATGCCAGCGGGTGGCAGGTCGGTGCGCCGTCTCGACGTGCCGGCGCGTCCCGGCATTGAAGCTGCAAGGTCGGAGACTGTCAACGAACGCGGACGCCACCCGTCCTGAATCCGATCTCTGCGCCCGCGTCGGCAGGGTTCCGTAGACTTGCGGCCTTCCTGCGCCCGACTCCGATCATGACCACCCCGATCCGCCACGCCGACTTCGTCGACAGCATCGCCGCGGCGCTGCAATACATCAGCTTCTACCACCCGGCCGACTACATCGCCCACCTGGCGCGCGCCTACGCGCTCGAGCAAGGCCCGGCGGCGAAGGACGCGATCGCCCAGATCCTCACCAACTCGAGGATGTGCGCCGAGGGCAAGCGGCCGATCTGCCAGGACACCGGCATCGTCAACGTCTTCCTGAAGATCGGCATGGACGTCCGCTTTGAGGGCTTTCCGGGCAGCGTCGAGGACGCCGTCGACGACGGCGTCAGGAAGGGCTACCTCGACGCCGACAACCCGCTGCGCGCATCGATCGTCGCCGACCCGCACTTCGAGCGGAAGAACACGTCGGACAACACGCCGGCGGTCGTCCACATGACGCTGGTCCCGGGCTCGACCGTCGACGTGATCGTCGCCGCCAAGGGCGGCGGCAGCGAGAACAAGGCCAAGTTCATCATGATGAACCCGAGCGACAGCCTGGTCGACTGGGTGCTGAAGACGGTGCCGACGATGGGCGCCGGCTGGTGCCCGCCGGGGATGCTCGGCATCGGCATCGGCGGCACCGCGGAGCGGGCGATGCTGCTCGCCAAGCAGAGCCTGATGGAAGACATCGACATGCACGAGCTCAAGCTGCGCGGCGCGCAGAACAAGACCGAGCAGCTCCGCATCGAGCTGTTCGACAAGGTCAACGCGCTCGGTATCGGCGCCCAGGGCCTGGGCGGCCTGACGACGGTGCTCGACGTCAAGATCGCGATGGCGCCGACGCACGCGGCGTCGAAGCCCGTGGCGATGATCCCGAACTGCGCGGCGACGCGTCACGCCCACTTCGTCCTCGACGGCTCGGGGCCCGCGTACCTCGACCCGCCGAGCCTCGACCTCTGGCCCGACGTCAACTGGGCGCCCGACTACAACCGGTCGAAGACCGTCGATCTCGACACGCTGACCCGGGAAGAGGTCGCGAGCTGGAAGCCGGGCGAGACGCTGCTCCTGCGCGGCAGGATGCTGACCGGCCGCGACGCCGCGCACAAGCGGATCGCCGACATGCTCGCCCGGGGCGAGCCGCTGCCGGTCGACTTCACCAACCGTGTCATCTACTACGTCGGCCCGGTCGATCCGGTGCGCGACGAGGTCGTCGGCCCGGCCGGCCCGACGACGGCGACGCGGATGGACAAGTTCACGGAGACCATGCTGGCGCAGACCGGCCTAATCGCGATGATCGGCAAGGCCGAGCGCGGGCCGGTCGCGATCGAGTCGATCAGGAAGCACCGGAGCGCCTACCTGATGGGTGTCGGCGGTGCCGCCTACCTGGTCTCGAAGGCGATCAGGCAGGCCAGAGTCGTCGGCTTCGCCGACCTCGGCATGGAAGCGATCTACGAGTTCGACGTGCTCGACATGCCGGTCACCGTCGCCGTCGACGCCAACGGCACGTCGGTGCACGAGACCGGGCCGGCCGAGTGGAAGAAGCGCATCGCCGGCATTCCCGTCGTCGCTGCATGAGCCCCGCGGAGGCCGGCATGAAGACCTATCGCATCGCCACCATCCCCGGCGACGGCATCGGCAAGGAAGTCGTCCCTGCGGGTCGCGAGGTGCTCGAGGCCGTCGCCATCGGCAGCGCGTTCGCCTTCGAGTTCGAGGACTTCGGCTGGGGCGGCGACTGGTTCCGCGCCCACGGCGAGATGATGCCGGCGAACGGTCTCGACGCGCTCCGCGGCAAGGACGCGATCCTGTTTGGCTCGGCCGGCGATCCCCACATCCCCGACCACGTCACGCTCTGGGGCCTGCGTCTGAAGATCTGCCAGGGCCTCGATCAGTACGCCAACGTGCGGCCGACGCGGATCCTGCCCGGCATCGATGCGCCGCTGAAGCGGTGCAAGCCCGAAGACCTCGACTGGGTGATCGTGCGCGAGAACAGCGAAGGCGAGTACTCGGGCGTCGGCGGTCGCGTCCACCAGGGCCTGCCGATCGAGGTCGCGACCGATGTCTCGATGATGACGCGCGCCGGCGTCGAGCGGATCCTGCGCTTCGCGTTCCGGCTCGCCCAGTCGCGGCCGAGAAAGCTTCTCACCGTCGTCACCAAGAGCAACGCGCAGCGCCACGCGATGGTCATGTGGGACGAGATCGCCGTCGAGGTCGCGCGCGAGTTCCCGGACGTTCGCTGGGACAAGGAGCTCGTCGACGCCGCGACCGCGCGCATGGTCAACCGGCCGGCGTCGCTCGACACGCTGGTCGCGACCAACCTGCACGCCGACATCCTGAGCGACCTCGCCGCCGCGCTCGCCGGCAGCCTCGGCATCGCGCCGACCGGCAACATCGATCCCGAGCGGCGGTTTCCGTCGATGTTCGAGCCGATCCACGGCTCGGCATTCGACATCATGGGCCAAGGGCTCGCCAATCCGATCGGCACCTTCTGGTCGTGCGTGATGATGCTCGAGCACCTCGGCGAGGCCGACGCTGCTGCACGCCTCATGCGGGTGATCGAGCAGGTCACGGCCGATCCGCGCCTGCACACGCGCGACCTCGGCGGCAGCGCGACCACGGCCGAGGTCACCGGCGCCGTGCGCGAGGCGCTCGCCGGCATGCGCGGGCGTCAGGCCGCCTGACCGGGCGCGACTCCGAAGCTCGCGGAGCGGGCGTCGCCGAAGCCAAGGCCGAGGCGAAGTCGAAGTCGAGGCGAAGTCGAAGTCGAGGCGAAGCCGAAGTCGAGGCGAAGCCGAAGGCCGGCCGAAGCGGAAGCCGAGCCGAAGCCGACGCCGAGTGTCGCTAGCGCCGCGAAGCGCGCAGGAGGTCGAGGAGGCACGAGTCGTCGAGGTCGCCCCGGCCCTGCGCGACCGCGTTCGCGAACATCGCGGCCGCGACGGCGCCGAGCTTCGCATCGACGCCGGCTGCCTCGGCGAGCGCGAGCGCGAGCCGGCTGTCCTTGGCGAGCAGCGACGCGTGCGCGCGCGGCGCCGTGTCGCCGGCGAGCGCGCGCGCCATGCGGTCGCTGCCGATCCAGCTCTGCCCGCTCGAGCGTTCGATGACGGCGAGCGTCCGCGCCGGATCGAGGCCGACGCGCTCGGCGAGCGCGATCGCCTCGGCGGCGCCGGCGAGGTTGATCGCCGCGAGCAGGTTGTTGACGAGCTTGGTGCGCGCGCCGTCGCCGGCGCGCGCGCCGAGGCGAAACACCGGATCGGCGAGCGTCGCGAGCAGCGCCGCCTGGCGCGCGAAGACGTCGTCGCGACAGGCGACCATCAGGCTCATCGTGCCGGCGCGGGCGCGCGCCGGGCCGCCCGACATCGGCGCCTCGATCCAGTCGATGCCGAGGGCATCGAGCCGCGACGCGAACGACTCGACGCTGTCCGGCGCGATCGTCGGGCAGAGGACCACGCACGCGCCGGGCACCATCGCTGCGGCGACGCCGTCGACGCCGAACAGCACGTCCTCGGTCTGCGCGGCGTCGACGACGGCGACGATCACCTCCCCGCACTGCCGCGCCAGCGCCGCCGGCGTCGCGCAGGGCGTTGCGCCATCGCGTTCGGCCATCGCCTCGCGCTCGGCGCGGACGTCGCGAACGAAGACGGACCGGCCGCGCTCGCGCAGCCGGCCGGCCATCGCCAATCCCATGTGGCCGATGCCGATCACGCCCGTGCTGCCGCTCTTCACGCGGCGATTGTGACGATCTCGCCGGCGCGCAAGGGGCACCGCGACGACCCGCATGGGCCGGCTCCAAGGGCGGCACGCCCGGCGCCAATCGCTGGGGCGCGCCGCCGCTGCCGAACGAGGGGCGTGCGCACCCTCGGCATCGTCCTTCCGGTCGTGTTCGTCGTCGGCATCATCGCCGCGGTCGCGCGGCCGGCCGACGTCGAGTACACGAAGCGGGCGCAGAGCGGCGTGACGCGCTAGCACCACGGCGCGGCGACGGCACGGCGCGGACGCCGCGGCGCCTCAGCCGCGCGGATGGTGCAGCGCGTGCAGCTGCTTCAGCCGTTCGCGCGCGACGTGGGTGTAGATCGTCGTCGTCGAGATGTCGGCGTGGCCGAGCAGCATCTGCACCGCGCGCAGGTCGGCGCCGTGATTGAGCAGGTGGGTCGCGAAGGCGTGGCGCAAGGTATGCGGCGACAAGGGCGCGCTGATGCCGGCGCGCAGCGCATGCGCCTTGATCAGCTTCCAGAACATCTGCCGCGTCATCGGCCCGCCGCGGCCGGTGACGAAGAGCGCGTCGCTGGCGCGGCGGCCGAGGATCGTCGCGCGCGCTGCGCCGATGTAGCGCTCGATCCAGCGCAGCGCCTCCTCGCCGAACGGCACCAGCCGCTCCTTCGCGCCCTTGCCGGTGACGCGCAGCGCGCAGTCGCTGAAGCTGACGTGCACCGTCTTCAGCGAGACCAGCTCGCTGACGCGCAGGCCGCTCGCGTAGAGCAGCTCGAGCATCGCCCGGTCGCGCAGGCCGAGCGGCGTCGCGACGTCGGGCGCGGCGAGGAGCGCTTCGACCTGCGCCTCGCTCAGCGTCTTCGGCACGCGCAGCGGCTGTCGCGCCGAGTCGAGCTTCAGCGTCGGGTCGGCGTCGACCATCCGTTCGCGCACCGCCCAGCGGAAGAAGCGCTTGAAGACCGTGAGGCGCCGGTTCGTGCTCGTCGGCGCGCTGCCGGCGTGGCGTGCCAGCGCGTACTGGCGCAGGTCGGTCTCGCTCGCCGCGGCGAGCGCGCGGGCGTGCTCGTGGCCGAGCCAGTCGGCCAGGAGCGTCAGGTCGCGCCGGTAGGCGGCGAGGGTGTTGGCGGCGAGGCCTTCCTCGATCCAGATCGCGTCGACGAAGCGGTCGATCGAGGCAGCGCTGGCCGCGAGCACGTGCTGGCCTGTCGTGTCGGGCGACCTACTCGAGCTTGAGCTTCTGCGCCGCGACGACTTTCTTGTAGACGTCGAACTCGGCCGCGATCTGCGCCGCGAACTGCTCGGGCGTGTTGCCGATGATGAGCGAGCCGGTCTCCTCGATCCGCTTCTTCACCGCTGGATCGTCGAGCGTCTTCCTGACCGCCTCGTGGACCTTGTCGACGACTTCCTTCGGCAGCCCCTTCGGCCCGTAGATGCCGTAGAACGCCGGCCGGTTGACGGGCTCGAGGCCGACCTCCTTGAAGGTCGGCACGTTCGGCAGCACGGCGAGGCGCTGCGGCGCGGCGACGACGATCGCGACCAGGCGGCCGTCCTTGATGAAGGGCAACGCCGACGGCAGGTTGTCGAAGATGATCGGCACCTGGCCGGCGACGACGTCGTTGAGCGCTGGGCCGGCGCCGCGGTACGGGATGTGGGTGAGGAAGGTGCCCGAGAGGCTCTTGAAGAGCTCGGTCTGCAGGTGGCCGATGCCGCCCGTTCCCGAGCTCGCGTACGAGTACTTGCCCGGGTTCTTCTTCAGCTCGGCGAGGAAGCCCTTGTAGTCGCTGGCCGGGAAGCTCGGGTTGACGGCGATCACGTTCGGCGTCGCCGCGACGTTGATGATCGGCGTGAAGTCGGTCAGCGGGTTGTACGGGATCTTCGGATTGATCGCCGGGTTGGCGGCGGTCGTCGAGACCGTCGCCATGCCGAGCGTGTAGCCGTCGGGCGTGGCGCGCGCGATCTCGGTGGCGCCGACCGAGCCGCCGCCGCCCGCCTTGTTGTCGACGATCATCGTCTGGCCGAGATGGGAGCCGATCTTCTCGGAGACGACGCGGGCGACGATGTCGGTCGTGCCGCCGGCCGCGAACGGAACGATCAGCCGCACCGGCTTGGTCGGATAGGACGACTGCGCCCACGAGGCGGCGCTCGTCGACAGGAGAGCGATCGCGCCGGCGGCGGCGATCAGGTTTCGGCGATGCATGCAGTCTCCGGCTTCGTGCGGTGTCGAGGCCCGAGTCTAGCGAACCGCGCCGCGCCGCCGTTGCTTGCTCCAGGCGTCGAGGAAGGCGAGCGTCACTGCGGATTCGTTGCTCTCGGCGAGGCCGCTCGCGAACAGGGCGCCGACGTCGGCGTTGAATTCCTGCGCCCCGGCGAGATCGCTCAGGCTGCGAAAGGCGATGTAGGGAATGCCATTGACGAACGCGACATGGGCGAGCGACGCCGTTTCCATGTCGACCGTCTGCGCGCCGATCTGCTCGAAGAGATAGCTGCGGTAGGCGGGATTGGCGAGGAACGCGGTGCCCGAGACGCCGCGCCCGCCGACGACGATGCGCGGCTGCGTGCCGACGCAGAGCTTGGGGTCGGGCGCGGCGCCAGCCGCGCTCGCCGCCTTCGGCCCGCAGCGCGCGAGCGCCGGCGCGATCTTCCGGGCGACGGCGAGCATCGCCGGATCGACGCGGTAGTCGAACACGTACTCGCCTTCGGCCGCGCCGCCCGGCCGCGTTGCGTGGTTCTCGCGCATGAAGAGGCCGGTCGCGGCGCCGCCAGGCAAGGTGAACGGCGCGACCATCTTGCCGTCGACCTTGGCGATGCGCAGGCCGAGGCACGACAGGTCGCCCGGCGCGCCGCACGGCGCCGGCAGCGAGCTGTCGTGGTGCCAGTAGACCTCCATCGGCATGACCCAGGTCTCAGGGACGATGACGTCGCCGACGTGATGCGCCGGATCGATCCCGCCCGAGATGCCGCTCATGATCAGCCGCTCGATGCGGAAGTGATCGATCAGCGTCTGCGTCGTCATCGCCGCGTTGATCATGCTGACGCCGCTCAGGACGATGACGACGCGGTTGCCGCGCAGCGTGCCGGTCGTGAAGCGGTTGCCGTTGATCGTCCAGGTGCGCGCGCCGCGCGTCGCTCTGATCAGGATCGCGGCCTCCGCGCCGAACGCCGAGACAACGCCGATGCGGGGCGTGCAGTCGCTCAGGCAGGCGCGCGGTGCCGCCGCACCGACCAGAGGTGCGAGCAGCGCCAGCACGAACAAGAGCGCACGCGAGCGGTGTGTCATCGATCCTCCTTCGCCATGCAAAGCGATGTTCATGCCGGCAGCGCGGCGCGCGGCGCCGGCGCGCCCTGTTGCAGCGCCCAGTCGATGTGCTCGCGCACCAGCGCGCTCGCATCGTCGCGGCGCGCCCGCAGCGCAGCGACGATCGCGGCGTCGCCGCTGGCGGCGAGCGCGTTGCCGAGCGCGACCGCGAGATTGCGCTGCCAGCGCTCGAAGCCGATGCGGCGGATCGCGCTGCCTTCGGTCGCGCGCAGGAAGTCGTCCTCGCGCCAGGCCCAGAGCGCGAGGAGCTGCGGCGAATCGAGCGCCGGGCGGACGTCGAAGTCGGCGATCGGGCTCGCGCTCGCGAACTTGTTCCAGGGGCAGACGAGCTGGCAGTCGTCGCAGCCGTAGACGCGATTGCCGATCGCGGCGCGGAACTCGACCGGGATCGCGCCCTTGTGCTCGATCGTCAGGTACGAGATGCAGCGGCGCGCGTCGAGTTCGTACGGCGCGACGATCGCCTGCGTCGGGCAGACGTCGATGCAGGCGCTGCACGTGCCGCAGTGGTCGGAGACGACCGGGCTCTCGGGCAGGGCGACGTCGACGAAGATCTCGCCGAGGAAGAACATCGAGCCGGCATCGCGGTCGAGCGCCAGCGTGTGCTTGCCGCGCCAGCCGATGCCGCTGCGTGCCGCGAGCTCGACCTCGAGCACCGGCGCCGAGTCGGTGAAGACGCGGTGGCCGAACGGGCCGATCGCCTCGGCGAGCCGGTCGGCGAGCTGGCGCAGGCGCTGGCGCAGCACCTTGTGATAGTCGCGGCCGCGCGCATAGATCGAGACCGTCGCCGCCGCGGGATCCTCGAGGCGGCGCCATTCGATCGCCTGCCAGCCCGGCGCCGTCGTTCGCGGCAGGTAGTCGAGCCGCGCTGTGATGACGCTAAGCGTGCCGGCGACGAGTTCGGCCGGCCGGGCGCGCTTCATTCCGTGCACCGCCATGTAGTCCATCTCGCCGTGAAAGCCGTTGTCGATCCAGGCGGCCAGGCGCGGCTCGACCGAGCCGAGGTCGATGCCGGCGACGCCGATCTGGGAAAATCCGAGCGCGCGTCCCCAGGCCCGGAGCTGCTCGAGCACGGCCTGGCCGTCGAGAGGAAGAGGATCGCTCATTGGTCGAGTCTGTGTCGTCGATTCTAGAAACGCGCTGCGCGTCATGGCCCGACGAGGGCGCCTGCGACGCCAGCGCGCGCAGGATCGCCGGCCATGATGCGCTGCGCGACGCCTTCATCGAGCTGCACGGCCCGCTCGGCGCCGGCAAGACGACCTTCGCGCGCCACCTGCTGCACGGCCTCGGCGTCGGCGGCGCGATCAAGAGCCCGACCTACGCGCTGATGGAACCGTACCGCGCCGATGCGTCGCACGGCGGCTTCGACATCGCCCACTTCGACTTCTATCGCTTCGACGATCCCGGGGAATGGGAGGACGCCGGCTTTCGCGAGGTCTTCGCGAACCCGGGGCTGAAGCTCGTCGAGTGGCCGGAGAAGGCGGCCGGCCTCCTGCCCGATTGCGACCTGCGCATCTGGATCACGCCGCGCGACGGCAGCGATGCGCGCGAGGTGCGCTTCGATGCCTTGAGCGAGACGGGCCGGGAGCTTCTGCCATGACGACGCGGCGCGCGGCGCTGGCGCAGATGGGCTCGCTCGCCCTCCTCCTCGGCGCGCGCGAGATCGCCTGGGGCGCATCGATCATCGCCGTCCGCGTCTGGCCGGCGGCCGACTACACGCGCGTGACGATCGAGTCCGACGCCGCGCTGACGGCGCGCCATTTCCTTGCCGCCGCGCCCGACCGCCTCGTCATCGACGTCGACGGCCTCGAGCTCAGCCCGCAGCTGCGCGAGCTCGTCGGCAAGGTACGCGCCGACGATCCGTTCATCGCCGGCGTCCGCGTCGGCCAGAACCAGCCGCGCGTCGTCCGCCTGGTCATCGACCTCAAGCAGGCGAGCGCGCCCGAGCTGTTCGCGCTCGCGCCGGTGGCGGCGTACCGGCACCGGCTCGTCTTCGACCTCCATCCGACCCGGGAGCGCGATCCGCTGCTCGATCTCATCCGCGACCGCGAGCAGGCCGAGCAGAAGGCGGCGCAGTCGGTGCAGGACGCGCTCGGCGAGTTCATCGGCCGCGTCGGCGCGGCCGGCGCGGCGGCGTCGACGCCGGGCGCGGCGATGGCGAACGCGGCCGGCGCCGGCGGCCCGGTCGCGCTCGGCACGCCGGCCGCGCCGTTCGCCGCCTCGGCGCCGCCCGGCGCACGCACGGCGGGCGGCGCATCGACTTCGACGGCGCGCGATCCGGCCGGCGCTGCGCTGCCGCCGCAGATCGCGCAGGCGAAGATCGATCGCCTCGTCGTTGTCGCCATCGATCCCGGCCACGGCGGCGAGGATCCGGGCGCGAGCGGGCCGAGCGGCCTGCACGAGAAGGACGTCGTCCTCGCGATCGCGATGCTGCTGCGCGACCGCATCAACGCCAACCCGAACATGCGCGCGATGCTGACCCGCGACGCCGACTTCTTCGTGCCGCTGCACGAGCGCGTCAAGAAGGCGCGCCGCGTCCAGGCCGACCTCTTCGTCTCGATCCACGCCGACGCCTTCATGAACCCGGACGCGCGCGGCGCCTCGGTGTTCGCGCTCAGCCAGGGCGGCGCGTCGAGCAGCGCGGCGCGCTGGATGGCCAACCGCGAGAACGCGTCCGACCTGGTCGGCGGCGCCAACCTCCATGCCAAGGACGAGAGCGTGCTGCGCGCCCTGATCGACATGAGCACGACGGCGCAGATCAAGGACAGCCTGAAGCTCGGCGGCGAGGTGCTGGGCCAGATCGGCAAGGTCGGCAAGCTGCACAAGGGCAGCGTCGAGCAGGCGAGCTTCGCGGTGCTGAAGGCGCCCGACATCCCGTCGATCCTGGTCGAGTCGGCGTTCATCTCGAACCCGGGCGAGGAGGCGAAGCTGCGCGACCCCGAGTACCGCGCCCAGCTGGTCGAGGCGCTCGCCACCGGCATCCAGCGCTACTTCGCGCGCAACCCGCCGCTGGCGCGGTCGCGCCAGCTCTAGCCTCCCCTTTGTCATCCTGAGCGCGGCGAAGGACCCGGGACGGACGGACGCCGGTAACCTTCGCTGCGCTCAGAATGACGACCGCCCCCCAGGAGACCCGATGCTTCACCCCGATGCCCGCGCCCTGATCGACCTCATCGAAGAGCGCGGCCTGCCCGCGATGCACACGCTGGGCCCGGTCGAGGCGCGCGCCTTCTACCGCGACCGGCGCTCGTTCACGCAGCCGGCCGCGCCGGACGTCGGCGCGCTGCGCGACGGCCACTGCGAAGGCCCGCACGGGCGCATCCCGCTGCGCATCTATCGGCCGATCGGCGCCGGCGCCGCGCCGGCGGCGGGATCGACGCTGCCGGCGCTCGTCTACTTCCACGGCGGCGGCTGGACGATCGGCGACCTCGACACCCACGACGTGCTCTGCCGCCAGCTTTGCAACGGCTCGGGGGTGGTCGTGGTCTCGGTCGACTACCGCATGGGCCCCGAGCATCGCTTCCCCGCCGCCGTCGACGATTGCCTGGCCGCGACGCGCTGGGTCCGCCATGCGGCGAGCGAGCTCGGCGTCGACCGCGCCCGGGTCGCGGTCGGCGGCGACAGCGCCGGCGGCAACCTCGCCGCGGTGGTCGCGATCCTGGCGCGCGACGCCGGCGATCTGCCGATCGCGTACCAGCTCCTGATCTATCCGGCGACCGACATGCGGCGCCGCCACGCATCGCACACGACCAACGGGCGCGGCTACCTGCTGACGACCGAGACGATCTCGTACTACCACGACCACTACATCGCCGACGCCGCGCACGACCTCGACTGGCGCGCATCGCCGCTGCTGCACGCCGATCTCGCGAAGCTGCCGCCAGGGCTCGTCCTCACCGCCGGCTTCGATCCGCTGCGCGACGAGGGCCTCGAGTACGCCGATCGCCTCGTCGCCGCCGGCAACCGCGCGACCTACCTTTGCTACGAGCGGCAGATCCACGGCTTCATCACCATGGGCAAGGTGATCGACGAGGCGAACTCGGCCGTGACGCTCTGCGCCGCCGAGCTGGCGCGCGCGCTGGCGCGCTGACGCTCGCGTCGCCGCGCGGTCCCCGCCCACGCGGCGCGCCGCGCCGAAATGAAAAACGCCGCAGCACGCCCGTGGGCACGCTGCGGCGCTCCGGCCAACGGCTCAGCTCGCCGACGAGGACGGCTTGACGGCTTCCTTGGCCTTCTTGGCGCCGCGCTTGACGGCGTGCCCGGTCTTGCGGCCGGCTTCGGCGGTCGCGTGGCCGACTTCGCGGCCGGCCTCGGCAGCGCCATGGCCGACCTTGCGGCCGGTTTCGGCGACGGCGTGGCCGGTCTTGGTGGCGGCCTGCGATGCGGCCTGGCCGACCGATTCGGCGGCGCTCACGGGGGCGGCGAAGCCGGCGAAGGCCAGCGCGGACGCGGCCAGGGACATGCGGATCATCATGGCTCGTCTCTCCAGGTGTAAAGCGTGAGATCTCGCAACGGCCGGTCGGTAAAGCTCGTTGACACCCCGATGCAAGGATCGCCGCAAAGGCGGAAAATCGACGTCGCGGCGGGCCCGTCGGTTCGGCCGCAGGAGCCGCCATGAAGACACCCCGAACTCACGCCCGCACTTACACCCGTACCCGCACCCTCGCCCGGACGTTCGCCCTCGTGGCCGCGTTCGCCGCCGCCGCCATCGTCGCCTCGCCCGCGGTGGCGGCCCGCATGGGCGGCGGGCACGGCGGCGGCGCCAGCAACTGGCATGGCGGCGGCGGCAACTGGCACGGCGGGCCGGGTCATTTCAACGGGGGCCGCTGGGGCAACCGCGGCCGCTGGCCGGGGGTCTTCTGGGGCGGCGTCGGCCTCGGCCTGGGATTCGGCGCGATCGGCTATTACGGCGGCTACTACGGCCCCTACTACGGGCCCTATTACGGCCCGTACTACGGCGACTATTACGATGCGCCGCCGATCGTCGTCGCGCCGGCCTACGGCAGCGTCGAGCGCTCCGGGCAGCCCGTGCCCCAGGCTGCCGGCGCCGCCGAACCCATCTTCTATCCGAGGAGCGGCCAGAGCGCGGAGCAGACCGAGGCCGACCGGCGCGAATGCAACCGCTGGGCGACGACGCAACGCGGCGCCATGGCCGAGGCCGGCATCTTCCAGCGCGCGACGCTGGCGTGCATGGAAGGTCGCGGCTACACGGTGAAGTAACCGCGACGGTCGCGCTCCTCACCGCGCGACGTTTGCGCGCGCCGGCATGCCGGCGTGACCGAATGCGCGCGCCGCGCCGATTCGCGCCGGAAGGCCGCGCACGATGTCGGCGACGCTGCCCAAAATCGAGAGTAGCGCCGCGCCGGGAGAGGCCGCGACGCGATTCGCCGGCCATGCACCGGCCCTGGGAGCGGGAATGACCTTGAACAGCCCCGAGGAACAGTTCGAGAAGACGTTTCGTCTCGTCTGCCGCCTCGACGATGCCGACATCGATTACGTGCGCGACACCGCGGAGTGGATCCACCGCTGCGTCGCCCGCGTGATGGCCGTCAATCCGACGGCGACGGCGAACGACGTGACGCCGATCGTCGTCGACATGAGCACGCGCGGCCGCTGGCGCCTGATGCGCCCGGAGACGGTGGGCGAGCAGCTGGCGCTGCCGATTCCGCCGCCGGTGACCGAATGAGGCCGCTGCACCGCCGCGCCGCGGCCGCTGCCGCCGGCGTCGTTCTCGCGACGTTGTCCGGCGCCGGCCTCGGCGCCTCGCAGCTCTTCAAGTGCATGGAGGGCGGCCGCACCGTCTACCAGCAGCAGGCCTGCTCGGTCAGCTCGCAACCCGAGCCCTCCGCCAGCGCACCGCGCATCACGGCGAAGGCCAGTGCCGCGAGCGGCGAGCCGGCACCGCGCGGCGGTGCCGAGGCGGCGCCGCCCGGCACGCGCAAGGTCAAGCCGACTTCGCCTGCTTCCTCCGCGCCCGCCACGCCCCGATGAGGACGAGCAGGCCGGGGATCAGGATCGCCGCCCAGATGATCTTGTCGAGGTGCTGCTTCACCCACGGGATGTTGCCGAACAGGTAGCCGGCGAGGGTGACCGAGCCGATCCAGAGCGCGCCGCCGGTCACGTCGTAGAGGGTGAAGCGGCTGCGCGTCATCTGCGCGACGCCGGCGACGAACGGCGCGAAGGTGCGCAGGAACGGCATGAAGCGCGCCGCGATGATCGTCACGCCGCCGTATTTCTCGTAGAACGCGTGCGCCTGGTCGAAGGCGCGCTTGTTGAACCAGCGCGAGTCTTCCCACGAGAAGACGCGCGGCCCGATCGCCCGGCCGATCGTGTAGTTGCTCTGGTTGCCGAGCACCGCGGCGAGCCAGAGCAGAAGCAGCACGAGCGGCAGGCTCATCAGCCCCGCCGCGCACATCGCGCCGACGACGAAGAGCAGCGAGTCGCCGGGCAGGAACGGCATGACGACGACGCCGGTCTCGACGAAGATGATCGCGAACAGCAGCGCGTAGACCCAGGCGCCGTAGGCGCGTATGAAGGTCGCGAGGTGAGCGTCGATGTGAAGGACGAAGTCGAGCAGCGATCCGATGGCATCCATGGCCGCCATTATTGCGGTGCGCCGGGCCACGCCGGCGCGGGCCCCGGCTAGCTCGCGACCGCGTCGGTCCGGTCGAGCCCGGCGACCGCGGCGAACCACGCCGACAGCTCGCCCGGATGCGCTGCGCCGGCATCGGCGGCGCGCCAGCGCCGCTTGAGCTGGTTGGCGGCGGCGTGCAGTTGCCAGAGCAGCTCTTCGGCGACCGCCCAGAGCTCGTTGCGCAGCGCCGCGTCGGCGTCGACATCCGCGGCGATCGCGGCGAGCTGCTCGCGCGTGACGCCGGCGTCGTAGAGCATGCGCTGCAAGGTCGCGTTCTGCGCGTCGACCGACGCGACCAGCTCGGCGCGAGCGCCGTCGAGACCGCGGCCGATCGCCTCGCTCGACGCGCGCCAGAGCGCGAGCACGTCGGTCAGCTGCAGCAGCCGGTCGACCAGCGCCGCGCCGCCACCGGCGTCGTCGCCTGTCTCCGCCGCCACCGCGAGCAGGCGATGGATGGCGGCGACGTGGCCGGCGTCGTAGCGGCGCGGGTTGATGCGCAGGAGCAGCGAGACGCGCTGCTCGGGCAGGCGGCGCGCACCGTCGAACATCGCCGTGACGACCTCGGCGAGGGCGAGGACGCGACCGAGCGGGCTGATCGCGTCGCCGGCGAGGCCGCGCGGATAGCCCGAGCCGTCGAGCCGCTCGTGGTGCTCGACGATCGCACGCACGATCTCCTTCGAGTACTCGGCGAAGCGGTCGACGAGCATCGACGACGTCAGCGGATGGGCATAGACCGGACGCAGCTCGTCGCCGCTCAGGCGCTCCTCGGAATCGAGCAGGCCGGGCTGGATGTGCAGCATGCCGAGGTCGTGCAGGAGGCCGGCCGCGGCCGCCTCGCGCACGTCGACCTTGGCGCCGCCGCTCTCGCGGACGAGGTGCGCGCACAGCAAGGCCATGAGGATGCCGTGATCGAACAGCGCCGGACGCGTCTCGCGCGCCAGCGTCAGGTGCAGGCCGACCGGCTTGGCCAGGCGCGTCGCCGCGACCGCGTCGAGCAGCGCCTTGCCGGCCGCGCCCTCGGGCGCGACGCGGGCGAAGAAGGGCCAGCGCGCGATCGCCGCGCGCGCCGCCGACTCGAGCGCCATCGCGTCGACGGCCGGGCCGGGGTCGATGCATTCGTCGAGCGGTGCCGACAGGCGGTGCGTGACGAGCTTGTCGTAGAGGCTCTGGTCGATCGTCACGCCGCCTTCGAGCAGCTTGATGCCTTGCGCGTTGTAGATCGCCTGCGAGGTCTTGACCTCGCGCTTGACGGCGAGCTCGGCGACGACCTGCACGAATGCCGGCTCGGCCTCGCTGCCTGCTTCGGACGCCGTCGGCGCAACGCTGTCGCTCATCGTGCTGAAGCTAACACGAGCGCAGCGTCCCGGCGCCTGCACGCTCGCGCACTGTGCGAAATCTGCGTCAACAATGCGCCCGCCCGCAGGCGCCGACCCGGTCGGCGCAGCGGCGGGGGCGCGCTTTCTACAATGCGGCGATGAACGCCGTGCTCGAGACTCGCTTGCGCCGGCCCATCCGCGAGCTGTCGAGCGAGCTGATCAGCCAGATCGCCGCCGGCGAGGTCGTGGAGCGGCCGGCCTCGGTCGTTCGCGAGCTGCTCGACAACGCGATCGACGCCGGCGCGACGACCATCGCCGTCCGCCTGAGCGGCGGCGGCATCCGCGCCGTCGTCGTCGAGGACGACGGTCACGGCATCGCCGCCGACGAGCTGCCGGCGGCGCTGCGCCGCCATGCGACGAGCAAGATCGCGTCGCTCGCCGAGCTCGAAGGCGTCGCGACGATGGGCTTTCGCGGCGAGGCGCTGGCGGCGATCGCGTCGGTCGCCGACGTGACGCTGACGAGCCGCAGCGACGATGCCGCCCACGCGACCCGCCTCGACACGCGCAGCGGCGAGCTCGCCGCCGCGGCGCGCGCCGTCGGCACGACGGTCGAGGTGCGCGAGCTCTTCTTCAACACGCCGGCGCGACGCAAGTTTCTGAAGACCGAGGCGACCGAGCTGGCGCATTGCCTCGAGGCCGTGCGCCGGCATGCGCTGGTGCGACCCGACCTCGCGTTCGCGGTCTGGCACGACGGCAAGGCGGTCGCACGCTGGGCGCGAGCGAGCGCCGAAGGCCGCAGCGCCGATCTCCTCGGCGCCGCCTTCGCCGAGCACAGCCGCGCCGTCGCCGTCGACCTCGGTGGCTTCGCCATCAGCGGCCGCACCGGCACGCCCGAATCGGCGCGGGCGCGCGCCGACCTGCAGTACGTCTACGTCAACGGCCGTCACGTGCGCGACAAGCTGATCGCGCACGCGGTGCGCGCCGCCTACGACGACGTCCTGCATGGCGGGCGCCAGCCGGCGTACCTGCTCTTCATCGCCGTCGCGCCGGAGCGCGTCGACGTCAACGTGCATCCGACCAAGATCGAGGTGCGCTTTCGCGATTCGCGCGAAGTCCACGAGGCGGTTCGCAAGGCAGTCGGCGCCGCGCTCGCCGCCGGCCCGGGCGAGCGCACGTCGGCCGAGCCGGCGCCGGCCGCGCCGCTCGCGGCATCGATCGCCGGCGCCGCTTTTGCGCAGCGGCCGCTGCGCTGGGCCGAGTCGTCGGCACCGGCGCCGGCGTTGCGCGCGGCCGAGCCCGAGGCGCCGGCCTGGCTCGGCGGCACGCCGCTGACGTCGTCGGCGACCGCGAGCGCGGGCAGCGGCGACGCCGACTGGCCGCTCGGCCGCGCCCTTGCCCAAGTGGCGGGCACGTTCATCCTCGCCGAGAACGCGCACGGGCTGGTCATCGTCGACATGCACGCGGCGCACGAGCGGATCGTCTACGAGCGCCTGAAGGCGAGCTTCGACGGCGCCGCGCCGGCCGAGCAGCCGCTCCTCATCCCGGCGACCTTCGCCGCCAGCGCCGCCGAGATCGCGACCGCCGAGGCGCACGTCGACACGCTGCGCGCGCTCGGCCTCGACCTCGCGCCGCTCGGCAGCGCATCGCTCGCGCTGCGCTCGCTGCCGGCCGCGCTCGCCGGCGCTGACGTCGTCGAGCTGGCGCGCGCGGTGCTCGGCGAGCTGGCGCAGGTCGGCTCGAGCGACGTCCTCGTCCGCGCTCGCGACGAGCTGCTCTCGACGATGGCATGCCACGGTGCCGTGCGCGCCAACCGCGCCTTGACGACGCCCGAGATGAACGCGCTGCTGCGCGACATGGAGCGCACCGACCGCGCCGACCAGTGCAACCACGGCCGGCCGACCTGGCGCCAGGTGACGCTCGCCGAGCTCGACCGCCTGTTCTGGCGCGGCCGATGAAGCCGCCGTCGCGCGTGCCGGCGCCGCCGCGCAGGCGCGCAGGGCCTTCGATTCCGTCGGCGGCCGCGGCGACGGGTTCGCCCGCGGCAGCGCCTCCGCGTTCGCCGGCGCCGACGCGCTCGCCTTCATCATCGTCATCGCACGACGACGGCAGCCTGCGCCTGTCGAAACGGATGAGCGAGCTCGGCATCGCCTCGCGGCGCGAGGCCGACGAGTGGATCGCGCGCGGCTGGGTCCGCGTCGACGGCCGCGTCGTCGCCGAGCTCGGCTCGCGCGTCCTGCCCGGCCAGCACATCACGATCGACGCGCGCGCCCGCAACGCGCAGGCGCAGCTCGTCACCGTGCTCCTCAACAAGCCGGTCGGCTACGTCAGCGGCCAGGCCGAGGACGGCTACCAGCCGGCGCGCGTGCTCGTCACGCCCGACCGCCAGTGGCGCGACGACAGCTCGGGGATCCGCTTCCTGCCGCAGCACCTGAAGAGCCTCGTTCCCGCCGGCCGGCTCGACATCGATTCGGTCGGCTTGCTCGTCCTTACCCAGGACGGCCGGGTCGCCAAGCAGCTGATCGGCGACGACAGCACGATCGAGAAGGAGTATCTCGTCCGCGTCGCGACGCGCAGCGGCACGGCGCTGCCGGCCGAGTCGCTGGCGCTGCTGCGCCACGGCCTCGAGCTCGACGGCGAAGCGCTCCTTCCGGCCGACGTCGAGTGGGTCAACGACGACCAGCTCCGCTTCGTCCTGCAGGAAGGCAAGAAGCGACAGATCCGGCGCATGTGCGATGCCGTCGGCCTGCAGGTGCTCGGCCTGAAGCGCGTTCGCGTCGGCGCCGTCATGCTCGGCGCGCTGCCACCGGGGCAGTGGCGCTATCTCCGGCTCGACGAGCGCTTCGTCGCCGCGGCGCCGGCGGCCCGCTAGTGCAGGTTGAGGTGGCCGCCGAAGAGCCCGAGCAGGCCGATGATGATCAGATAGATCGCAACGATGAAGTTGAGCAGTCGCGGCACGACCAGGATCAGGATGCCGGCGATCAGGGCAACCAGCGGGCCGATGGCGAGGGTGAGGTTCATGCGAGTGTCCGGAAGTCGTCGCCGAGAGCCCCGGCAGATCGCGTGCCCGCGCCATCGACGGGTCCGGTCGACGGCCGGAATCCGCGACGACCTGACGCTGTCGGCGTCCTTCCGTCGACGCCGCTCGCTGGCCGCTGACTGCCGATGAGCACGGCGGACGCCGACTACCTGTGCCTCGCCGGGCCGACCGCCTCGGGCAAGAGCGCGGCGGCGCTGGCGATCGCCGCGGCGCTCGCGCCGCGCCGTGCCGTCGAGATCGTCAGCGTCGACTCGGCACTCGTCTACCGCGGCATGGACATCGGCACCGCCAAGCCGAGCGAGCGCGAGCGCGCCGCAGTGCCGCACCACCTGATCGACATCGTCGATCCGGCCGAGCGCTACTCGGCGGCGCGCTTCGTCGCCGACGCGACGGCGGCGATCGCGGCGATCCGCTCGCGCGGCGCGATCCCGCTCCTCGTCGGCGGCACGATGCTCTACTTCAAGGCCCTGTTCGACGGCCTCGATGCGCTGCCCGAAGCCGATGCCGCCGTTCGCGCGACGATCGACGCGCAGGCCGGGCGCGAAGGCTGGCCGGCGCTGCACGCCGAGCTCGCCGCAGTCGACCCGACGACGGCGGCGCGGCTCGCGCCGAACGACAGCCAGCGCATCCAGCGCGCCCTCGAGGTCCACCGCGTCAGCGGCAAGCCGCTCTCGGCCTGGCACAGCACGCCCGACGGCCGGACGCCGCCACTGATTTCGCTCGAGCCGACCGATCGCGCCTGGCTGCACGCGCGAATCGCCGCGCGCTTCGCGGCGATGCTCGGTGCCGGCTTCGTCGACGAGGTGCGCCGCCTGCGCGCCCGCGGCGACCTGACGGCGCCGTTGCCGTCGATGCGCGCCGTCGGCTACCGCCAGGCGTGGGCCGCGCTCGACCGCGGCGAGCTCGACGCGATCGCGCCCGCCGCGAGCGCGGCGACGCGCCAGCTCGCCAAGCGCCAGCTGACCTGGCTGCGCTCGATGCCGTGGCGCCGGGTCGTCGCCTGCGACGACGCCGATGCCGTCGACCAGGTCGTTCGCCTGGCGACGCGATGGGCCGAGGAAGGCCGACTTGGCTGAGCCGGTCCTCGCGATCGCCGGCCTCGCCAAGCGCTACGGCGCGAGCACGGTCTTCGCCGACGTCGACCTCGTCGTCGCCGCGGGCGAGTTCCTCGCCGTCGTCGGCGAGTCGGGCGTCGGCAAGTCGACGCTCCTCAACTGCGCCGCCGGGCTCGACGGCATCGACGCGGGCTCGGTGCGCATCGACGGCACCGACATCCACGCGCTCGGCGAATCGGCGCAGGCGGTGTTCCGGCGCCATCACCTCGGCTTCGTCTTCCAGGCCTTCCACGTTCTGCCGCACCTGAGCGTCGCCGCCAACGTCGGCCTGCCGCTGCTGCTCCAGGACGCGCCCGATCCGGCGCGGGTGAGCGCGATGCTCGCCGCGGTCGGGCTCGCCGGCTTCGAGGCGCGCCTGCCGCACACGCTCTCGGGCGGCCAGCTGCAGCGCGTCGCGATCGCGCGCGCGCTCGTGCACCGGCCCCGGCTCATCCTCGCCGACGAGCCGACCGGCAACCTCGATCCTGCCACCGCCGAGCGCGTCCTCACGCTCCTCGTCGACCAGGTGCGCGAACACGGCGCCGCCTTCGTGCTGGCGACGCACTCGCGCGCCGCCGCGGCGCGCGCCGATCGCAGCGTCACGCTGACGCCGGCCGGGATCGTGGCGTGACGCTCGCCCTGTTGCGCCAGCTCTCCTGGCCCGAGCTGCGCCACCATCCCTGGCGCAACGCCGCGGCGCTCGTCGCCGTGATGCTCGGCGTCGCCCTCGCCTTCTCGGTCCATCTCATCAACGCCTCGGCGCTCGCCGAGTTCGGCGCTGCCGTTCGCGCCGTCAACGGCGAGGCCGACCTGTCGCTCGTCGGCCCGCGCGGCGGCTTCGACGAAGCGCTCTACGGCGCGGTCGCCGCCGCGCCCGGCGTCGCCGTCGCCAGCCCGGTCGTCGAGGCGGAGACCTTCGCGTTCGACGGCGAAGGCCGGCGCGCGCCGCTCCGCGTCGTCGGCATCGACGCGCTCGTCGTCGCCCACGTCGCGCCGGCGCTGCTGCCCCGGCCGCGTGCCGGCGCCGATCGCTTCGCCGTCCTCGATCCGGGCGCGGTCTTTCTCAACGCCGCCGCGGAACGGCGCCTCGGCGACGGCGCGACGACGCTCTCGCTGCAGGGCACCGCCGGCCGCCGCACGCTGCGCATCGCCGGCACGGTCGCCGCCGGCGGGCCGCCGCTCGCCGTCGTCGACATCGCCGGCGCGCAGGCGGCGCTCGGCTTCGCCGGCAGGCTGAGCCGCATCGACGTTCGCCTCGCGTCCGGCGTCGATCGCGCTGCCGTGCTCGGCGCGCTGCGGTTGCCGGCGGGCGTCCGCGCCGCGGCCGCGGGCGAAGCGAGCGACCGGATCTCGAACGTCTCGCGCGCCTATCGCGTCAACCTCACCGTCCTCGCGCTGGTCGCGATGTTCACCGGCGCGTTCCTCGTCTTCTCGATCCTCGCCCTCTCGGTCGCGCAGCGCGTCCAGCCGCTCGCGCTGCTCGCCGTCCTCGGCCTGACGGCGCGGCAACGCCTCGGCCTCGTCCTCGCCGAGTCGGCGCTGCTCGGCGCCGTCGGCAGCGCGCTCGGCCTCGCCCTCGGCACCGCGCTCGCGGCGATCGCCCTGCGCCTCTTCGGCGGCGATCTCGGCGGCGGCTACTTTCCCGGCGTCGCGCCGGCGCTCCGCTTCGATCTCGCCGGCGCCGCCGGCTACGGGCTGCTCGGCATCGTCGCCGCCCTCGTCGGCGGCTGGCTGCCGGCGCGCGCGGCGCAGCGCATCGCGCCGGCGCAGGCGCTGAAAGGCCTCGGCATGACGACGGCGTCGCGCTCGCCCTGGTTCGTCGGCGTCGCCCTGCTCGTCCTCGGCGCGGCGCTGGCAACGTTGCCGCCGGTGTTCGAGATCCCGCTCGCCGCCTACGGCTCGGTCGCCCTGCTCCTGATCGGCGGCATCGCCTGCGTTCCCGGCGGCGTCGGCCTCGCCCTCGCCGCCGTGCCCGAGCCGCGGCGCGCGCTTGCGCTTCTCGCCGTCGAGCGCGCGCGCCACCAGCGCGCGAGCGCGACGATCGCCGTCGCCGGCGTCGTCGCCAGCCTGGCGCTCTCGGTCGCGCTGACGGTGATGGTCGCGAGCTTTCGCGACGCAGTGACGCGCTGGCTCGACACTGTGCTGCCCGCCGACCTGTACGTCCGCGCCGCGGTCGGTCCGGGCGGCGGCGACGTCGCGACCTTGCCCGAGAGCCTGCCCGAGCGCGCCCGCGCGATCGCCGGCGTCGTTCGCGCCGAAGCGCAGCGCGTCGTCGCGATCGCGCTCGACCCGCGCCGGCCGGCGCCGGCATTGATCGCGCGCAATGTCGGCGACCCGGGGACGAGCCTGCCGCTCACCGGCGAGCTCGTCGCCGCGCCGGCCGGCGCGACCGCGGCCTACGTCAGCGAAGCGATCGTCGATCTCTACGGCGGCGCGCCCGGAACGACGCTCGTGATCCCGCTGCCCGACGGTCGTCGCGCGTCGCTCTTCGTTCGCGGCGTCTGGCGCGACTACGCGCGCCAGTCCGGCGCGATCGTCGTCGACCGCGCCGACTGGCTGCGCCTGAGCGGTGATCCGCGCATCAACGACCTCGCGCTCTGGCTCGCTCCCGGCGCGAGCACGGCGACGGTCGAGGCGGAGCTGCGCCGCGTCGCCGCGGCGAGCGGCTACGACGCGACGCTGCTCGAGTTCGCGGCCGCGACCGAGATCCGCGCGACATCGCTGCGCATCTTCGACCGCAGCTTCGCCGTCACCTACTGGCTGCAGGCGGTGGCGATCGCGATCGGCCTGTTCGGCATCGCCGCGAGCTTCTCGGCGCAGGTGCTGGCGCGCCGCAAGGAGTTCGGCCTGCTCGTCCACCTCGGCCTGACGCGACGCCAGATTCTCGCCGTCGTCGCCGCCGAAGGCGCCGTCTGGACGGGCGTCGGCGCCGGCCTCGGCCTCGTCCTCGGCATCGCCGTCAGCGTCGTCCTGGTCAAGGTCGTCAACCCGCAGAGCTTCCACTGGACGATGGACCTGCTGCTGCCGTCGGCGCGGCTCGCCGCGCTGTGCGCCGCCGTGCTCGCCGCCGGCACGCTCACCGCGCTGCTGGCGGCGCGCCGCGCCGTCGGCCGCCAGTCGGTGCTCGCGGTGAAGGAAGACTGGTGAGGCCGCGCGCGAAGCGTTCGTGTCGGCCTCGGATTCGCCTGCAAGGGCCGCCCGCGGCCGGCGATCAGAGCGCCTTCTTCGCTTCGGCCAGGCGACGCTCGAGATCGGCGACGAGCGCGCGCGCTTCGTCGCCCTCGGGAATCGGCCGGCCGCTGTCGCGCCACTCGACCGCCGACTTGAAGCCCTCGAGCTGCGCCTGGCGCCGGAACCACAGACCCTCGGGGTTGTGCCGCGTCACGCCGTCGAACACGGTGGCGAGCGTCTGCGCCTGCTCCAGGCCGGCCGTCAGCATCACCTGGTTGACGACGAGCTTGTGCATCGCCAGATGCGATCGCGGCACGCCGGCGATGCGCCGGGCGAGGCGGTCGGTCGCCGCGGCGAGCTCGGCCGCCGGAACGGCGATGTTGGCGAGGCCCCATTCGGCCGCCTGCTTGCCGGTGATGAGATCGCCGGTGAACATCATCTGCTTGGCGCGCGCCGGGCCGAGGCGGAAGGTCCACATCGCCGTCGTCGGGCAGCCCCAGACGCGCGTCGGCATGTAGCCGATCCGGGCGTCGTCGGCCATGACGAGCAGGTCGCAGCAGAGGGCGATGTCGCTGCCGCCGGCGACGGCGTAGCCGTGCACCTTGGCGATGGTCGGCTTCTTCGAGCGCCACAGCGACATGAAGTCCTCGGTATGGCGCTTCATGACGGCGTAGTCGACCATCGAATCCCACGGCTGGCGCTCCTGCTGCAGGGGGTTGTCGATCGCGCCGCCGCGCGGGCTCTCCTCGGCGAGGGCGACGAGGTCGTAGCCGGCGCAGAAGGCGCGCCCTTCGCCCTCGACGACGATGACGTGCACCTCGTCGTCGGCCTCGGCCCACTCGATCGCGGCGCGGATCTGGCCCGGCATGTGGGCGTCGATCGCGTTGAGGCGATCGGGGCGGTTCAGGCGCAGGCGCGCGATCCGCGGCTCGTCGGCATCGTGGCCGATGCCGAGGCTGCTGAAGACCGGCATGGCGGCGTCAGTTCGCGGCGAAGCAGTAGATGCGCGCGTCGCCGCCGGTCGACTTCAACGCATCGATGCCGCAGCCGCGCGATTGATGCGACGAGTTCCACGACTTCGCCGGCACGCTCTCGTCGAGGCCGGTGCGGTCGCTGTGGCCGAGCATCGCCGCGCCCTCGCCGCTCTTGGTCCAGTTGCCGCAGGTCGTGTCGACGTTGCCGGCGATTGCCGTGCCGTCGGGCTGCGAGCCGGTGAGGATGTCGTGCATGTTCGGCGTGTCGCCTCGGCCGTTGACGACCTCGCCCTTCTCGGTCAGCGCGGTCTGCTTGGTGAGGTTGTTGTTGCCGTGCAGCTCGGTCACGTTCTGGGCGACGACGACGCCCTTGGCGTTGCGCCACGGCCCGGTGCCGATGCGATCGCGCGCGTTGACGCCGGTGCCGCTCGGGCCCTGCGTGCTGAGGTAGGCGCGCCAGGTCCGGCTGCCGGCGCCTGCCGCGGTGGCGAGCGAGCTGCACAGGCGGTCGGCGCCGGCGAGGCCGCCGAGGTCGGCGCCCTTGCCCGAGCCCGTGCTCGAGACGAAGAAGCCCATCCCGCCCGAGCCGGATGAGCTCTGCATCGAACCGGCGCAGGCGACGAGCAGCAAGGACGCCGCGGCGAGCGACGACGCCGTGACGACGGCAGAGCGGAGGGACAAGTTGATCATCGGAATTCCTTTTCTTGTGAGGTCGACCGGTGCGGCTTCGCGCCTCGGCCGCAGCGTCGCTGCGGTGGATCCAGACTAGTTGAAACGTCGCGCCCCTTCAAGCGGCGTTGCCCGAAGGCGCGAGCCCCGGCGCGCTGCAGTGGCGACGACGCCGTGCCATGCTCGCGTCATGCCGACGCGTCGCTCGTTCGTCGCCGCCGTCCTCGCGCTGCGCGCGGGCGCCGGCGCAACCGGCGCCAGCGCCGCACCCGACGATGCGTCGATCGCGGCGCCACTCCGCTTTCCCGCCGACTTCGGCGCCCATCCGGACGCGCGCATCGAGTGGTGGTATCTGACCGGCGCGCTCGACGCCGGCGATCGCGCCTGGGGCTTCCAGATCACCTTCTTTCGCGCCGCGACGCAAATCGCCGGCGTCGAGGCGAGCCGCTTCGCCGCGCGCCAGCTGCTGTTCGCGCATGGCGCCGTCAGCGACCTCGCGGCACGACGATTGCGCCACGACCAGCGCATCGCCCGCAGCGGCTTCGGCATCGCCGAGGCCGACGTCGCCGACACCGCGCTCGTCGTCCGCGACTGGCGCCTGGCGCGCAGCGGGGCCGCCGGCGCCAGCCGCTATGCGGCCAAGGCGACGAGCGACAGCGCCGGCTTCGCCTTCGACCTCGCGCTCGCCGCAACGCAGCCACTCCTGCTCCAAGGCCAGGGCGGCATTTCGCGCAAGGGCCCGCGCCGCGAGCAGACGAGCCGCTACTACAGCGAGCCGCAGCTCACGGCGCGCGGCACGCTCGCGATCGAAGGCCGCACCGTCGCCGTCACCGGCCGCGCCTGGCTCGACCACGAGTGGAGCGATTCATTTCTCGACGCGAGCGCCGTCGGCTGGGACTGGATCGGCATGAACCTCGACGACGGCGCCGCGCTGACGGCGTTTCGCCTGCGGCGCGCCGACGGCAGCATGCTCTGGAGCGGCGGCAGCCATCGCCGCGTTGGCGAAGCGACGCGCGACTTCGCGAATGGCGAGGTCGTCTTCACGCCCGGCCGGACCTGGACCAGCCCGGCCTCGTCGGCGCGCTATCCGGTCGAATGGAAAGTCGCGACGCCGGCCGGCGCATTCGCCGTTCGCGCGCTGCTCGACGATCAGGAGCTCGACAGCCGCGCCAGCACCGGCGCGATCTACTGGGAAGGGCTCTCGCTGCTCGTCGACGGCAGCGGTGCGCGCGTCGGCCGCGGCTACCTCGAGATGACCGGCTACGCCGGCCGGCTCGTGCTGTGACCGGCGCGAGAACGGCGCGGCGCTTGCCGCTCGTCGCGCACCGGATCGCCGAATCGAGCTAGTGCGCGCCGGCGACGTCGACGGCTCCGCTCTTCGCCGGCGTCGCCAGCCAGACGAGGACGAGCAAGGCGACGAACAGGACGCCGGAGACGAAGAACAGGTCGTTGACGGCGAGCGTGTAGGCCTGCACGTCGATCATGCGGTTGACGGTCGCCATCGCCTGGCTCGGGTCGTAGCCGCTCGCGCCGAGCTGGCTCAGCGCCGCCGTCGCCGCGTTGTTGGTTTGGTTGATCCCCTCGGCCAGCTCCGAGTGATGCAGCACCGCGCGGTTCTCCCACACGGTCGTGAAGATCGAGGTGCCGATCGCCCCCGCCGTGATGCGGACGAAGTTGCTGAGGCCGGCCGCCGCGGGCATGCGGTCCGGCGTCAGGCCCGAGAAGATGATCGCCTGCAGCGGGATGAAGAAGAACGCCATCGCCGCGCCCTGCAGCACGGTCGGGATGAGGATGGTGCGGAAGTCGGCCTGCGTGTTGAAGTGCGAGCGCATGACGAGGACGAGGCCGAAGCCGAGGAAGGCGACGGTCGCGAGCTTCCGCGGATCGATCTTCGACACGTTCTTGCCGACCCAGGGCGAGATGATGATGGCGAGGATGCCGACCGGCGCCGTCGCCAGGCCGGCCCAGGTCGCGGTGTAGCCCATGTACTGCTGCAGCCAGAGCGGCAGCAGGACGACGTTGCCAAAGAAGAGGCCGTAGGCGACCGAGAGCGCCAGCGTTCCCATCAGGAAGTTGCGGCGCGCGAACAGGCGCAGGTCGACGATCGGGTGGTCCTCGGTCAGCTCCCAGGCGAGGAAGAAGGCGAAGCCGATCACGGCGACAGCGGCGAGGATGACGATCTGCGTCGAGCCGAACCAGTCGAGCTCCTTGCCCTTGTCGATCATGATCTGCATCGACCCGACCCAGATCACGAGCAGCGCCAGGCCGATGTAGTCGAACGGCAGCTTGCGCGAGCCCGGATCGCGCTTGCGGTAGATCGACCAGGTGATCGCCGCCGCGATCAGGCCGACCGGGATGTTGATGTAGAAGATCCACGGCCAAGAGATGTTGTCGGTGATCCAGCCGCCGAGCAGGGGACCTGCGACCGGCGCGACCAGCACCGTCATCGCCCACATTGCCATCGCCGTGCCGGCCTTCGCGCGCGGATAGCTCGACAGCAGCAAGGTCTGCGAGAGCGGAATCATCGGCCCGGCGACGAAGCCCTGCAGGACGCGGAACGCGATCAGCATGCCGATGTTGGGCGCGAGGCCGCACAGCCACGACGCGATCACGAACAGCAGGATGCTGCCGACGAAGAGGCGGACCGGGCCGAAGCGCTGCGTCAGCCAGCCGGTGAGCGGCACCGAGATCGCGTTGGCGACGGCGAACGAGGTGATGACCCAGGTGCCCTGCGACGGGCTGACGCCGAGGTCGCCCGAGATCGCCGGGATCGAGACGTTGGCGATCGAGGTGTCGAGGACGTTCATGAACGTCGCCAGCGACAGCGCGATCGTGCCGAGGACGAGCTCGGCGCCCTTCAGCGGCGCCGTCGACGGCGCAGCCGGCGCGGTCGCGGGCGACGGAGGAGGGGCCTGCGCCGGCGCGGGCGCAGCGACGCTGGCGGTGGCCATCAGCGGCTCGAGCTGGACGGCGAGCTCTGCGCCAGCGTCGGCGTCGCGATCGAGGGCGAAATCGAAGTCGCCGAGCGCGCCACGGTCGCCGAGCGCGCCACGGTCGCCGGACGCGCATCGGCGCCGACGCGCCTGCCGAGGTTGGCGGCGATGATCTTCTTCACCTCGGCGTCGGCCTGCTCGTTGCCGTGGTCGAAGACGGTCGTCTGCGCCCGCGCCGGCCGCTGCCCGGCGTCGGCGAGAACGCGGCCGTCGGTCTTGCTGACGTCGACGGTGGCGTTCATCGACAGGCCGACGCGCAGCGGATGCTCGGTGACCTCCTTCGCGTCGAGGGCGATCCGCACCGGCACGCGCTGGACGACCTTGATCCAGTTGCCGGTCGCGTTCTGCGCCGGCAGCAGCGCGAACGCCGCGCCCGTGCCGGCGCCGAGGCCTTCGACCGTGCCGTGGTACGCGACCTTCTTGCCGTAGACGTCGGCCTCGAGCTCGACCGGCTGGCCGATGCGCAGGTTCCTGAGCTGGCCTTCCTTGAAGTTGGCATCGACCCAGACGTCGCGCAGCGGCACGATCGAGAGCAGCGGTGCGCCGGCCTGGACGCGCTGGCCGAGCTGGACGCTGCGCCGGGCGACATAGCCGTCGACCGGCGCGACCAGCTCGGCGCGGCGCAGCGCGAGATACGCCTCGCGCACGCGCGCGCCGGCGCGCTGCACGTTCGGATGCTGCTCGACCGGGATGTTCTCGGTCAGCGACTGGTTCGAGACGAGCTGTTCGCGCGCCGCCTCGGTGGCCGACTGCGCCGCCGCGAGGCCGCTCTTCGCCGCAGCGAGCTGCGCCGTGACGTGGTTGAACTCCTCCTGGCCGACCGCGCCGGTGCGAACCAGCGGCGCGCGCCGCGCGACGTCGTCCTGGGCGCGCAGGACATCGCTCTGCGCGCGCGCCGCATCGGCCTCGCGTGCCGCGATCTGCGCCTTCAGCGAGCCGTTGTTCACGTACATCGTGCGCACCTCGCGCACCGTCTGCGCGAGCTGGGCCTCGGCCTGCTCGAGCGCGACCTGCGCGTCGGCGGGGTCGAGCCTGACGAGCGACTGGCCGGCCTTGACGAAGTCGGTGTCGTCGGCGTTGATGGCGACGACCGTGCCCGAAACCTGCGGCGTCACCTGAACGACGTTGCCCTGCACGTAGGCGTTGTCGGTGGTCTCGTAGTGGCTCAGGTAGAGCCAGTAGTAGACCCCGTAGGCGGCGCCGGCGAGCAGCACCGCGAGGGTAACGGCGCCGAGCGCGAGCCGGCGCTTCGACCGGGGCGCGGGCCGCGCTGCTGCCGCCGCGGCGGCAGCGGCGGGCGCGGCAGGTGCAGGCGCGGCGGATGCCGGTTCGGCGGGCGCGGGCTCGCCCGGCGCGGCAAGGGCGGACGGGTTGGCCGCCGCTGCGGCGGCGGCGCGCTTCGGCGCGGCGGTGGCAGGCGCGATGCGCTCTTCTTCGGCGAGGCTCATGGAAATCTCCGGGGAAATCGTCTTCAGGTCGGTGTCGAGATGGCGGGCGATCCGGCGCGCGCTCAGCGCGCGGCGCCGGCGCTCGCCAGGGCGCGCGCCTCGGGCGGCGCGACGTAGCCGCCGCCGAGGGCGCGGACGAGCAGCATCTGCGAATCGATCGCGCGGGCGCGCAGGTCGGTCGTCAGACGCCGCTGCACGATCACGTTGCTCTCGGCGTTGAGAACGGTGAGGTAGCCGCCGAGGCCGGCGCGATAGCGTTGCGTCGCCAGGTCGTAGGCGGATTCGGCCGACGCCTGCGCGGCCGCCTGCTCGCTCTGCTGGCGGACGACCGATCGTGTCGAGCTGATCTGGTCGGCGACGTCGTGGATCGCGTCGACGAGCGTGCCGTTGTAGCTCTCGACCGCGGCGTCGAGGTCGGCGGTGCGGCCGCGCAGGCCGGCGCGCAGGCGGCCGGCGTCGAAGATCGGCAGGCGGATCGCCGGGCCGACGCCGTACTGCTCGCTGCCGGCGCGAACGAGCTTGTCCAGGCCGAAGCTCGACAGGCCGATGAACGCGGTCAGGCTGATGTTCGGATAGAACTGGGCGCGCTGCGCGGCGACATCGCCGGACGCGGCCTCGACGCGCCAGCGCGCGGCGACGACGTCGGCGCGGCGGCCGACGAGGTCGGCGGGAACGACGTCGGGGACGGCGACCGGCCGCAGCGTCGTCAGCATCGGCGTGAGCGAATCGAAACGCTGGGGCGGCTCGGCGAGCAAGGCGGCGAGCGCGTGGCGGGTCAGCGCGATCTGCTCTTCGGTCGCTTCGAGCTGCTGGCGTGTCTCGGGACGGAGGCCTTCGCTCTGATGCAGCTCGACGGCGGTGTCGAGGCCGGCCGAGACGCGCTGGCGCGTCAGCGAGAACATCTCCTCGCGCTGCGCGAGCGCGCGCTGCAGCACCTCGCGCTGCTCGGCCAGGCGGGCGAGCTGGAGGTAGGTGCGCGCGACGTTGACCGAGAGCAGGACGCGCGCCGCATCGGCGTCGGCGATCGCGGCGCGCTCGGCACCGATCGAGGCGTCGAGCTGGGCGCGGTTGCGACCGAACAGATCGAGCTCCCACGAGCCGTTGAGCTGCGCTGTCGCGGTGTCCAGGACGGCACCGGCGAACGGCGGCGGATAGAGCCCGTTCGCGGTGAAGCGCTGACGCGACACATCGACCGAGCCGGTCACCTGCGGGCCTTCGTTGGCGCGGGCGGAGTCGACGTTGGCCGAGGCGCGCGCGGCGCGCGCGGCGGCGACGCGCAAAGACGGCGAGCCGGCGGTGGCGCGCTGGATCAGGTCGGCGAGGACGGGGTCGTCGAAGCCGCGCCACCAGTCGGCTGGGATCGGCGCGACCGCGGCGGCGGCATCGGCGCCGAGCGCACCCGGCGCGATCAGCGTCGCCTTCGCGTCGATGCCGCGCGGGTTGGCGCAGCCGGCGAGGGCGAG
>DASYKC010000094.1:0-77345 GCA_035995885.1 Caldimonas sp. | reverse complement strand
CCGCACCCGGCAGCGCTTCGACAGCAGCGGCCGAGGCGATCAGCACGAAGCGAAGGTCGTCGGCGAGCGACGCGAGCGTGTCGAGCGTCGCCGGCCCGGCCGCGACCTTCACCTCGGCTTGCAGCGACGAGCCCAGCTTGCCCTCGCTGCGCAGGCTTTCGATCTGCCGGTTCGATTCGACCCGGACCTGGCCGATGCGCTGCCACTTCTCGAGCAGCGCCGGGTCGGCCCACGAGCGGGTATCGCTGTACGTCTCGGTGAAGATCGAGACCGAGCCCTTCGGCCCGAACACCTTCCACGCCTCCTCGGCGGTGAAGCTGAGGAACGGCGCCATCCAGCGCAGCATCGCGTGGGCGATGTGCCAGAGCGCGGTCTGCGCCGAGCGGCGCGCGTGCGACGCCGTCGGCGTCGTGTAGAGGCGGTCCTTGAGGACGTCGAGGTAGAAGGCGCCGAGGTCCTCGGAGCAGAACACCTGCAGCTTGGCGACGACCGGATGGAACTCGTAGTCGCCGTAGTGGCCGCCGGCGAAGACGCCGCGCGCCGCGTCGACGCGGCCGACGATCTCGGCCTGCAGCGCGGCCGTGCGCGCGAGCGCCCAGCGGTCGATCTCGAGCATCTCGGCGAGCGGGACGGCGTCGGTCGCGGCGTCGAAGTCGCTCGTGTTGGCGAGCAGGAAGCGCAGCGTGTTCCGGATGCGCCGGTACGCGTCGACGACGCGGGCCAGGATCTTGTCGTCGATCGCGAGGTCGCCCGAGTAGTCGGTCGATGCGCACCAGAGGCGGATGATCTCGGCGCCGAGCTTGGCGGTGACCTCGTGCAGGGCCACGAAGTTGCCGAGGCTCTTGCTCATCTTGCGGCCGGAGCCGTCGACGGCGAAGCCGTGCGTGAGCAGGCCCCGGTACGGCGCGTGACCTTCGATCGCGCAGGCGATCAGCAGCGACGAATGGAACCAGCCGCGGTGCTGGTCGTGGCCTTCGAGGTAGAGGTCGGCCTCGGGCTTCGTGCCGTCGTCGTCGGGCGACGTCGTCTCGGGATGGCTGCCGCGCAGGACGTGGAAGAAGGTCGAGCCCGAATCGAACCAGACGTCGAGGATGTCGTTGCTCTTGGCGTAGCTCGCCGCCGAGCGCTCGCCCTCGACGCCGAGGATGTCTTCGGCGCTCAGACGCGACCACGCCTCGACGCCGCCCTCGGCGACGATCGCGGCGGCGCGATCGATCAGCGCCAGCGTGTCGGGATGCAGCTCGCCCGTCACCTTGTGGAGGAAGAACGGCAGCGGCACGCCCCAGTTGCGCTGCCGGCTGATGCACCAGTCGGGTCGGTGCGCGATCATGTCGTGCAGGCGGGCCCGGCCGTTCTCGGGATAGAAGTCGGTCGCGTCGATCGCGTCGAGCGCGCATTCGCGCAAGGTCCGCGGCGCGGGGTCGGTGGCGAACACGCCGCGCGTCGCGTCGTCGGGCTCGTCCATGCGGACGAACCACTGCGCCGCGGCGCGGTAGACGACCGCCGTCTTGTGGCGCCAGCAATGCGGATAGCTGTGCACGAGGGTCGAGCTCGCGAGCAGCCGGTCGGCGTCGCGCAGCGCGTCGACGATCACCGGCGTCGCCTTCCAGATGTGCAGGCCGCCGAAGAGCGGCAAGGCGTCTTCGTAGACGCCGTTGCCCTGGACCGGATTGAGGATGTCGTCGACCGCGAGGCCGTGCGCACGGCACGAGTTGAAGTCGTCGACGCCGTAGGCCGGCGCCGAGTGGACGATGCCGGTGCCTTCCTCGGCGGTCGCGTAGTCGGCGAGGTAGACCGGCGCGATGCGGTCGTAGCCGGGATGGACGGCGGCGAGCGGATGACGAAAGCCGAGGCCGTCGAGGCGCTCGCCGGCGACGCTCGCGAGCACCGTGCCATCGAGGCCGTAGCGCGCCAGGCACTTCTCGACCAGCGCGCTCGCCAGGACGAGCAGGCCGCGCTCGGTGTCGACGAGCGAGTACTCGAGCTTCGGATTGAGGTTGAGCGCCTGGTTGGCGGGGATCGTCCACGGCGTCGTCGTCCAGATGACGGCGAAGGCGTCCTTGGCGAAGGGCGCGACGCCGAACGCCGCGGCGAGCCTGTCGGGCTCGGCGGCGAGAAAGGCGACGTCGACCGCCGTCGACTTGCGATCGTCGTATTCGATCTCGAACTCGGCGAGCGACGAGCCGCAGTCGAAGCACCAGTACACCGGCTTCAGGCCGCGGTAGACGAAGCCGCGCTCGATCATCCGCTTCAGGACGCGGATCTCGCCGGCCTCGTTGGCGAAGTCCATCGTCCGGTACGGATGGTCCCAATCGCCGAGAACGCCGATGCGCTTGAAGTCGGCCATCTGCTGGGCGATCTGCTCGGTCGCGTAGGCGCGGCTCTTCGCCTGCACTTCCTCGCGCGGCAGGCCGCGCCCGAATCTCTTCTCGATCGCGTTCTCGATCGGCAGCCCGTGGCAATCCCAGCCCGGCGTGTAGCGCGAGTCGAAGCCGGCGAGCTGGCGCGCCTTGACGATCATGTCCTTCAGGATCTTGTTGGCGGCGTGGCCGACGTGCAGCTGGCCGTTCGCGTACGGCGGCCCGTCGTGGAGGACGAAGCGCGGCCGGCCGTGGCGAGCTTCGCGCAGACGCTGGTAGACGCCTTCCTCGCTCCACTTCTTCACCCAGCCGGGCTCCCGCTTCGGCAGGTCGCCGCGCATCGGGAACGGCGTGTCGGGCAGGTTCAGCGTCGCGCGGTAGTCGATCGGCGGGCGCGGGGCGGCCGATGCATCGGAGCGAGGCTCGTCAGCCATGGCGAATCTTTCGGGCAGCGGTCGGCATCAGTCGGCAGCGGAGGAAGGAGGCGGGCGACGATCGGATCTCGATCGGTCGCGACGGTCGTCGCAGCGCGCTGCGACCCACGCGCCGATCAAATTCGGTCGCGCGTCGTCTGCCGCCCGGTCGCGGCATGCGCTGCGGCCTCTGCGGCGAGGAAGGCGCGCGCGTCGGCAGCGTCCTGGCCGATCGCGGCGGCGAGGGCGGCGAGCGAGTCGTAGCGCGCTTCGTCGCGCAGTTTGTGCAGCAGCTCCACGCGGACGAGTTTACCGTAGCCCCCTTCGTCACCGAGCGCGTGGGGCCAGTCGAAGCAGTGCACCTCGAGCAGGACGCGGCCGCTGTCGTCGACGGTCGGCCGCTTGCCGAGGCTGGCGACGCCGGCGATCGCTGGCGTGCCTGCCAGTCCCCCGAGGCCGTGGACGCGGACGACGAAGATCCCCATCGCCGCCGGCTTCGGATGGCCGAAGCGGATGTTGAGGGTGCGAAAGCCGTCGCCGCGGCCGGCGCCGCTCTCGCCGAGGGCGCGGCCGAGGCGTGCGCCGTGAACGACGCGGCCGCTGACGCTGTAGGGCCGGCCGAGCAGCGCCGCCGCCTCGGCCATGTCGCCGGCGGCGAGCGCGGCGCGCACGGCCGAGCTCGAGACGCGCAGGCCGTGCACCTCGTAGCTCATCATGCGGGCGACGTCGAAGCCGTGGCGCGCGCCGGCGGCGTCGAGCATCGCGTAGTCCCCGGCGCGGCGCGCGCCGTAGCGGAAGTCGTCGCCGACGAGGACGTAGCGCGCGCCCAGGCCGGCGACGAGGACATCGGCGACGAAGGCCTCGGGCGTCTGCGCCGCGAAGGCCGCATCGAAGCGCATCACCACCGCCTGGGCGACGCCGCAGCGCTCGAGCTCGCACAGCTTGTCGCGCAGCGTCGCGATTCGCGCCGGCGCCGCGTCGGGCTGGCTTCTCATCCGCGCGAAGAAGTCGCGCGGGTTCGGCTCGAAGGTGAGCACCGTCGCCGGCAGGCCGCGGTGCGCCGCCTCGGAGACGAGCAGCGCGAGCATCGCCTGGTGGCCGCGATGGACGCCGTCGAAGTTGCCGATCGTGAGCGCGCATCGCGGCGCGAGGCCGGGGTGCCGCAGGCTGCGGAAGACGCGCATGGCGCGGGATTATCGGCGGGTGCGTTCGCGCCGCGCCGCTATGCGCTGATTAGCGCCGATCAGCGCCCGCGCCGCGGTGACGCCGGCGGCGCCGGGTCGATTGCATCGCCGTCCGGCCGCGCTTCCTCGGCGCAGCGCCTGATCCGCTCGGCGCGCTGGTTCGGCGTTCCGTAGCGGCGGCTGTAGTCGTCGGGACGGGCGCGAAAGTGCTCGATCGCGGCGCGCAGGTAGCGGCCGCCGTGCGGCGCGCCGGCGAGCGCGCGCGCCGCCCAGCAGTCGGCGGCGGCTTCGTCCGACGTCGCCATCGCGATGTGGCCGAACTCGTGGACGAAGTAGAAGTGCTCGGCGCCCGGATCCTTCTTGCGGACCAGCCGGACGACGGTGTCGCAGAGGTAGACGGTCGGCGGATCGAGGCGCGAGACGGCGACGTCGCCGGCGGTCTGGCTGCAGTCGTGCACGACCAGGACGTTGGCGAGCTCGCCCGAAGGCACCCATTGCGCCTGCACTGGCGCGGCGGCGAGGACAAGCACGAGCGCGGTCGCGACGACGGCGCGGCAGGAACGGTTCGGCACGGCCTCGCGATTGTTACGGCGAATGCGCCCGCCGCGTGGCAAACCGCACGGCGACGCGCGGCGCCGCAGCGCTTGCGCGCGCCGAGTTGCGCTACCTTCGGCGCTGCCTTGAATCCTTCTTCAAGGATCGACCATGCTGTTCACGATCTTCTGTTGCATCTCGACCGGCCTCGCCGTCTATTGCATCCTCAATCGGGTGCACAAGCGCAGCGTCGAGATCGCCATTCGTCTCGCCTCGCGCGAGGTCGAGAAGGAATACGAGCACCGGTTCTCGACCGTGCTCGCCCAGCTGAGCGCCAAGGAAGGCGAGCTGGTCAAGGTCCGCGGTCTGGTCAAGCTGCACGAGGCCGTGCCGTCGCTGGGGCGGCCGATGCCGATGCCGACGGCAACGAAGGCGCCGCCCGGAAGCGGCAAGCCGGCGAACGTGCCGAAGAAGCTGAAGCAGGATCCGTTGAACGTGTTCGAGATGTCGCGCCCGTTCACCGACACGTCGTACGACGCCTTGCTCGCGAGCTCGGACGTCGTCAAGATCGAACCGGCCGGAGGTTAGCCGGAGGTTAGTCGCCGCGGCTTCGCTAGAAGTCGTACTTGATCCGCATCGTCAACATGCTGCCGCGTCGCCCGTAGGTCTTGCCGACCAGATACGCGGCCTGCCACGCGACGGTCCCCGGTCCGGCCGGGATCGCGCCGAACAGCGCCGGGCCGGCGCGGTGCGACTGGGCATCGCTCTTCGACCAGTGGTTCCAGCGACCGAGCTCGCCGAAGCCCTGCGCGCCCACGTGCAGCCAGCGCTGCCAGCGGTGACGCAGCTGCCACTGGTACTTGAGCTCGACCGGATCGGCGCTCTCGGCAGCGTAGCCGCGCTCGAAGACGAGGTTGAAGTTGACCTGCGTCCGGTCGATGTCGGTCTGGAACACGGGTCCGAATTCGAACGTGTGGCGCGCCATCGTCTTCTGCGGGATCGCCCACAGCGTGTGGATGGCGACGTCGACCGGATACTGCCCTTGGGTGAGGAGGAGGTCGTTCTGCCAGAGGACGTTCTCGAGCTCGGTCGCGAAGTGCGCGCCGCCGACGTAGCTCGCCAGGACCTCGGTGTACCACCGGCCGTTGACGTTCCAGCCGAGGCCGACCTCGGGCCAGTAGATCGCCGTCGCGCCGTTCGGCTTCACCGACCAGTAGCGGAAGTCGACGGTGCGCAGGCCCGGGTCGTCGTAGACCGTGACGACGTAGTAGCCGGGATCGGCGAACGCCGTGCCCGACGCGATCGCGAGCTGCGCGACGACGAGGGCGCCGAGCCGTCGCGCGGCCGTCGCAGCGCGCGCCATCAATGCAGGACCGCGCTGTCGAGGTCGCGACGGCGATGGCCGGCGAGCCAGTTGGCGGACCAGGCCGCGAACTCGCCGATCGGCATCGGCCGGCCCATGTGGTAGCCCTGCGCCTCGTCGCACTGGAGGTCGCGCAGCATCGTCCACACCTGCAGGCTCTCGACGCCCTCGGCGACGACCATGATGCCGAGGTTGTGGGCGAGGTCGATCGTCGAGCGCACGATCGTCGCGTCGCTGGCGTCGGTCTGCATGTTGCGGACGAACGACTGGTCGATCTTGAGCTCGCTCACCGGCAGCCGCTTCAGGTAGGCGAGCGACGAATAGCCGGTGCCGAAGTCGTCGATGGAGAGCTTGAAGCCGATGCCGGCGAGGCGGTCGAGCGTGGCGAGCGCGCGCTGCGGGTCGTCCATCATCGCGCTCTCGGTGATCTCGAGGCAGAAGCCCCGCGCCGGCACGCGCTGCCGCGCCAGCACCGCCTCGAACTTCTGCGCCAGCTCGGGATCGAGCAGGTCGCGGGTCGAGAGGTTCACCGACACCAGCAGCTCGATGCCGTCGTCGTTGAGCGCGTGCCAATGGCGCGCCGCTTCCTCGAAGACCCACATCGTCAGGGCGTGGATGAAGCCGGTCTTCTCCGCGAAGGGAATGAACTCGGCCGGCGGCACGAGGCCGCGCTGCGGATGCTGCCAGCGCAGCAGCCCCTCGGCGCCGACGACCTGGCCGGTGCCGAGCGCGATCTTCGGCTGCAGGAAGAGGCGCAGCTCGCCGCGATCGAGCGCCTGGCGCAGCTCGGTGAGGAGCGTCAGCGTCTGCGCGCTGGCGACGTCGATCGACGGGTCGTAGAGGAGCGGCCCGTTGGCGCGGCCCTTGGCGACGTACATCGCGACCTCGGCGCGGTTGAGGAGCGAGTCGCCGTCGTCGGCGAGCTCGGGCCAGCAGGCGACGCCGATGCTCGCGGCGATGTCGACGTGATGCTCCTCGAGCAGCAGCGGCACGTCGAACGACTGTTCGATGCGCCGCGCCACCGAGACGGCGAGGCCGACGTCGCCGGTGCGCAGGAGGACGCCGAACTCGTCGCCGCTCAGGCGCGCGACCATGTCGCCGTCGCGCACGAGCTGCTCGGTCAGCCGCTCGGCGACCTGGACCAGGAGCAGGTCGCCGATGCGGTGGCCGAGCACGTCGTTGACGTGCTTGAAGCGGTTCAGGTCGAGCATGACGACCGAGACCGTCGCGCCCGGCGCTGCCTCGCGCAGGGCGAGGTGGACGGCGTCGCGGAAGCGGGCGCGATTGGGCAACCCGGTCAGGCTGTCGCGGTAGGCGAGGCGCAGGATCTGCGCCTGGTTCTCGGCGATGCTCTGGCGCATCCGCTCGAACGACTGCGACAGCTCGCCGATCTCGTCGTGGCGCAGCGTCTGCGCCATCGGCGTCGCGTAGTCGCCGCGGCCGAGGCGATCGGCAGCGTCGGCGAGGCCGCGCAGCGGCGTCGTCACCCGGCGCGCCGTGACGATGCTGCCGAACGCGAAGACGACGATGCCGACCAGCGTGATCGCGATCAGCGCCAGCTGCAGGTCGCCGGAGAGCCGGACGGCGTCGTCGATCGACAGGGTGAGGAGCGCGCGCACGTTCGCGCCGGCCTCGCCGAGGCGCTCGCCGCTCAGCGTCGTCGCGCGCACGCCGAGCTCCTCGCCCTGGGCGACGACCGAGGTCATCGCCGCATCGTCGCCGGCGTCGTTGGCCTGATGGTGCGCGAGCGTCGCCGCGGCGGCGCTGCCGAGGCTGGTCAGGCTCACCGACCACGGGTCGCTTCGGCTCGTGCGCGCGAGCAGCGTCAGGTCGAGGGCGGAGAGGCGCTTCAGGTCGCTGCCGAGCTGGCCGTCGAGCGGGAACGCCATCAGCACCCAGCCGGTGACGAGCGGCGACTTGAGCGGCACGAGCACCGCCTGGTACGGCTGGCCCTGCTGCAGCGTGATGGCGCTCGCCTGGCCCGACCGCGCCGCCTGCGCGCCGAGGCGCTGCGCCAGCGGCAGCAGGTCCTCGTGCTGCACGGCCGTGCTCGCGCGCAGCCTGAAGTCGGTCGAGAGCAGCGCCGCCTCGGTCGCGCCGATGCGGGCGCCGTGGTTGGCGAGCACGGAGACGATCGTCTCCGAGTCGTTCGAGCTCACCGCCTCGCGAAAGCCGTAGTCCGCCGCGAGGAGTCGGGCGCCGTTGATGAGGGTCTGGGCGCGGCGGTCGAGAAGGTTCTGGAGCAGGCGCTGACCCGACTCGAGCTGGCCCGGCAGGACGCGGTGCGCGTGATCGACGAGGCTGGCGCGCAGGGCGGCGAAGCTCGCCACCTGCACCGCGATCAGCAGCGCCATGAAGAGCAGGATGATCCGGCCGCCGATCGACCGCTGCCACCAGCGCGCGGGCGAATTCACGGCCGCCGCCTCTCGGTTCGCAAGGTCGTCTGCTCCTCGACGTCGGCGTTGCCGACGCTGACGAGGCTCGAGCTCGGCGTCGACGCGTCGGCGAGGGTCGAGTGCCAGACCTTGAGCCGGTAGGCACCCGCCGGAACGCCCGTCATCGACGCCTTGCCGAGCGCCGAGCTGCGCGCGTAGAACGGCGTGTCGACGACGACGACCCAGGCGACCATCTGGTCGTGGATGTTGCAGCCGAGGACGGCGATGCCGGCCTTGTCGAAGACGACCGGCGCGGCCGGAACGCCGGCGTAGAGCTTGAGCTCGAACGTCCTCGCGCCCGAGAACGAATAGACGTGGTGGCGCACGGTGTCGAGGTTCGGGAACGCGACCGCGGTGCCGACCGGGATCACCGTCACCTGGGGATCGAACTGGCGGTGCGCCTGCGCGATCTGCACGCCGCTCAGCGGCTTCACCGGCAGGCGCCCCGAGGTCGGCTCGAGCATGACGACCGCGTCGGCGAGCGGCTTGCCGGCGCCATCGGCGACGACGACGTCGACGGTCGCGGCGGCGGCGCCGGCACTGAGGACGACGCTGACGGCGAAGAGGGCGAGCGATGGGATCACGGCAGGCGGTTCGGGAGTCCGGGGCGCAGGGAACTGCGGAGACTCACAGACCGGGCCGCATCGGTTCGTTTTCGGCCGCTTCGGGGTCAACCTGAAAGGCGCCGACGCGTCAAGAAGTCACGGCGCGAGGCCGCGTCAGCGATCGGATCGGAACTCGATGTCCGGATCGGCCCAGCGCCAGGCGCCGGCGGCGAGCCCGTCGAGGCGGATCGGGCCGAAGGCGCTGCGCTCGAGGCCCTCGACGCGATTGCCGGCCGCGGCGACCATGCGCTTGACCTGGTGGTACTTGCCTTCGGTCAGGGTCAGCCGCAGCGCCTGCGCGCCGGTCGCCTCGCAGGCTGCGGGGCGAACGGTCTCGTTCTCGTCGTGCAGGAGCACGCCGGCGCGCAGCCGCTCGACCTGGCCGGCATCGACCGGGTGCTTGCAGCGGACCTCGTAGACCTTGGCGACGTGGTGCTTCGGCGACGTCAGCCGATGGACGAGCGCGCCGTCGTCGGTGAAGAGGAGGACGCCGGTGGTGTCGGCGTCGAGGCGGCCGATCGCCTGCACGCCGCGCTGGCGCAGCGGCGCCGGCAGCAGCGAATGGACGCTCGCATGGTGGCGCGGCTTCAGCGAGCACTCGTAGCCGGCCGGCTTGTGCAGGACGATCAGGGCGCGCTCGCGGTACGGCCAGCGCTCGCCGCCGCGGACGCGAAACCAGAGGCCGTCGCCGGCGCCGAGTTCCTGGCCGGGATCGTCGACGACGCCGACGCCCTCGACCTCGAGCCAGCCGTTCGCGACCAGCGCCGCGCACTCGCGGCGCGTGCCGAAGCCCTGGGTGAAGAGCAGGTCGTTCGGCTTCACCGTCCGGGCGCGGCGATCAATACGTGAGCTCGAGGACGACGACGTGGTTGTCGGCGACCGGCCAGGTGCGGCCGACGATGCGCTCCTCGTTGAATTCGCCGACGACGGTGCGCGCGCTCGCGTCGGTGATCTTGACGCGCGCCGTCGACACGCCGGCGACGCCGCTCGGGATTCCCGCCGGCGGGCTCGTGCCGTCGAGGACGATGCGGTCGCGCGGCACGCCGAAGTAGCCGCGCGGCCGCGTCAGCGTGACGAGCGATCCGGCGTCGCGATCGGCGTCGGCGAGCCGTTCGGGACGCAGGCTCAGCACCGACGACGAGCGCGGGAACGGCGAGCGGTAGACGTGCGTCGTCGCATAACCTGGGGCGGCGATCAAGAACTCGTGGCGCGCCGTCCCGTCGGCGACGAACGGCCCCCAGCGACCGTCCGCGCCGATCGTCTTGCGATGCAGGGCCGGGCCGAGGCGCTCGCCCGTGGCCGCGTGGATGGCGTAAACCTCGACGGTCGCGCCGGCGAGCGGCAAGTTGGTCGCGAAAGTGCCCTGGCGGTTGTCCAGGCCGAGGCCGCTGACGGTGCCGTCGAGAACGACGCGCGCTTCCGGTGCGATCGCCAGCGTCGCCGCGGATCGGCCGGCGATGAAGCGATAGGTCTCGGCGAACGACTTGGCGCTGAACGAGGTCTCGCGGTGGTCGATGCCGGCGATGACGACGTTCTCGGCGCCCTTCAGCGCCGGCCCGTCGAAGCTCACGTTGGTCGGCGTGCCGCGCGCGCCGATCCAGACGCCGTCGGGCTGGGCGAACTTGTCATTGTTGTCGGAACGGATCGTCATCCAGGCGACGCCCGGCGTGACTTCGTTGCCCGCCGGGCCTTGCGGCGCGTTGAGCCTGGCGAGGAACGGCCCGGTGCCGTTGAACTCGCTGCCTGGAAGGAACGCCGGATTCGCCCACACGCCGTGATTCGGGACGCCGCCGAGGACGGCGTGCGAGACCATCGACGCGCCGCCGCCATTGGCGACGAAGTTGCGGATCGGATAGCCGCCGCGCGAGTTGCCGACCAGGGCGACCTTGCTCGCACCGGTCGCGGCGAGCACCTTCTTCACCTCGGCCGCCAGATACGCCATGTGCTCGGCGGTCGAGCTGCGGCCGGGCTGCTCCTTCGCGTCGTCGTCGCGCGCGAGCGGATACGGCATGTCGATCGCATGCAGGCGATCGCGCGGCCAGCCGTTTGATTCGAAGCGCCAGATCGTCGTCGTCCAGAGCCCGGCGGTGTCGCCGTTGCCCGGCACGAAGACGATCGGGGGCATGTCGGCGGCGCTCGGTCGGGTCGCGCAGGCGGCGAGGGAAGCGGTGCCGGCAGCGGCTGCGGCGAGGAGCAGGCGGCGGCGCGTGATCAGGTCCTTCATGAAGCGTCTCCTTGCTTTTCTTTTCCGCCCGCCGCACCGAGGTCGGCGGCGCAGGGCAGGTCGGGCAGGCCGTTGCCGCCGATTCCTTTCGCCGCGCGCACCGCGCGCAGCACGGCCTCGGCGAGGACGTCGGCGGCGAGCGCGCCGACCAGCGTCGTTGCGGCGCTGCGGCCGCTCGCGCCGGTGGCGAGGGCGAAGACGACGTCGCCGTCGCCCATCGTGTGGACCGGATTGATGCTGCGCGCGAGCCCGTCGTGCGCCATCTGCGCGACCTTGGTCGCCTCGGCCTTGGTGAGCACGGCATCGGTGGCGACGACGGCGAGCGTCGTCGCCGCGCCGCCGGCGCCGCGCGCCTCGAGGCGCGCCGACAGCTCGCCGCGCTTGAGCGCCCGCATCGTGCCGACGAGCTTGCCGCCGTCTTCGGTGCGCGCGCCGGCGACGACGCGGCCGGTGCGCGGATCGACGACGTCGCCGATGGCGTTGACGGCGACGAGCGCCGCCACCGTGACGCCGCCGACCTCGATCGACGCGGTGCCGATGCCGCCCTTCATCGCCCGACCGATGCCGAACAGCTTGCCGACCGAGGCGCCGGCGCCGGCGCCGACGTTGCCTTCGGCCGGCGCATGGCGCGATGCCGCCTCGCACGCGGCGTAGCCGGCCGCGGCGTCGGGGCGAATGCGCGAGTCGCCGACCCAGAGGTCGAACAGGATCGCGGCCGGCACGATGGGAACGACGAAGGGCTTGGCGACGCCGTCGCTCGCCGTGCCGACGACCGCGCCGATGCCGCGCTCGTCGAGCCAGCGCATGACGCCGCCGGCAGCGTCGAGGCCGAAAGCGCTGCCGCCGGCGAGGACGATCGCGTGGACTTTGTCGATCGCGTTGACCGGATCGAGCAGCTCGGTCTCGCGCGTTCCCGGCGACGCGCCGCGAACGTCGACGCCGGCGACGGCGCCGTCGCGGGCGACGATCACCGTGCAGCCGGTCGGCCGGCGCGCATCGGTGAAGTGGCCGACCTCGAGGCCGGCGACGGCGGTCAGGCCGAACGGCAAGCGGGCTCCGTGCTCAGGCGAATACGCCGGCGGTGGCCTGCATCCGCCGCGACACCTCGCCGAGCTGGAACAGCGTGTCGCCGAAGGTCATCTCGATCACGGTCAGCCGCTTGAAGTAGTGGCTCGCCGCGTACTCGTCGGTGACGCCGATGCCGCCGTGCAGCTGGATGCACTGCTGGCCGACGAAGCGCATCGACGTGCCGAGCTGCACCTTGGCCTGCGCCAGCGCGCGTCGCCGCGCCGCCGGCTCCTCGCCGAGCTTGAGCGTCGCGTAGTAGCTCATCGAGCGCGCCAGCTCGAGCTGCATCTTGACGTCGGCGATGCGGTGGCGCAGCGCCTGGAAGGTCGCGAGCGTGACGCCGAACTGCTTGCGCGTGTTCATGTACTCGATCGTGATCGCGACCAGCTTGTCCATCGCGCCGACGGCCTCGGCGCAGAGCGCGGCGATGCCGATGTCGACTGCGCGCTCGAGCGCGGCGAAGGCGGCGCCGGGCGCGACCAGCTCGATCGCGGCGGCTTCCTTCAGCACGAGGTCGGCGCCGCTGCTGCCGTCCTGCATCGGATAGGCGCGCACCTCGACGCCCGGCTGTCCCGGCGAGACGAGAAAGAGGCCGATGCCGGCGGCGTCGTCGACGGCGCCGCCGACGCGCGCCGGGACGATGAACGCGTTCGCCGCGGCGCCGGCCGGGACCGCGATCTTCCGCCCGCTCAGGCGCCAGGCGTGGCCGCTGCCGTGCGCCGTCGTCTCGACGTGCGCGAGGCGGTAGCGCGAGTGCCGCTCCTCGTGGGCGAGGACGACGATCTCCTTGCCTTCGCCGATGTGCTGCAGGCGCGGCGCCGCCGCGGCCGCCTGGCCGGCTTCGAGCAGGCTCGTCGCGACCAGCGCGACCGCCGCGTACGGCTCGAGGACGAGGCCGCGGCCGAGCTCCTCGAGCACGACCATCGCGTCGACCGGGCCGAGGCCGAGGCCGCCCTGTGCTTCGGGCACCTGCAGGCCGCAGATGCCGAGGTCGGCGATCTCCTGCCAGGCGTCGCGCGAGAAGCCGCCCGACTTGACGATCGCGCGCCGGCGCTCGAAGTCGTAGCCGCGCTCGACCCAGCGGCGCACCGTGTCGCGCAGCATCTCCTGGTCGTCGGTGAAGTCGAAGTCCATGGTCAGCTCCCGAGCACCGTCTGCGCGACGATGTTTCTCTGCACTTCGTTCGACCCGCCGTAGATCGTCGTCTTGCGCAGGTTGAAGTAGGTCGATGCGAGCGGCGCGACGAAGGCGCCGGCGAGCTGGTCGGGCTGCCAGCCGGCCGCGATCGCCTCGCGATCGAGCGGCAGCGCCGCCGGGCCGGCGGCGAGCATCATCAGCTCGCTGTAGCGCTGCTGGATCTCGCTGCCGCGGATCTTCAGCAGGCCGGCGACATCGAGGCTCTGCTTGCCGCTCTTCTCGGCCGAGAGCACGCGCAGCACCATCATCTCGAGGGCGACGATGTCGACCTCGAGGAGCGCGATCTGGTCGCGGAAGCGCCCGTCGTCGTAGACGCCTTCGGCCTGGGCGACGCGCTTGACCCGCTCGAGCTCGCGCTTGGCGCGGTTGACGTCGGCGATGTTGGTGCGCTCGTGCGCGAGCAGGTGCTTGGCGTAGGTCCAGCCCTTGTTCTCCTCGCCGATCAGCTGGTCGGCGGGAACCTCGACGTTGTCGAACCAGACCTCGTTGACCTCGTGCTCGCCTTCCATCGTGATGATCGGCCGCACCGTGATGCCGGGGCTCTTCATGTCGATGAGGAGAAAGCTGATGCCGGTCTGCGGCTTGCCTTCGCTCGACGTGCGAACGAGGCAGAAGATCCAGTCGCCGTACTGGCCGAGCGTGGTCCAGGTCTTCTGGCCGTTGACGATGTACTTGTCGCCGCTGCCGGTGCGGACCTTCTCGGCCTTCGTCTTCAGCGATGCCAGATCGGAGCCCGACCCCGGCTCGCTGTAGCCCTGGCTCCACCAGACCTCGCCGCTGGCGATGCCGGGCAGGAATCGCTTCTGCTGTTCCGGCGTGCCGAATGCCATGATCACCGGCGCGACCATCACCGGCCCGAACGGGATCACGCGCGGCGCGCCGGCGAGCGCGGTCTCTTCCTCGAACAGGTGCTTCTGGATCGCGTTCCAGCCCGGCCCGCCGAACTGCGTCGGCCAGGCCCAGCCGTGCCAGCCCTGCTTGCCGAGGATCCTGGCCCAGCGCTGCAGGTCGTCGCGCGTCAGGTGGATCGAGTTGCGAACCTTGTCGCTGATGTCCTTGGGCAGGTTGTCGCGGACCCAGGCGCGGATCTGCGCGCGGAAGGCTTGTTCTTCAGGGGTGAAGGCGAGGTCCATCGATGTCTCCGTCAGCGCGAGGCGACGCTCTTTTTAGCACGACCGTTCGATTCGGCCTGCCGGCGCTGCGACAGCCGCGGCATGGATGAAGCAGGCGCTAGTAGCGCAGGTCGAGCGTCATGACGTCGTTCTCGCGCTTCATCTGGAAGCGCGTCAGGAAGCTGTTGCCGAGCAGGATGTACGGCATCGGCGCCGGCGAGATGATCGCGTCGACGTCGTAGACCTGGACGTCGCCGATGCGGACCGTCCTGAGCTTGGTCGTGTAGTAGGGGACGTCGCCATTGGCCGTCCTGGTCATGCCGCGTCGGCCGTTCTTGTAGTCGATGCCGAGGCGTTCGGCTTCGTACTTGTCCATCGCCACCAGGGTCGCGCCGGTGTCGACCATGAAGCGGACGCTCTGGCCGTTGATCGAGCCGTTGGCGAGGAAGTGGCCGCCGCTTTGCGCCGTGAGCACGATCTGCTTGCCGATGCCCTCGCTCGCCTTGCCGCCGAGGTTCACCTGCGCATCGCCCAGGCGCAGGACGAGGCGCTTGCCCTTCACCTCGACGACCGCCTCGTTGCCGGTGACGCCGATGAGGCGGATGCCGTCGACCGTCGTGCCGACCGGGATGTTCCTCGGCTTGCCGTCGATGACCAGAAGCGCGTTGCTGCCGAGGCTGCCGGCCATCGACACCGTCTGCGCGGCCGCGCCGGCGGCGCAGAGCAGGGCGACGAGGCCTGCGGCGAGGCGCTCCATCGGCTCAGTCGCGGAAGTTGTTGAACGAGAGCGGCTGGTCGGCGACTTCCTTCCTGATCAGCGCCATCGCCGCCTGCAGGTCGTCGCGCTTGGCGCCGGTGACGCGCACCGTGTCGCCCTGAATGGAGGCCTGCACCTTGAGCTTGCTCTGCTTGATCGTCGTCTGCAGCTTCTTGGCCGTCTCGGCGCCGATGCCGCTGCGAACGACGATCAGCTGCTTGACCTTGTCGCCGCCGATCTTCTCGATCTTGGCGTCGCGGTCGAGGAAGCGGGCGTCGACGTTTCTCTTGGTCAGCTTGGCGATCAGGATGTCGAGCACCTGGCCGAGCTGGAACTCGTTGTCGGCGTAGAGCGTGATCTCCTTGTCCTTCAGCTCGACCTTCGACGACGAGCCCTTGAAATCGAAGCGCGTGCCGATCTCCTTCGCGCTCTGGTCGACGGCGTTCCTCACCTCGACCAGGTCGGGGTCGAGGACGGTATCGAAGCTGGGCATCTGCGAAGTCTCCGAACGGCGGCCGGCGAGGCGCCGGCGCGCGCGCTTATGCGCCAAAATTCTCCCATGCAAATCGATGCGGGGGTGAACCTCAAACCCTACAACACCTTCGGCCTGCCCGCGGTCGCGAAGACGCTCGTTCGCATCGCGAGCGATGCCGACGTGCGCCGCGTCGTCGACGACAAGGCGCTCGGCAGGGCGCCGAAGTTCATCCTCGGCGGCGGCAGCAACATCATCCTGACGCGCGACATGCCGCAGGTCGTCCTCAAGGTCGAGGTGCGCGGCATGCGCCTCGTCGCCGAACGCGCCGATGCCTGGATCGTCGAGGCCGGCGCCGGCGAGAGCTGGCACGACCTCGTCGCCTTCACCCTCGACAACGGCTGGCCCGGGCTCGAGAACCTCGCCCTCATCCCCGGCAGCGTCGGCGCGGCGCCGGTGCAGAACATCGGCGCCTACGGCGTCGAGCTGAAGGAGCGCTTCGAGTCGCTCGACGCCGTCGATCTCGTCACCGGCCGCAGCGTCACGCTCGGCCCGCAGATCTGCGCGTTCGGCTACCGCGACAGCGTCTTCAAGCATTCGCTCGCCGGCAGGAGCCTCATCACGCGCGTTCGCTTTCGCCTGCCGCGGCCGTGGCAGCCGGTGCTCGGCTACCTCGAGCTGCAGAAGAAGATGACCGAGACCGGCATCGATGCGCCCGATGCGCGCCAAATCTTCGACTGGGTCGTCGCGATCCGCCGCGCCAAGCTGCCCGACCCGGCGGCGATCGGCAACGCCGGCAGCTTTTTCAAGAACCCGGTCGTCACGCCCGAGCAGTGCCGCGACATCATCGGCCGCGATCCCGAGATCGTTCACTATCCGATGCCCGACGGCAGCGTCAAGCTCGCCGCCGCGTGGATGATCGACGCCTGCGGCTGGAAGGGAAAGTCGGTCGGCCAGGCCGGCGTCTACGAGCGCCAGGCGCTCGTCCTCGTCAATCGCGGCGCCGCCATCGGCTCGGAGGTGATGACGCTGTCGCGCGCGATCCAGGAAAGCGTCTACGGCCGCTTCGGCATCCGCCTCGAGCACGAGCCGGTGGTCGTGTGACGGCGCGGCGCTCGGCGGTCGGCCGCATGACCGCGCTGCGCCGAGCGCGCCAGGCCGCGGCCGGGCAGCGGGCTCGGCGCCGACCGCCCGGCGATGCGCGGTCGTGCGGACAGCCGCCTCAATCGCCTTCGGTCTTCCCCTTCAAGCGCGGCAGCGACGACCCCGTACCCGCGGTCAGCAGCCCTGCCTTCGCGTACGCGAGCAGCTTCTCGCGCGTGTCGGCGATGTCCAGGTTCCGCATCGTCAGCTGGCCGATCCGGTCCTGCGGCGAGAAGCTCGACGCGCCCTTTTCCATCGTCAGCCGCTCGGGCTTGTAGCTGAGGTTGGGCGACTCGGTGTTCAGGATCGAGTAGTCGTTGCCGCGGCGCAGCTCGATCGTCACCTCGCCGGTGACGGCGCGCGCGACCCAGCGCTCGGCGGTCTCGCGCAGCATGATCGCCTGCGGGTCGAACCAGCGGCCCTGATAGAGGAGCCGGCCGAGACGGCGGCCGTGATCGCGGTACTGCTCGATCGTGTCCTCGTTGTGGATGCCGGTGACCAGCCGCTCGTAGGCGATGAAGAGCAGCGCCAGGCCCGGCGCCTCGTAGATGCCGCGGCTCTTCGCCTCGATGATCCGGTTCTCGATCTGGTCGCTCATGCCGAGGCCGTGGCGGCCGCCGATGCGGTTCGCCTCGAGCAGCAGCGCGACCAGGTCCGGGCAGGCGACGCCGTTCAGGGCGACCGGCCGGCCTTCGTCGAAGCGAACCGTGACGGATTCACGCTTCACCGCGACTTGGTCCTTCCAGAAGGCGACGCCCATGATCGGCTCGACGATCGTCATGCCGCTCGCGAGCTGCTCGAGGTCCTTGGCCTCGTGGGTCGCGCCGAGCATGTTGGAGTCGGTCGAGTACGCCTTCTCGGCCGACATCTTGTAGGCGAAGCCGGCCTGGGCCATGAACGCCGACATCTCGGCGCGGCCGCCGAGCTCGTCGATGAAGGCCTGGTCGAGCCAGGGTTTGTAGATGCGCAGGGCCGGGTTGGCGAGCAGGCCGTAGCGGTAGAAGCGCTCGATGTCATTGCCCTTGTAGGTGCTGCCGTCGCCCCAGATATCGACGCCGTCTTCTTTCATCGCCGAGACCAGCATCGTGCCGGTGACGGCGCGGCCGAGCGGCGTCGTATTGAAGTAGGTGACGCCGGCGGTCGAGATGTGGAAGGCGCCGCACTGCAGCGCCGCCAGGCCCTCGGCGGCGAGCTGGGCGCGGCAGTCGATCAGGCGCGCCTTCTCGGCACCGTACTGCAGCGCCCGGCGCGGGATGTCGTCGTAGTCGGGCTCGTCGGGCTGGCCGAGGTCGGCGGTGTAGGCGTAGGGCACCGCCCCCTTGCCGCGCATCCAGTGCAGCGCCGCGCTGGTGTCGAGGCCGCCCGAGAAGGCGATGCCGACGCGTTCGCCGACGGGAAGGTGCTGGAGGATCGTGGTCATGGGCTTTCGCATCCTTTGAGGATGCGATCGGTGCGGAAGGGCGCTATTTTCAGCCCCGGAAGACCGTCCGGGAACCGCCCCTCGCTCGAGGGTGTTCCGGGCCAGGGCCCTGCGGTAAGCTCGCGGTCTCCCGGGGCCCAGGCCCACCGCGGAACGATGAGCACGCACCCACCCACCCTCAGCAAGCCCTCGGCCCCGGCGTCCGGGACCGACCACGACGCGCTGCCGCCGGGAACGCGCTTCGGCGAATTCGAGATCCTCCGCGTCCTCGGCGTCGGCGGCTTCGGCATCGTCTACCTCGCCCAGGACCATTCGCTCGAGCGCGAGGTCGCGCTCAAGGAATACATGCCGGCGTCGCTCGCCGCGCGCGGCGCCGGGCCGCAGATCACGGTGCGCTCGAGCTCGTTCGCCGAGACCTACGCGATCGGCCTGCGCTCGTTCATCAACGAGGCGCGCCTACTCGCCCGTTTCGACCACCCGTCGCTGGTCAAGGTCTACCGCTTCTGGGAAGACAACGCCACCGCCTACATGGTGATGCCTTTCCTGCAGGGCGTGACGCTGCGCGACGCGCGGCGCGGCATGCCGCATGCGCCCGACGAGGCGTGGATCCGCAGCGTCCTGACGCCGATCCTGTCGGCGCTCGAGCTGCTCCATCGCGAAGGCGTCTACCACCGCGACATCGCGCCCGACAACATCCTCCTGCCGCGCGACGGCCCGCCGGTGCTGCTCGACTTCGGCGCGGCGCGGCGCGTCATCAGCGACCGCACGCAGTCGCTGACGGCGATCCTGAAGCCCAGCTACGCCCCGATCGAGCAGTACGCCGAGATGACGCAGCTGCGCCAGGGGCCGTGGACCGACATCTACGCGCTCGGCGCCGTCGTCCACTACCTCCTCTTCGGCGTGCCGCCGGCACCGGCGACGGCGCGCGCGGTCCAGGACGACGGCGACGCGATCGAGAGCCGCATCGTCCCCGGCGTCTCGCCGCGCTTCCTCGAGGCGATGTCGTGGATGCTCTCGATCCGGCCGATCCAGCGGCCGCAGAGCGGCGAGCAGCTGCGCGCGGTGCTCGACGGCCAGGCCGAGATTCCGCAGCGCGGGCGGCCCGGCATCACGATTCCCGGCGCTCTCGCACCTGCAGCGGCGGGGCCGCAGATCGAGCAGGCGGCCGACGCGACGCGCGTCAACACGGCCTATCTGCCGACGCACATGCCGACGGCGCCGGTCGCGCCGCCGTCGACCACGAAGACGACTTTCAGCCCGACGACATCGATGCCGACGGCGCGCGCGGCCCCGACCGAGACGCCGCCGCAACGGCCGGCGGAGCAACGTTCGCCGCCGCCGCAGGCGCCCGCCGGGCCACAAGGCACGCCGGCCCCGCGGACCGCTGCCGCGCCCGCGACGCGCACGACCGCGCAGGCGACTCCCGCGCCGACGACACCGGCGCCGGCGCGCCCGGCCTCGACCACCGCGGCAGCGTCGACGGCAGCGCGCAGCGGGCCGCCCTCGGTGCCGGCCGCACTGACGCCGACGTCATCGGCCGCGCGCAGCGGCCCGCCGTCGGTGTCGCCGTCGCTCGGGCGTGAAGGCGCGCCTTCACAGCCGGCCTCCTGGGCCGCGTCTCGGCCGCCGACGCTGCCGCCCGGTGCTGCCGGAACGTCCAGTCGGCCCGCCCCGCTTGCGCCGGCCCTGTCCCGGCCGGCACCGCTCGCCGCGTCGTCGTCTGCCTCCACAGGGAGGGCCCGTGGCGCTTCGTCGAAGACCTGGCTCGGCCTCGCCGGCGGCGGCCTGTTCGTCGCCATCGCCGCGATCGCCGCGTGGCAGTTCTCGGCGCGCCGCGATCCGGCGGCAATCGATCCGGTGAGCGCCGCATCCGCGCCGGCGGCCAGCGTTGCAGGCATCGCGCCGGCGGCCGCGCCGGCGTCGCCGATGATCGTCGAGACCGCAACCTCGAACGCCCTCGACTCGACAACCTCCCGGCCGACGGCCGCCGCCGTGACGACGCCTTCGGTCGCCGCCAACGGCGACACCGCCGCGCGTCCTTCGCTGGGCGAGCACGCTCCCATCGTGGACGCCAGCGCGGCGAGCGCGGCGCGGGTTCGCCCGCCGGGCAAGCCGGTGCCGCGCGTCGGTGACGATCCCGCGCTGACAGCGAGCACCACCGGCGCCGGCACCGCGCGCACGCCCGACGGGACGACGGTGTTTCCGAATACCGGCGTGCCCACGACCAACGGCGATCGGTCGCGTCCGCCGAGCGCGACGGCGGCGCGCGACGCCTACGTCGCCGGGCAGCGGTCTGCGACGCCGAGCTACGAGGCCGCGCCGGAGTCGGTGCGCGACGTCTGCGGCAAGCTCGGCTTCATCGCCCGGGCGGTCTGCCTGGACGAGCGGTGCGAAGAGGCGCGCTTCCGCTCGACGCCGGAATGCATCGGCATCCTCGCCCGCAAGACGTCGCGCCAGAACCAGTGACCGGCTGACCGCGAGGCGCCGTGCCGGCTGCGCCGCGCGCCGGCGACCCTGCCACGTCTCCGGGAAGGTGCCGTGGAAAGACCTGGCGTGCTCGGCTATACCCGTGCTCTCTTCTTCAGCGACAGGAGCATTCGTGGCGACGCCATCCGATTTCGAGGTCCCCGCCGACCGTCCGCATCTTGCGGTCTGGCCGCGGCGGCTGCCGCGCGCCGTGGTCGCGCCGGAGACGTCGCTCTGGTTCAACCTCGAGGTCGCGGCGACGCGCTTTCCCGATCGCGCCGCCTATCTCTTCTTCGGTCGCGCGCTCAGCTATCGGCAGCTGCGCGACGACGCCCTCGCGCTCGCCGGCTGGCTGCAGGCGGCCGGCGTCGAGGCCGGCGACCGCGTCGCCGTCTTCATGCAGAACTGCCCGCAGTTCCCGGTCGCGCTCTATGCCGTGCTGCGCGCCAACGCGGTCGTCGTGCCGGTCAACCCGATGAACCGCGCCGAGGAGTTCAAGCACTACATCAGCGATCCCGGCACCAAGGTCGTCATCTGCAGCGCCGACCTGGCGACGATCGTCGCCGCCGCCAACGCGGCGCTGCCCGAAGCCGAGCGCGTTCGGGCGATCGTCGCGACGCGCTATGCCGACACGATGCCGGCGCCGGCGGAGATCGACGAAGCCGATGCACCGCCGCCGGCGATGGACGCCTGGCTGCGCGGCGACCCGGCGCTGCCGGCCGGCTGCACGCGCTGGACCGATGCCCTCGGCGCTGGCGACGCGCCCGGGCCGCACACCGCCCGCCCCGACGACCTCGCGCTTTTGCCCTACACCTCGGGGACGACCGGCCTGCCCAAGGGCTGCATGCACACCCACCGCACGCTGATGCACAACGCGGTCGGCGGCCAATGGGGCTATGGCGGCGGTCCCGAGCCGGTCGCGCTCGGCGTCGTGCCGATGTTCCACATCACCGGCATGCTCTACAGCGTCCTCGGCTCGGTGCACTCGGGTTCGACCGTCGTCCTCATGCCGCGCTGGGACCGTGAGCTCGCCGGCCGCCTGATCTCGCAGCACCGGATCACGCACTGGGTCTGCATCCCGACGATGGTCATCGACCTGTTCGGCAGCCCCAACTACAAGCGCTTCGACCTGTCGAGCCTGCGCAGCATCAGCGGCGGCGGCGCGGCGATGCCGTTCGCGGTCGCCGAGCGGCTGCAGACCGAGTTCGGCCTGACCTTCGCCGAAGGCTACGGCCTCACCGAGACGGCGGCGCCGAGCCACGCCAATCCGCCCGAGCGCGCCAAGCTGCAGTGCCTCGGCATTCCGATCTTCTCGGTCGACTCGCGCGTCGTCGATCCGCTCACGCTCGAGGAGTTGCCGCCCGGCGAGGTCGGCGAGATCATCACCCGCGGGCCGATGGTCTTCACCGGCTACTGGCGCCACCCGGAGGAGACCGCGGCGGCGTTCGTCGACTTCGACGGCCGCAAATTCTTCCGCACCGGCGACCTCGGCCGCATGGACGAGGAAGGCTACTTCTTCATCACCGACCGGCTCAAGCGGATGATCAACGCCAGCGGCTTCAAGGTCTGGCCGGCCGAGGTCGAGATGCTGCTCTACAAGCACCCGGCGGTGCAGGAGGCATGCATCATCGCCGCCCGAGATGCCTACCGCGGCGAGACCGTGAAGGCCGTCGTCGTGCTGCGCGCCGAGGCCAGGGGCAAGACCGCGGCCGAGGACATCATCGCCTGGGCGCGCGACAACATGGCGGCCTACAAGGTGCCGAAGATCGTCGAGTTCGTCGACACCTTGCCGAAGTCCGGCTCCGGCAAGGTGATGTGGCGGCTGCTGCAGGATCAGGAAGCCGCGCGCTGAGGCGCGGCCGGCTCAGCACTCGGTCCAGCGCGAGCCGTCGCGAACGAAGCGCTCGCTGCCGGCGAGCCCGAACGCCGCGGCATCGGCGCGCCACGCCATCCGCTCGACGTCGATCCGGTCCCTCGTCACGCGCAGGACGTTGAACGAGTTCTCCTCGCCGCGACCGCGCGTCGAGGTCGCCGTGCCGGCCTGGACGACGAGCGCCGAATAGCCGGCGATCTCGTGGCGCTCCGCGGTCGATCCCGCCTCGCTGGTGTGGAAGTGGCCGGCCAGCAGCAGGTCGACGCCGCAGCGCGAGAACACGTCCATCGCCGCGTGCGCGCGGCCGACGAGGTCGACGTCGCCGGCCTGATCGGGGAGGTCGAACGGATGGTGCGTGACGATGACCTTGAGCACCGATTCGCCGAGAGGATCGAGACGGCGCTCGATCGACTGCATCTGCTCGTCGTTGATGCGGCCGTCCTTGAAGGTGAGCGAGCGCGCCGTGTTGACGCCGATGACGGCGATCTCGGCGTCGACGAACGACGGCTCGAGGTCCTCGGAGATGCAGCGCCGGTACTTGCCGAACGGATTCAGGAAGCGCTCCCAGACGCGGTAGAGCGGCACGTCGTGGTTGCCGGGAACGACGACCTGCGGCCGCGGCAGCCGCGCGAGGAAGGCGCGCGCCGCTTCGAACTCGCGCGCCTTCGCGCGCTGCGTGAGGTCGCCGGAGACGACGACGACGTCGGGACGGGCCGCGTCGACCGCCGCGATCAGCGGCTCGACGAGCGCCGGATCGGTGCGCCCGAAGTGGAGGTCGGAGAGATGGACGAGGGTCCGCATCGGCGTCGTTGTATCAGGGCGCGTCGTCCTCTGCCGGTCGCATGACCACGAGGCTGGCCGGTCGAACGCGATAGTGCAGCGGCGGCGCCATCGTCGTCACCTCGCCGTCGGTCGCGACGCGCAGGCGGCGGCGCCGGCTCTGGACGTCGATCTCGGTCGCCGCCATCGCGTCGAAGTCGCGCGCCTGGCGCAGGCGGCCGACGAGGGCGCGCAGAAAGAGCAGGAACAGGCGCCAGCGACCGGGGCGCTGGGCGACGTAGAGGCTCAGCGCGCCGGCATCGAGGCGGGCGCGTTCGCCGATTGCGAAGCCCGCCATGGAGTACTCGTTGTTGCCGATGAAGACGAACGGCGTGCGGCGCGCGACCGCCTTGCCGTCGACGACCAGGCTGACGCCGAGGAACGGATAGCGGCGCAGCGCCGCGATCGTCGCCCAGAAAAGTGCCGACCACTTGCTTCGGCCCAGTCGCCGCTGCTGGCGCTCGCGGTCGCGAACGATGTCGGGGTACAGGCCGAGGCTCGAGTTGTTGACGAAGATGCGGCCGTTGACCTCGCCGACGTCGACGCGCGCCTCGCGACCTTGGGCCAGCACCGCGACGGCCTCGGCGAGGTCGAGCGGAATGCCGAGGTCCCTGGCGAAGTGGTTCAGCGTGCCGAGCGGCAGGACGCCGAGGACGATGCCGGTGTCGACAAGCGCCGCGGCGACCGTGCTGATCGTTCCGTCGCCGCCGCCGGCGACGACCATACGCGGCCGCTTTGCGACCGCCTTCGCGAGCGTGCCGCGAAACGCCGCGCCGCCCTGGACGAGCCTGATCTCGGGCTTCATGCCGACCGCTCCGAAGAGGCGCCGCAGGTGGTCGGAGCGCGCCTTGTCGTTGCCTTCGCCCGAGCGGGCGTTGACGATGACGATCGCGTCGGCGGCATCGGCGGAGCGCGTCCTCGTCATGCGCTCACGCTGCCGGCGCGGCTCCGGCGTCCTTCATCGGCGTCCGGCTCCAGTACACGGCCAGCGCGCTCAGGCAAAGCGCCAGCCAGGCGACGCCCTCGGCAAAGGCGGCGACGACGTCGCTCAGGTAGTGGACGCCGAGGTACATGCGCGAGAAGGCGACGAGGGCGATCGCGCAGAACGCGACGACCAGGCTCGCGACGCGAACGAAGGGACTTCGCGTCCGCGTGAAGATCCAGACGACGAGCAGGCCGTACATCAGCGTGCTGGCGGCGACGTGGCCGCTCGGGAAGCTGTAGCTCGACAGCGTCAGCAACGGGTCGTCGAGGACCGGTCGGGCGCGATGGAAGGCCAGCTTCATCAGGAAGTTGAGCGTCAGCCCGCCGGCGACGCAGATGAAGACGGCCGCGAGGCGGCGCCATTGCCGGCGCCGCGTGAGCACGACCGCGGCGATCGCGGCATAGCACGACACCGCGACCGTCGAGTGCAGGTTGCTCACCCACAGCATCCAGCGCGTCAGCGTCGGCGTCGCATGCAGGCGCAACCAGCGCGCGATCACCTCGTCGAAGAGGGTCAGGCGATCGCTGGTCGCGACGTCTTCGGCGATCGCGCCGAACAGCCATGCCGCGCCGACGAGCAGCAATGCGCCGATGCCGAGACGCAGAGCGAGCGCGGTCCGTCGCGACACCGCGACTGGCGTCGAGGACACGGTTGAACAGGCCGGCTAGAGATCCCGCGGCAACGGCATCAGCTGGCCGCTGGCGTCGCGCGGCGCCGCCGCGTTGATCACGCCGCAGGCGATGCGCGCGCCCGAGTTGCCGGTCGGCTGGGTCGTGTAGTCGTCGGGATTGACGTGAACGATCAGCGCCTTGCCGGCGAATCCCGACGGGCCGTCGGCAACCGCGCGCACGCGGGAGTCGATCGCGACCGTGCCCGCGGCGTCGGCCGTCAGTGCCGGCAGGTCGCCGGCGTGGTGCTCGCCGGCGGGCGGGCCGTGGGGCTTGCCGGTCGGGTTGAAATGGCCGCCGGCGCTCATGCCGTCGCCGCTCGAGCAGTCGCCCTTCTCGTGGACGTGGAAGCCGTGCTCCTGGTTCGGCGTCAGGCCGCTGACGCGGCCGCGGATGCGAACGTCGGCGCCGTCGGCGATGAACCAGACGGTGCCGGCCGCGGTGTTGCCGCGGGTCGGCTGCAGGGTCGTCGCGACATAGGACGGCGGCCCCGGCGGCGTCGCGCAGGCGAAGGCCAGCAGCGAGGCGAGAAGCGGCAGGGCGGCAGGGTGCGTTTTCATCGGCGTTCTCCGGTCCGGGTTGAAGCCGATCGATGATATCGATGCGCGCTTTAGTGCCGCGTCGGAGGGCGTCGCCGCGCTCAGTAGGTGGCGCGGCCGCCGGACAGGTCGAACACCGACGCGGTGCTGAACGAGCAGTCTTCCGATGCCAGCCAGGCGACCATCGCCGCCGCCTCGCCGACCTCGAGGAAGCGCCCCATCGGGATCTTCGAGAGCATGAAGTCGATGTGCTGCTGCGTCATGGTCGCGAACATCGCCGTCTTCGCCGCCGCCGGCGCGACCGCGTTGACGAGCACGCCCCTGCCGGCGAGCTCCTTGCCGAGCGACTTGGTGAGCGCGATCACGCCGGCCTTGGAGGCGCTGTAGTGCGACGCGTTCGGGTTGCCTTCCTTGCCCGCGACCGAGGCGATGTTGACGATCCGGCCGTACTTCTTCTCGATCATGTGCGGCACGACGGCGCGGCAGACGAGGTAGGGCGCGACCAGGTTCACGTCGATGACGCGGCGCCAGACGTCGGGGGCGAGCTCCCAGGTCGGCGCGTTGCCGCCGGTGATGCCGGCGTTGTTGACGAGGATGTCGATCTTGCCGGCCGCGCCGATCGTGCGCGCGGTCGCCGCCGCGACGGCGCTCTCGCTCGTCAGATCGAGCTCCTCGGCGAAGACGCGGCCGGCGCTCGCGAGCGCCGCTTTCGCCTCGGCGAGCTTGGCGGCGTCGGCGTCCCAGAGCGAGACGGCCGCGCCCGAGGCGAGCATCCGCTCGGCGATGGCGTAGCCGATGCCCTGCGCGCCGCCGGTGATGACCGCGACGCGGCCTTCGAGATCGATCCTGTTCATGGCTGGCGTTCCTTGGCGAGGCCCTTGAGCGATTGCGCTGCGTCGGGGCCGGCGCGGCAATCGGCGATGTACTGGCGGATGATGTCGGCGAAGCTCTTGTCGGCGTGCAGCCCGAGCCGCGCCGCCCGCGCCGCCGTCGCGCCCTTCGGCCAGTTGGCGACGATGCCGGCGATGGTCTCGTCGCGAACGAAGCGAACCCGCTCGCGCACCTCGGGACCGGCGACTTCCGCGAGCGCCGCCAGCATCTCGGCGACGGTGACGTTGACGGCCGGCAGGTTGAGGCCGAGCCGGCCGCCGAGCTGCTCGACGCTGGCCTCGTAGACGGCGATCAGGCCCTCGACCGTCCGCGCCGGCGACGTCACCGCATGCGAGACGTCGGGCGAGACCGGGCAGATCGCCTCGACGCCGGCGAGCGGCTCGCGGACGATGCCGGAGAAGAACGACGACGCTGCGCCGTTCGGCCGGCCCGGCCGCACCGTCACGGTCATCAGGCGCGCCGAGCGGCCGTCGATGAAGCCCTTCCTTGCGTAGTCGGCGACCAGGTGCTCGCAGATGAGCTTGTGCGTCCCGTACGAGGTCTTCGGTGCCGGCAGCGTGTCGTCGCCGACGCGCGGCGGCAGCGGCAGCGACGGATCCGGGCCGAAGACCGCGAGCGAGCTCGAGAAGACCAGCTTCGCCGCTGCCCGGCCGCGGCCGTTCGCGGCGCGCAGTGCATCGAGGAGCGCGCGGGTGGTGTCGATGTTCGAGCGCAGGCCGAGGTCGAAGTCGGCCTCGCATTCGCCCGAGACCGCCGAGGCGAGGTGGAAGACGCCATCGAAGCCCTCTTTGCCGAGCGCCTCGCACTGGCCGGCGAGGGCGCCGACGCGGGCTTCGACGCGCGGGTCGCTCGTCAGCTCGGCGCGCGGCGCGACCTGGTCGGCGAGGACGAGGCGGTCGATGGCCTGGCCGTCGAGCCGGCCGCGCGCGAGCAGCGCGGAAGCGAGGCGCGAGCCGACGAAGCCGCCCCCGCCGGTGATCAGGATCTTCATCGGCGCGTGCTCCTCTTGGTGACCATGATCGGTTCGGCGCTGCGCATGCGGCGGTCGCCGCCGCGCATGTGCTGGACGGCGCGCCGGCGGGCGAGCGCCGGGTCGCCGGCGGCGATCGCGTCGACGATCGCAGCGTGCTCGATGCGGACCGCCTCGACGAAGTCGGTGCGGGTCGCGTCGTTGCGGCGCGTCACCCGCATCGCTTCCTTCGTGTACTGCTCGAGGAACTCGAGCAGGCGGCCGAAGTGGGGGTTGCCTGCGGCCTCGGCAAGCAGGCGATGGAAGGCGAGGTCTTCCTCGACGCCGTCGCGCGCTTCGGCGGCGCTGCGGTCGATCGCACGCAAGGCCTTGCGCAGCGCCGCGACCTGGGCCCGGCTGGCGCGCTCGGCGGCGAGCGCGGCGGTCTCGGCCTCGAGGGCGCGGCGCACTTCGCGAACGCGCAGGACGTCGTCGATCGAATCGATCAGGGCCAGGTCGAGCGTGAACGCCTCGCCCGACGGCGCGGCCGTGACATAGACGCCCGAGCCCTGGCGCGAACGGACCAGGCCGCGCGAGCGCAATTGGTGCACGGCCTCGCGGACGACCGTGCGTGAGACGCCGTGCGCCTCGGCGAGGCGCTGCTCGGTGGGCAGGCGATCGCCCGGGCGCAGGGCACCGGCGTCGATCTGGCCGCCGAGGCGGGCGGCGAGCCGGTCGGACAGGCGCTCGGCGACCAAGGGCAGCGTTTCCGACGCGGGAGCGGCGCTGGCGCGATTCAACATGGTGATCGGGTCATCATACGAATTGGTTCCTCGATCGGTCTACCGGTTTGCCCTCATGGCGGCGCCTGGGGGCCTTGCCGATACTTCGCCGGCGCGGGTTTCTGCCGCGCCCCTTCAGCCATGGCGAGCGTCACGATCCAGTCGGTCAAGAAGAGCTTCGGCGAGACCGCCGTGCTGCACGGCGTCGACATCGACATCGCCGACGGCTCGTTCACCGTTCTCGTCGGGCCCTCGGGCTGCGGCAAGTCGACGCTGCTGCGAATGATCGCCGGCCTCGAGGAGATCAGCGCGGGCGAGATCCGCATCGGCGAGAAGCGCGTCAACGACGTGCCGCCAAAGGAGCGCGACATCGCCATGGTGTTCCAGAACTACGCGCTCTATCCGCACATGACGGTGCGCCAGAACCTCGCCTTCTCGCTCATGCTGGCGAAGAAGGACAAGGCGACGATCGAGCAGAAGGTCGGCCGCGCCGCCGAGATCCTCGCGCTCTCGGCGCTGATGGAGCGCTACCCGCGCCAGCTCTCGGGCGGCCAGCGCCAGCGCGTCGCGATGGGCCGGGCGATCGTCCGCGATCCGCAGGTGTTCCTCTACGACGAGCCCCTTTCCAACCTCGACGCCAAGCTGCGCGTCGCGATGCGGAGCGAGCTCAAGGAGCTGCACCAGCGGCTGAAGACGACCTCGGTCTACGTCACCCACGACCAGATCGAGGCGATGACGATGGGCGACCGGATCGTCGTCATGAAGGACGGCCGGATCGAGCAGGTCGGCTCGCCGCTCGACCTCTACGACCACCCGAGCAACGTCTTCGTCGCCGGATTCATCGGCTCGCCGGCGATGAACTTCGTGCCGGCGACGCTGCGCCGCGCCGGCGGCGAAGCCAGCCTCGTCCTCGACGACGGCACGACGCTCGCGGCGCCGCGCGGCGCCGGCGGCAGCGACGGCCAGCCGGTCGTCCTCGGCACCCGGCCCGAGCACCTGCGCCTGGCGAGCGAGGGCGGCATCGCCTCGCGCGTCGTCGTCATGGAGCCGACCGGCGCCGACACCTTCGTCGCCTGTCGTCACGGCTCGACCGAGATGGCCGCGGTCTTCCGGGAGCGCCACGACTTCGCGCCCGGCAGCACGATCCACCTGATGCCCGACCTCGCGCGCGCGCATCTTTTCGACGCCGGCAGCGGCGTTCGCCTCGCCGCGTAGGCGCGGGCCGAGCGACCGCGCCGCCGCCCGCTTTTCCTTTTTTTTTGACGACGACACCTCGAAGACAGGAGACCCACCGATGAGCGATATCCCTTTCAACCGCCGCAAGTTCCTGGAAAGCTCGGCCGGCGCCGCCGCCGCCGCGGGCCTCGGCACCGGTTCGGCGCTCTTTTCGCCGCTGGCGAGCGCGCAGACGACCGCCTTCAAGCCCGAGAAGGACGCCAAGCTGCGGGTCCTGCGCTGGAGCCGGTTCGTGCAGGGCGACATCGACGCCTACATGGTCAACGTCAAGAAGTTCACCGACAAGACGGGCATCGAGGTGCGCGTCGACAACGAAGGCTGGGAAGACGTTCGTCCGAAGGCCGCGGTCGCGGCCAACACCGGCGCCGGGCCCGACATCATCCTGTCGACCAACGACGACGCCAATCTCTATCCCGACAAGCTGCTCGACGTCACTGACCTCGCCGAGTACCTCGGCAAGAAGTACGGCGGCTGGTATCCGGCGGTGCAGTCGTTCCTGCGCCCCGACGGCAAGAAGTGGATCGGCCTCGGTCTCGGCTCGGCCGGGTCGATGATCGTCTACCGCGAGAGCATGGTGAAGGCGGCCGGCTTCGACACCTTCCCGAAGAACACCGACGACTTCCTGAAGATGTACAAGGCGCTCGCCGCCAAGGGAACGCCGGGCGGCATGGCGCTCGGCAACGCGACCGGTGACGGCCTCTGGTGCAACTGGCTGGTCTGGGCGTTCGGCGGCAAGCTCGTCGACGCGAGCAACAAGGTCGTCATCGACAGCCCGGAGACGCAGAAGGCGCTCGAGTACGGCAAGGAGCTCTACGCGGCGTTCATCCCGGGGACGCTGTCGTGGCTCGACCCGAACAACAACAAGGCCTTCCTCGACGGCCAGATCTCGGTCACCAACAACGGCATCTCGATCTACGTCGCGGCGAAGAACTCGACCGATCCGAAGGTCAAGGAGATGGCGAGCGACATCCAGCACGCGTCGTTTCCGGTCGGCCCGGTCGGCGTGCCGACCGAGTCGCACCTGTTCTTCAACCAGATGATCATGAAGTACACCAAGTACCCGCAGGCCTCGAAGGAGTTCCTGCGCTTCATGATGGAGCAGGAGCAGTTCGACCCGTGGCTGACCGGCGCCGCCGGCTACGTCGCGCCGCCGCTCGCCGCCTATGCACAGACCAAGATCTGGACCAGCGACCCGAAGAACACGCCGTACCGCGATGCCGTCAAGAACCTGCGGCCGGCGGGGTATGCGGGCAAGCTCGGCTATGCGTCGGCCGGCGCTGCGGCCGACTTCATCGTCGTCAACATGGTCGCCGAGGCGGTGAGCGGCTCGAAGACGCCGAAGGAGGCGATGGAGCGGGCGCAGAAGCGCGCCGAACGCTATTACCGGGTTTGACGAACACCGTGACGGCGCCGGAGCGCCGCCACGGTGTCGCAAACGCCGGCCTCGTTCGGGGGATCACGCCTAGCTGCGCTGGCGCGTCCCTCAACTCGGCCTTGGCTCGCATCCGCGAGCCATCGTTCTTTTTCCTCTTATGACTTTTCTCGAACGACTGCAGAACAATCGCAACGCGCTGGGGCTGCTGTTCATGCTGCCGGCGGCGGTGCTGCTGCTGCTGTTCCTGACGTATCCGCTCGGGCTCGGCTTCTGGCTCGGCTTCACCGACGCCAAGGTCGGCCGCGCCGGCCAGTGGATCGGCCTCGAGAACTACGAGTTCCTGTGGGGCGACGCGGTGACGCGGCTGGCGCTCTTCAACACGATCTTCTATACCTTCGTCGCGAGCGTCATCAAGTTCGGCCTCGGCCTCTGGCTGGCGCTGCTCCTCAATCGCAACATCCGCTTCAAGACCTTCTTCCGCGCCGTCATCCTGCTACCCTACATCGTGCCGACGGCGCTCTCGGCGATCGCCTTCTGGTGGATCTTCGACGCCCAGTTCTCGATCATCAGCTGGATGCTCGTCAAGATGGGCCTCATCCATACGTACATCGACTTCCTCGGCGACCCGTGGAACGCGCGCCTGTCGGTGATCGGCGCCAACATCTGGCGCGGCGTGCCGTTCGTCGCGATCACGCTGCTTGCCGGCTTGCAGACGATCTCGCCGTCGTACTACGAGGCCTCGGCGATCGACGGCGCGAGCCGCTGGCAGCAGTTCCGCCACGTGACGCTGCCGCTGCTCACGCCGATCATCGCCGTCGTCATGACCTTCTCGGTGCTCTTCACCTTCACCGACTTCCAGCTGATCTACGTCATCACGCGCGGCGGGCCGCTCAACGCGACCCACCTGATGGCGACGCTCTCGTTCCAGCGCGCGATCTCGGGCGGCGCGCTCGGCGAAGGCGCGGCGATCTCGATCGCGATGGTGCCGTTCCTGCTCGCCGCGATCATGTTCAGCTACTTCGGCCTGCAGCGGCGCGCCTGGCAGCAGGGCGGGCAGGACAAATGATCGCCGCCGGGCCGCTGCCAAGGCGATCGCACCCCCCCGGGGGGCCGACGCGCAGCGTCGTGGGGGCGAGATGAGCGATGTGATCGCCGAAGCGAACGCGCCGATGCCGACCAAGGCGGCGCTGAGCGACAGCGTCGGCATGGGCTATCTCGAGACGCCGTCGCGCAAGCTGGTGACGATCTACCTGCCGCTGATCGTCTTCCTGATCGTCCTCCTGTTCCCGTTCTACTGGATGGGAATCACGTCGGTGAAGCCCGACCACGAGCTGCTCTCGCGCACCGGCAACCCGTTCTGGGTGATCGCGCCGACGCTCGCTCACTTCGACAAGCTGCTCTTCCACACCTCGTATCCCGAGTGGATGTGGAACACCGTGCTGGTCTCGGTCGTCGCCACCTTCTTTTCGCTCGCCTGCTCGGTGTTCGCCGCCTACGCGATCGAGCGGCTGCGCTTCTCGGGCGCCAAGCAGGTGGGCCTGTCGATCTTCCTCGCCTACCTGGTGCCGCCGTCGATCCTCTTCATCCCGCTCGCCGCGATCGTCTACCAGCTCGGCCTCTTCGACACCCGCTGGGCGCTGATCCTCACCTACCCGACCTTCCTGATCCCGTTCGCGACCTGGCTGCTGATGGGCTACTTCCGCTCGATCCCATTCGAGCTCGAGGAGTGCGCCCTCATCGACGGCGCCAACCGCTGGCAGATCCTCACCAAGATCGTCCTGCCGCTCGCCGTGCCGGGGCTGATCTCGGCCGGCATCTTCGCCTTCACGCTGTCGTGGAACGAGTTCATCTACGCGCTCACCTTCGTCTCCTCGTCCGAGATCAAGACGGTACCGGTCGGCGTCGTCACCGAGCTCGTCGAGGGCGATGTCTACCACTGGGGCCCGCTCATGGCCGGCGCGCTGCTGGGCTCGCTGCCGGTGGCGTTCATCTACTCGTTCTTCGTCGAGTACTACGTCTCGGGGCTGACGGGGTCAGTGAAGGAATAGATTGGAACCGCGATGACCGACGCCAAGAAACCGCGCAAGAAACCCGAGGAGCTGCGCAGCCAGCAGTGGTTCGGCCGCATGGACCGCGACGGCTTCGTGTACCGCAGCTGGGTCAAGGGCAAAGGCGTTCCCGACGACGAGTTCGATGGCCGCCCGGTGATCGGCATTTGCAACACCTTCAGCGAGCTGACGCCCTGCAACTCGCATTTCCGCACGCTCGCCGAGCAGGTGAAGATCGGCGTCTACGAGGCCGGCGGCTTCCCGCTCGAGTTTCCGGTGATGTCGCTCGGCGAGACGCTGCTCAGGCCGACCGCGATGCTCTATCGCAACCTGGCGAGCATGGACGTCGAGGAGTCGATCCGCGGCAACCCGATCGACGGCGTCGTCCTGCTGATGGGCTGCGACAAGACCACGCCGGCGCTCATGATGGGCGCGGCGAGCGTCGACCTGCCGACGATCGGCGTCTCCGGCGGGCCGATGCTGAACGGCAAGTGGCGCGGCCAAGAGCTCGGCTCGGGCACCGGCGTCTGGAGCATGAGCGAACAGGTGCGCGCCGGCACGCTGCGCCTGAAGGACTTTCTCGAGGCCGAAAGCTGCATGAGCCGCAGCCATGGCCACTGCATGACGATGGGCACGGCGAGCACGATGGCGAGCATGGTCGAGGCGTTGGGGGTCGGCCTGCCCGGCAACGCCGCGTATCCCGCGGTCGACGGCCGGCGCAACGTGATCGCCCGCATGGCCGGCCGGCGCGTCGTCGACATGGTCCACGAGGACCAGAAGCTGTCGTCGATCCTCACGCGCGAGGCGTTCGAGAACGCGATCATGACGCTCGCCGCCATCGGCGGCTCGACCAACGCGGTGATCCACCTCATCGCGATCGCCGGCCGCATCGGCATCGAGCTGGGCATCGACGACTTCGACCGCATCGCCAGCCACCTGCCGTGCCTCGTCAACCTGCAGCCGTCGGGGGAGCACCTGATGGAGGATTTCTGCTACGCCGGCGGCCTGCCCGCGGTGATGAAGGAGATCCGCTCGCTGCTGCACCAGGGTGCCGTCACGGCGAACGGCAGGACGATCGGCGCGAACATCGCCGATGCCGAGAACTTCAACGGCGCCGTGATCAAGACGATGGCGGCGCCGTTCAAGGCCGAAGCCGGCATCGCGGTGCTGCGCGGCAACCTTGCGCCGCGCGGCGCGATCATCAAGCCGAGCGCGGCGACGCCGGCGCTGATGACGCACCGCGGCCGCGCCGTCGTCTTCGAGAACGCCGACGACTTCCACGCGCGCATCGACGACGACGCCCTCGACATCGACGAGAACTGCATCATGGTGCTGCGCAACTGCGGGCCGAAGGGCTATCCCGGCATGGCCGAGGTCGGCAACATGCCGCTGCCGCCGAAGGTGCTGAAAAAGGGCATCACCGACATGGTCCGGATCAGCGACGCCCGCATGAGCGGCACGGCCTATGGCACCGTCGTCCTCCACACCGCGCCCGAGGCGGCCGACGGCGGCCCGCTCGCCGCCGTCCGCAGCGGCGACTTCATCGAGCTCGACGTGCCGAACCGGCGCCTTCATCTCGACGTCAGCGACGCCGAGCTCGCCGAGCGCATGAAGGCCTGGCAGCGGCCGAAGCCGCCGCTCGACAGCGGCTACTGGAAGCTCTACGTCGATCACGTCCTCCAGGCCGACCAGGGCGTCGACCTCGACTTCCTGGTCGGCAAGCGCGGCTCGTTCGTGCCGCGCGACAACCACTGACGACGCGTGTCCCCGCGTTCGCGGGGCGGCGCGGCAGTGGACGACGGTGGCGAAGGACGCGCCTTACAGGCGGTGCGGGCGTTTTCCGACGCCGCCTCCGGGCTGCCCGTTCCATGATCCTGCGGTCATTGATCGAAGGAGACACGATGTTCTCGAAATTCAAAACCCTCGCCCTCGTCGCCGCCGCCTCGGCGACGATCTCGGCGTCCGCCGTCGCCGCGCCGTACATCGACGTCCGCGTCGCCCCGCCGCCGCCGCGCACCGAGGTCGTCCCCGCGGCGCGCGCCGGCTATGCCTGGGTCCCCGGCTACTGGGACTGGCGCGGCCATCGCCACGTCTGGATGAGCGGCCACTGGGAACGCGCGCGCCGCGGCTACGTGTATCGCGAGCCGAGGTGGGAGCAGAGCGGCGACCGCTGGCGCTTGAACCGCGGCATGTGGGCGCGCGGCGACCGCGACGGCGACGGCGTTCCGAACGCGGTCGATCGCCATCCCGACAATCCGCGCCGGCCGTAACGCAGGGCGACCGCGGCCCGACTTAGAAGCCTGAGCCGGGCTGCTGAACGAAAGCGATCTCCTCGGCCGTCGCCCGGCGGCCGAGGATGTCGTTGCGGTGCGGGAAGCGGCCGAAGCGCTCGATCACGGCGCGATGGCGATGGGCGTAGTCGAGCATGTCGGCGTGCTCGGGCGCCTCGCTCACGAGCCGCGCGAAGAGGCGGATCGCCTCGTCCTGCATCGCCAGACCTTCGGCGTGCTCGAACGGCATGTAGACGAAGGCGCGCATGAACGGCGGCAGCGCCTCGTCCTGGCGCGCGCCGACCATCCGGCTCGCCGCCGCGAGCGCGCGCGCGTCGCCCGCGAACGACCGCGCCGTGCCGCGAAAGGCGTTGCGCGTGAGCTGATCGAGCAGGAGGACCTGCGCCAGCGCCGAGCGCGGCGACTCGGCCCAGCCCTCGAGCTCGCCGCGCAGCGCGCGCTCGATCAGCGCGCCGAAGCGATCGCGCACCGACGCGTCGAAGGCGTCGTCCTTGGCGAACCAGGCCTTGCGAGCACTGCCGAATTCGGCGCTGTCGGGAGCGCCGAACCAGAAGTCGAGGACGGCTTCCGGATCGTCGACCGGCGTCGCGCTCATCGACGCTCGGCCGACAGCCGGTGCGGATGGATCTCGACCGAGCGCGCGCCGTCGGCGACCCAGACGATGCCGTCCTGCCGGTTGATCTGCAGCTGCATGTTGCGTTGCGCCAGCAAGGCGAGCTCCCGGCTCTGCTCCGAAGGCACGAGCCAGGCGTCGACGTTGCCGGCGCGCTCGACCCGGCTCGACAAGGCCGCCCACCACGCCGGTGCGCCGTGGCTGAAGGCGTAGACGCTGACCCGGTCGGCGCGGCCGCTTGCCTTGACGAGGCGGCGTTCCTCGGGCTGGCCGACCTCGATCCAGTGGACGAGGCGGCCGGTCAGGTCCTTCTGCCAGAGCTCGGCCTCCTCGGGCTCCCACATGCCCTTGGCGAAGTCGAGCGTGCCGGCGTGATCGTCGGCCGGCACGTTGAGGGCGAAGGCGAGCAGGCGGATCATCATCCGCTCGTCGGTCTCGGAGGGATGACGCGCGAGGGTGACGAGGTGGTCGCCGTAGACCGAGCGGTCGACATCGGCGAGCTGGACGGCGGCCTTGCAGACGGTCGCTTTCTGGGCCATCGGCCGACTGTGCCACAGCGCGCCACAATCACGGCTCGCCACGAAGAAGACAACTCATGAGCATGAAGAAGTCAGACCTCGACAAGCAACTCGGCAAAAAGGTCGGGGGACAGATGCGGCCCGCCGGCGCCGGGGGCCGCTTCGGCCAGGGCGCGAGCGAGGTCGTCGATCGACGCGAGCAGCGCCGTCTCGACGCCGCCGCCGGCCTGGTCCCGTTCGCGTGCAAGCTGCCCGCCGACCTCGCCGCGACGCTGCGCGAGAAGAGCGCCGGCCACGCCGACGGCATCAACGGCCTCGTCGCCGAGCTGCTGAAGAAAGCGCTCAAGTGATCGTCGCCCCGAGCGAATGAGCGGCAGCGACTTCGATCTCTTCATCATCGGCGCCGGCAGCGGCGGCGTCCGCGCCGCGCGCATGGCGGCGCAGCGCGGCGCGCGCGTCGCCGTCGCCGAGGACGCGGCGCTCGGCGGCACCTGCGTCAACGTCGGCTGCATCCCGAAGAAGCTCTACAGCTTCGCCTCCCACTACGCCGAAAGCTTCGACGAGGCGCACGGCTTCGGCTGGAAGGTGGGCGATTCGAGCTTCGACTGGGAGACGCTGAAGGCGAACCGGCGCGTCGAGATCAGCCGCCTCAACGCCGTCTACGGCAACCTGCTGACGAGCGCGGGCGCCACCTTGCTGCGCGGCCGCGCCCGCATCGTCGGCGCGAACGAGGTCGAGGTCGGGGGCGTCCGCCATCGCGCCGAGCGCATCGTCGTCGCCACCGGCGGCTGGCCGGTGCCGGCCGACGTGCCCGGCGGCGAGCGCGCGATCAGCTCGAACGAGATCTTCGACCTGGCGGCCTTCCCGAAGCGCCTCGTCGTCATCGGCGCCGGCTACATCGCCTGCGAATTCGCGTCGATCTTCAACGGCCTCGGCGCGAGCGTCACCCAGCTCTACCGCGGCGAGCAGATCCTGCGCGGTTTCGACGTCGACATCCGCAACTTCGTCGCCGCCGAGATGATCAAGAAGGGCGTCGACATCCGCCTCGGCGCGACCGTGCGCGCGCTCGAGGCGAACGACGACGGCTCGACCCGCGTCGTCCTCGGCGACGGCAGCACGCTCGCCGCCGACGCCGTGCTCTGCGCCACCGGCCGCGTCCCGAACACGGCCGGGCTCGGCCTCGAGGCGGTCGGCGTCGAGCTCGACATCAACGGCGCCGTCGTCGTCGACGAGCGCTACCGGACCAGCGTCGCGAGCATCTACGCGATCGGCGACGTCATCGACCGCGTCCAGCTGACGCCGGTCGCCCTCGCCGAGGCGATGGCGCTGGTCGACGATCTCTTCGGCGGCGCCGAGCGACACGTCGACTACCTGCACATCCCGACCGCCGTCTTCACTCACCCGAACATCGGCACGATCGGCCTGTCGGAAAGCGACGCGCGCGGTCGCTTCGAGAAGATCCGCGTCTACCGGTCGGACTTCAAGCCCTTGCGCCACACCTTGTCGCTGAGCAGCGAGCGGACGCTGATGAAGCTCGTCGTCGACGACGCCAACGATCGCGTCGTCGGCCTGCACATGGTCGGCGCCGACGCCGGCGAGACGATCCAGGGCTTTGCGGTGGCGATGAAGGCGGGGGCGACGAAGGCGATCTTCGATGCCACGCTCGGCATTCACCCGACGGCGGCCGAGGAGTTCGTGACGATGCGCGAGGCGGTGGTGGCATCATCCTGAGGACATCTTGACTCGAACCGCGCCCATGCAGATTCCGCACCCGCCGCCTCCCCTCTTTCGCGCCGCAGCGATCGGCGTTCTGGCGACCGCGCTGCTCGCGCCGGCCGCGTTCGCTGCCGACAAGAAGGCGGCCACGCCGCCGGCGACGTCGAAGACCTCGGTGCTGACGCCCGCGCAGCTGCGCGATTGCATGACGCAAAAGGACAAGCTCGCCAAGGACACCGACGCGGCGCTGAAGGCCAAGGCCGAGATGGCCGCCGCCAAGACCGAGATCGACAGCACCGGCACGGCGCTCGCCGAGCAAGGCACGACGCTCGATCGCACCAATGCCGACGCGGTGACGACGTACAACGCCAAGGTGCTCGAGCGCAACGACCGCATCGACGCCTACCAGGCCCAGGTCGCCGCCTACAACACCAGCGCCGAGAGCATCCTGACGGCGAAGGAAGCCTACGAGAAGGCGTGCGCGAACCGCCGCTACGACGATCGCGACCTGAGCGACATCCAGCGCAAGAAATGACGAACCCCCTGCTGGCGCCGTGGACGGGCCCGTACGGCCTGCCGCCGTTCCGTGAAATTCGTGCCGAGCACTTCGCGCCGGCGTTCGCCGCGGCGATGCGCGGCCATCTCGCCGAGATCGACGCGCTCGGCGCGGTGGCCGACGAGCCGACGTTCGCCAACACGGTCGCCGCGTTCGACCGCGCCGGCCGCGCGCTCGAGCGCATCGGCCAGCTGTTCCACAACCTGACCTCGAGCGAGACCTCGCCGGCGCTGCAGGCGGTCGAGCGCGAGATGGCGCCGCTGCTGGCCGCGCACGACAGCAAGGTCTACACCCACGCGGCGCTGTTCGCGCGGATCGACGCGCTGCACGCGGCGCGCGAACGGATCGGCCTCGACGCCGAGCAGCGCCGCGTCCTCGAGCGCTTCCACCTCGACTTCGTCCGTGCCGGCGCCAAGCTGGCACCGGCCGAGCAGGCGCGCTACGCGGCGGTGATGCAGCGGCTCGCCGAGTTGACGACGCGCTTCGGCCAGAACGTTCTCGCCGACGAGAACGACTTCCGGATGATGCTGAAGGACGAGGCCGATCTCGCCGGCCTGCCACCGTTCGTCCGCGACGCTGCGCGCCAGGCAGCGCTCGAGCGCGGCGTCGCCGACGGCGCGGTGATCACGCTCTCGCGCTCGCACATCGTTCCCTTCCTCACCTTCTCCGACCGCCGCGACCTGCGCGAGACCGCATGGCGCGCCTGGACCTCGCGCGGCGAGCACGCCGGCGCGACCGACAACCGCGCGGTCGCCGCCGAGATCCTCGCGCTGCGCCTCGAGCAGGCGCGCCTGCACGGCTACGCCAGCTATGCCGACTTCGCCCTCAGCGACACGATGGCACGCAGCCAGGCGGCGGTGACGTCGCTGCTCGAGCAGGTCTGGCAACCGGCGCGGGCGCGCGCCGAGGAGGAGCGCGAGGCGCTCGCCGCGCTCGCCCTGTCGCGCGGCGAGAGCAGCACGATCGAGCCGTGGGACTGGCGCTTCTACGCCGAGAAGGTGCGCCAGGTGCGCTTCGACCTCGACGAGGCCGAGATCAAGCCGTACTTCCCGCTCGAGCGGATGGTCGCCGCGGCGTTCGACTGCGCGGCGCGCCTGTTCGGCGTCTCGTTCGTCGCCCGGCCCGACATCGCCGCGTATCACCCCGACGTCGCGGTCTACGAAGTGCGCGGCGCGGCCGGGCCGATCGGCCTCTTCCTGCACGACAACTTCGCCCGGCCGACCAAGCGCAGCGGCGCCTGGATGAGCTCGTACCGGCTGCAGTCGCGCAACGGCGCTGCCGACGCCGCGCCGGTGCTGCCGATCATCGTCAACAACAACAACTTCGCCAAGGGCGCGCCTGGCGCACCGACGCTGCTCAGCGTCGACGACGCGCGCACGCTCTTCCACGAGTTCGGCCACGGCCTGCACGGCTTGCTCTCGAACGTCACCTACGAGCGCGTCTCGGGCACCAACGTCCTGCGCGATTTCGTCGAGCTGCCGTCGCAGCTGTTCGAGCACTGGCTCGAGGAGCCGGCGGTGCTGAAGCGCCACGCGCGCCACCACGAGACCGGCGCGTCGATCCCCGACGCGCTGATCGCCAAGCTGCATCGGGCGCGCCACTTCAACCAGGGCTACGAGACGGTGCGCTACGCCGCCTCGGCGCTCGTCGACATGGCGGTGCATGCGCGCACGGCGAGCGAGCCGATCGACGTCGTCGCCTTCGAGCGTGCCGAGCTCGAGCGGCTCGGCCTGCCGGCGGCGGTCGGCGTCAACCATCGGCTGGTGCATTTCCAGCATCTGTTCTCGGGCTCGGGCTACGCCGCCGGCTACTACGTCTACCTGTGGGCCGAGGTGCTCGATGCTGACGGCTACGACGCCTTCGTCGAGGCCGGCGATCCGTTCGATCCGGCGGTCGCGCGCCGCCTCGCCCGCTTCATCTACTCGTCGGGCAATTCGATCGAGCCGGGCGAGGCGTACCGCGCCTTCCGCGGCCGCGCCGCCGGTCCCGAGCCGATGCTCCGGCAGCGCGGCCTGCTCGAGCCGGTCCCGGGCTAGCCCGGGCTCGGCTCATTCGCCGGCTCAATGCTCGGCGCGCGCCGGCGCTTCGACGGCGTCGGCGCCGAGGCCCGGGAACATCCGGTGCAGCGCGGCGATGAAGACCGGAAAGTCGATCGGCTTCGTCCAGTAGTCGGCGAAGCCGCTCGCCAGGCCGCGCTCGATGTCCTCGCGCATCGCGTTCGCCGACAGGGCGATGCACGGGATCGCGCGCGTGCGCGGATCGGCGCGCAGCCGGCGCAGGACCTCGTAGCCGTCGAAGTCGGGCAGCTGCAGGTCGACGAGGACGAGATCGGGCCGGAGCACGAGCGCGCGCTCGATGCCGGCCGTGCCGGTCGGCTCGGAGACGATCATCAGCCCGCCGACGGCGGCGACGAGCTCTTCGACGAGGAGGACGTTGACCGGGTTGTCCTCGATGTAGAGGATCGTGCCGCTGCGCTCGAGCGATGCCGCCGGCGCGCCGAGGAGATCGGGCACCGTGTCGGGCGCCGACCCGCCTTCGTCGATCGCCTCGGGGATCGCCGCCGCCGGCAGCGTCACCGCGAAGACGGTCCCCTGGCCGGGGCTGCTCTCGACCTCGATCCGGCCGCCCATGCCGTCGACGAGCGCCTTGACGATCGTCAGGCCGATGCCGGTGCCCTCGATCCCTTCGCTCTCGACGCCGAAGCGATTGAACGGCTCGAACAGGCTGGCGATCTGCTCGGCGCTGAGGCCGCGGCCGGTGTCGCGCACCGAGAGCGTCGCCGTGCCGGCGTCGGCGTGCGATTCGACCCGCACGGTGCCGCCGGGCCGGTTGTACTTGATCGCGTTCGAGATCAGGTTGATCAGCACCTGGCGCAGCCGGGTCGGGTCGGCGCGGGCGACGCCCTCGGCGCGCCCGGTTTCGAGCTCGACGTCGTGCTGCGTCGCGAGCGATTGCAGCAGCGGCAGCGACTGGCGGACGAGGAGGCCGAGATCGACCGCCTGCATCGACAGCCGCACCTCGCCGGCCTCGAGGCCCGACAGGTCGAGGACGTCGTTGATGAGCGAGAGCAGGTGATCGCCGGCGGCGCGGACGTGCTCGAGCTTGGCGAGCTGGCCGGCGTGCGCCGACTGGCGCGCCTCGATCTGCAGCAATTGGGTGAAGCCGAGGACGGCGTTGAGCGGCGTCCTCAGCTCGTGGCTCATGCGCGAGAGAAACTGCGACTTGGCGTGGATCTCGCGCTCGGCGAGCGCCGTCTGCTGGCGCGCGATCTCGGCGTTCTTGCTCTCGGTGATGTCCCAGTTGACGCCGACGCGGCGCGCCGGCCGGCCGGCGTCGTCGAGGACGGCGGCCGAGCGCGAGGCGAGCCAGCGATGGCTGCCGCCGGGCAGGACGACGCGAAATTCGTAGGCCGCGGGCAAGTGCGTCGCCTGCGCGCCGGCCATCGAGTCGAGGACGACGGCGACGTCGTCGGGATGGACGATCGCGAGCCGCTCCTCGCGCGTCGGCGCGCGCTCCTGCGGCGCGAGGCCGCGCAGGTGGAACATCTGCGCGTCCCAGCGCTCCCTGCCGTCGGCGTCGGCCTCCCAGGTGCCGATGCCGGCGTGGCGCGTGATCAGCGCGGCGCGCTGGCTCGCCTCGCGCAGCGCCTCGAGCGCGCGCTGCCGCTCGGTGACGTCCATGGCGATGCCGAGGACGCGGCGCGGCCCGGGATGGACGCGATCGATGTCGGCGCGCATGACGATCCAGCGCACGCTGCCGTCGCGGCGCAGGGCGCGGAACTCGATGTCGAACGGGTGGTCGCCGCTGATGAAATAAGCACGCGCCTCGGTGCCGACGCGATCGCGATCGCCGGGGTGGATCGAGTCGCGCAGCCAGCGACCGAAGGTCGGCGGCGTCGGCGGCTCGCAGCGGTCGAACAGCTCGAACATCTGCGCGTTCCAGTCGGCGCCGCCCGGGCCGATGGTCGTGGTCCAGATGCCGACGCCGGCGGCGCGCGACGCCGCCTCGAGTCGCCGCGCCAGCTCCTCGGCGTGGCGCAGGTGCTCGACGCGCTCGGTCATGTCGAGGGCGACGCCGACAAAGGCGATCGGCTCGCCCTTCTCGTTGCGCTCGACGACGCGGCGCGTCAGGACGTAGCGCCAGCTGCCGTCGGCGCGCCGGTAGCGCGCCTCCATGTCGGTCGGCTCGCGCGATGCCAGCGCCTGCTCGGCCGAGGCGAGGACGAGCGGGATGTCGTCGGGGTGGATGAACGAGCGCACCTCGTCGATCGACAACCCCTCCGGGCGCGGCGCCAGGCCAAGCAGCTCGAAGGCGAGGTCGCTGTAGTGCATTCGCCCGGTGCGCAGGTCGTGGCGCCAGATCGCGATCTTGCCGAGGTCGACGGCGAGCGTGAGCTGCGCGTTGACGTCGCTCAGCGTGCGCGCCGCGTCGTAGGCCTCGGTGTCGTCCATCATGACGCCGAGGGCGCGGTCGGGAATGCCGCGCGGCCCGTTCTTCACTTCCCACTGCGAGTGGATCCAGCGCATCTTGCCGTCGGGCTGGATGACGCGATAGCGCTGCGCGTAGCGGCCGGGGCGCCGGGTCGACTCGGCGTAGTTCATGCGGGCGCGATCCTCGGGATGGATGCGCTGGATCGCCTCGCTGTAGTTCGGCGTCCCGGCCGCCGGGTCGATGCCCCAGAAGCCGAACACGTGCTTGTCCCAGCGCCCTTCGCCCGACGGGATCTCGCGCTCCCAGATGCCGAGCCGGCCGAACTCCTGGGCGGTGTCGAGCAGCTCGTCCTGGCGCGCGGCGCGCGCGGCGAGCGAGCGCTGGCGCGTCACGTCGGCGAGGGTCCAGAGGATGCGGCCGGCGACACGCGCCGAATGGACGTCGGCCCAGAAGGTCTCGCCGGCCGGGCCGCGCAGCGGCACGACGCCGTGATCGGCGCCCTGCGAGCTGAGCATGCGCGCGAACGACAGGCGCGCCTCGGAGCCCGAGGTGCCGGGGGTCGTGAAGTCGAGCAGCGAGGTCGCGGCGCGGCCGGCGTAGCCGGTGGCGGCGGCGAAGCGGGCGTTGGCCCAGACCAGCGTGCCGGTCGCGTCGGTGACGGCGAGCATGTCGCGGCTGTGCGCGACCAGCGCCTGCAGCAGCTCGACCGGCAACGCCGCGAGCCCGGGGTCGTTCGCCGCGTCAGTCATGCGGGGCAGGCTTGACCTCTGCATCGGGCCGATGCGCGCGGCACTGCTCAGCCTTGCGCGACCTGGAGCACGAGCTTGCCGAAGTTCTCGCCGCGAAAGAGCTTGAGCAGCGATTCGGGAAACGTCTCGATGCCGACGACGACGTCTTCGCGGCCCTTCATGCGGCCGTCCTCCAGGTAGCCGGCCAGCTCGGCGATCGCCTGGGGAAAGCGCTCGGCGTAGTCGAACACGACGATGCCTTCCATGCGGGCGCGGTTGACGAGCAGCGAGAGGTAGTTGGCCGGCCCCTTGACCGGCTCGGTGTTGTTGTACTGGCTGATCGCGCCGCAGATGATGATGCGCGCGTGGCGATTGAGGCGCGTCAGGACGGTGTCGAGGATCTCGCCGCCGACGTTGTCGAAATAGATGTCGACGCCTTTCGGGCAATGCGCCTTGAGGCCCTCCTTGATCGGCCCGGCCTTGTAGTCGATGCAGGCGTCGAAGCCGAGCTCCTTGACGACCCACTCGCACTTGGCCGGGCCGCCGGCGATGCCGACGGCACGACAGCCCTTGATCCTGGCGAGCTGGCCGACGGTCTGGCCGACCGCGCCGGCCGCGCCGGAAACGACGACGGTCTCGCCCGCCTTCGGCTGGCCGACGTCCATCAGCCCGAAGTAGCCGGTCATGCCGGGCATGCCGAGCACGTTCAGCCACTGCGCCGGCGCAGCGACGCGAAGGTCGATCTTGACGAGCTCGCCGCGGCCGAGCTGGCGCTCGCCGAACGTCGCGTACTCCTGCACGCCGAGCGCGCCGCTGACGTGATCGCCGAGCGCATATTTCGGATTCTCGGAGGCGACGACGATGCCGATGCCGCCGGCGCGCATGACGTCGTCGATCGCGACCGGGGCGATGTAGCTCTTGCCTTCGTTCATCCAGCCGCGCATGGCCGGATCGAGCGAAAGCAGCAGCGTCTTGACGACGACGCCGCCAGGCTCGGGCGCGGCGACCGGCTCGGCCGTGAAGCTCCAGTCGGCGCGCACCGGCAGGCCGACGGGTCGACGCGCGAGGCGAATCTGATGGTTCGTCGTGCTGGCGAGAGAGGTCATCGGCGAACTCCGGTGCAATCGGCGAATGTTAGGGCCTGCGGCGGTGCCGGGAGGCACGTGCCGACGTGCGGCGAGGCGAGCGTCAGGCGGACGAAAAAAAGCCGCGGTGGGACCGCGGCTTTCTTCCCGGATGCGATCCGGGCGGGGCGAACCCCAATCAGGCGAGGACGCGAATGTTCGCGGCCTGCAGGCCCTTCTGGCCCTGCTTCACTTCGAATTCGACGCGCTGGTTTTCGGCGAGCGTCTTGAAGCCGTTGCCCTGGATGTCGCGGAAGTGGGCGAAGAGGTCGGCGCCGCCCGCGTCTTGCGCGATGAAGCCGAAGCCCTTGCTTTCGTTGAACCACTTCACGGTTCCGGTTTGGGTCGTCATAAAAAATATCCTGTCTACGATTGAAATGAACGCGCAGCAACATGCGGCGCATGCAGCGACACTCAAGAACCGATCAGGGGGATTTCAGGTGCCCGCCGCGAGGACCGCGGGGGTAGAACGAGAATCACGAACAACCACTGTCTTGCGTATAACTGTGCCCGTAATGTACACGACCTCGCGTCGTCGCGTCGCCGGAGAACGCCGTGACCCTTCCCTCTGATCGACCCACCGAACACGCCTGGCAGCACGACGGCGTTCGCGTCGTCCCGGCCGATCGGCTCGATCCGAACACGGCGCAGACGCCGGGAATGGACCGCAAGGCGGCGATCAACTTCGCCCGCGTCGGCGCGCAGAAGCTTTGGGCCGGCACCGTCCACATCCATCCCGACGCCAAGACCGGCGCCCATCATCACGGCCCGCTCGAGAGCGTGATCTACGTCGTCAAGGGGCGTGCGCGCATGCGCTGGGGCAACGCCCTCGAGTACACCGCCGAGGCCGGGCCGGGCGACTTCATCTACATCCCGCCGTGGGTGCCGCACCAGGAGATCAACGCCAGCCGCGACGAGATGCTCGAGTGCGTGCTGTGCCGCAGCGACGGCGAGGCGATCGCCGTCAACCTCGACATCGAGCCGGTCGAGAAGCCCGAGACCGTGCGCTGGATCGACCCGACGCATCCGGAGGGATGAGATGAGGTCGCTCAAGCTCGCCGTCCTCGACCAGTCGGTCTCGCTCGCCGGCAGCACCGAGGACGCCGCGATCCGCGACACGCTCGCGCTCGCCGAGCACTGCGAGCGCCTCGGCTATTCGCGCTTCTGGCTGAGCGAGCACCACGGCCTGCCGACGATCGTCGGCAGCGCGCCCGAGATCCTGATGGCGGCGATCGCCGCGCGCACGACGACGATCCGCATCGGCAGCGCCGGCGTCATGCTGCCGCACTACAGCGCGCTCAAGGTCGCCGAGCAGTTCCGCGTCCTCGAGGCGCTCGCGCCGGGGCGAGTCGACCTCGGCGTCGGCCGCGCCCCGGGCGGCGACATGCGCACGGCGCGCGCGCTCAACCCCAATGCCGCGCCCGGCGCCGAAGACTTCCCGGTGCAGGTGCGCGACCTGCTCGCGTGGACGAGCGCCGGCCGCCATGCCGGCATCACCGCCCACCCGCTCGGCCCGCACGCGCCCGAGATCTGGATCCTCGGGAGCTCGGACTACGGCGCGCAGCTCGCGGCGCACTTCGGCCTGCCCTATGCCTTCGCCTACTTCTTCACCGACGGCCAGGGCGCGGAGCAGGCGATGTCGCTCTATCGGCGCCTCTACCAGCCGAGCGAGCGCCACCCCGAGCCCAAGGCGACGCTCTGCATCTGGGCGCTCGCCGCCGAGACCGACGAGGAAGCGAAGTACCACGCGCTGTCGCGCGATCGCTGGCGCATCGACCGCGGCCGCGGCGTGCTCGGCCCGCTGCAGGCGCCGGCGGAGATCGCCGCGCGCGGCTTCGACGCCGCCGAAGAGCAAGGGCTTGCGCCGATGCGCGCGCGTGCCTTCGTCGGCTCGGCGAAGACGGTGAGCGAGCAGATCGCGCGCCTCGCCGAGGCGTTCGAGCTCGACGAGATCGTGATCAACACCTGGTCGCACGACCCGGCGGTTCGGCGCACGTCGTACGCGCTCCTCGCCGAGGCGTTCGCGCTCAGCGACCGTACGTGAAGCGGCGCCAGATGGTTTCGATCGGGCCGTGGCGAAAGCGCGCCATCCAGAAGCTGCTCAGCGGCAGCTGGACGAACACGAAGAGGGCGAGCGCCAGCGCCGCCTCGAGCGCCGGCCCCGCCGAGCCCCACAGGCCGAGGCCCCAGCCGTAGAAGACGACGCTCGCGAGCAGCGTCTGTAGCAGGTAGTTGCTGAGCGGCATGCGGCCGGCGTCGCGCAGCGGATATAGCCAGCGCGGCAGGTCGGCGCGGTCGCGGACGAAGCGAACGACCGTGAGCGCGTAGAACGCTGCGAGCGAGGCGCGGGCGATCGTCCGCGCCAGCGTCGAGACGAAGACGCCGGCGCTGCCGCCGACGAAGAGGAAGGCGGCCGACTCGATCACGCCGAAGGCGATCGCGACGAGGAGCGCAGTCCAGGGCGCGCTTCGCGCCGAGGCGGCCCCGGCGAGCGGCCGCACGGGCCAGCCGCGCCGGCCGAGGACGTAGCCGATCAGGATGCCGGTTGCCATCTGGACGAAGAACGACGCCCAGACGAACAGGCCGAACGGCGAACGCCAGCTCCAGTCGAAGATGCGCGTCGTCTCGCGCATCGCGTCGAGGAACGAGCCGTGGCCGTAGGCGAGGTCGTTCGACGCCTCGAATTGCTGGTACTGGAACGCGGCGACGGTGTCCCAGCCGGCGCCGAACAGCATCGACCGGGCGACCTCCGCGAGCGCCGGGAAGACGAGGCAGGCCGCGATCAGCGCGAGCAGCGCGCGATCGCCGAGACGGCGCGCGAACAGCAGGGCGAAGCCGAGCACCGCGTAGATGAGCAGCACGTCGCCCGACCAGAGCAGCATCGCGTGGACGAGGCCGACGACGAACAGGAAGGCGAGGCGGCGCGCGTAGACCTGCGTCGCCCGATGCGGCCTCGGCGCGGCGCCGAGACGCGCCGCCCGGGTCGATTCGCCTTCGTTCAGGCGCGCCATCTGCAGCGCGAAGCCGATGCCGAAGACGAGGCCGAAGAGGAGATTGAACTTGCCCGCGAAGAACGTCTCGCGCAGCGCCGCGACGAGCGCGTCGAGCGACGTCCGCGGCGGCGCCGGCGCGGCGAACATCGAGTGGCTGAAACCCGGCATGTTCATAATGAAGATGCCGAGCAACGCGAAGCCGCGCAGCACGTCGAGCGCGGCGATGCGGTCGGTCGCGGCGAGCGGCGCCTCGGCGTCGTCCGCGGTCGAATCGGCGTCGGCACTCACGCGCCGACGGTATCGCAAACGGCGCCAGCACCGCTCCGGCGGAACGCATCGCGCAGAAGGGAATCGTTCGATGTTCGAGACCGCCATCGCCGGCAGCCTGCCCAAGCCCTCGTGGCTGGCCGAGACCGAGAAGCTCTGGCCCGAGTGGAAGTCGAGCGGCGCCGAGCTCGAGCGCGCCAAGGCCGACGCGACATTGCTCTGGCTCAAGGTGCAGGAAGACGCCGGCATCGACGTCGTCGGCGACGGCGAGCAGTCGCGCCAGCACTTCGTCCACGGCTTCCTGGCGAAGGTCGAGGGCATCGACTTCGAGCACAAGGTGAAGATGGGGATCCGCAACAACCGCTACGACGCGATGGTGCCGCAGGTCGTCGGTCCCTTGCGCCTGGCCGGCCGCGTCCACGCCGCCGAAGCGCGCCTCGCCCGTGCCCACACCGGCAAGCGCCTGAAGTTCACCCTGCCCGGGCCGATGACGATCGTCGACACCGTCGCCGACCGCCACTACGGCGCCGGCAGGGAGGGGCGGATCAGGATGGCGTTCGCGTTCGCCGAGCTGCTCAACGAGGAGGCGCGCGCGCTCGCCGCCGACGGCGTCGACGTCGTCCAGTTCGACGAGCCGGCGTTCAACGTCTACATGGCCGACGCGGCCGAGTGGGGCGTCGCCGCGCTCGAGCGCGCCGCCGAAGGGCTCGAGTGCAAGACCGCAGTCCACATCTGCTACGGCTACGGCATCCCGGCCAACGTCGACTGGAAGCAGACTCTCGGCGGCGAATGGCGCCAGTACGAGCAGGTGTTCCCGGCGCTCGCCAGGAGCCGCATCGACCAGGTCTCGCTCGAGTGCTATCACTCGCACGTGCCGGCGGAGCTGATGCACCTGCTCGAAGGCAAGGACGTGATGGTCGGCGTCATCGATGTCGCCTCCGACGTGATCGAGACGCCGGAGCAGGTCGCCGCGACGATCGAGACGGCGTTGCGCCACGTCCCGGCCGAGCGCCTCATGCCGTGCACCAACTGCGGCCTGGCGCCGATGCGGCGCGAGGTCGCCGAGGCCAAGCTCGCGGCGCTGGCGCAGGGCGCGGCGCTTGCGCGCGCGCGCCGGCAGCGATGAGCGCGGCCGCGCCGAGCGCGCCCACGACCGCACCGCGCGAGCTCGCCGCCGCCCTCGCCGGACGCGGCCATGCCGTCCTCGCGCCGTCCGACTTCGCCCGCTTCGCCGGCGCGAGCGTCGCCGAGCTCGACGCGCTGCGGCCGTCGTGGGACGCGCTGCCCGCCGACGCCCACCTGCGCGACGGCGGCCGTTACCGGCGCCGCCGCCACGCGAGCTTCGTCGTCGACGGCGCCGAGGTTCGCCTCGTGCCGCAGCGCGCGCACTGGCAGCCGATCGAATACAACGCGCTGCACGGCGGGCTCGAGCGCTGGTTCGAGCCGATCGACGCCGCCGTCGTCGCGCAGCCGGCATGGCGCGCGATCCTGCTCGGCTTCGCCGCGCTCGCGTCGCGCCTGAAGGGCGCGCAGCCGTGGTTCGTCGAGGCGCACCAGTTCCGCATCGACACGACCGACGGCATCGGCCGGCCGACGCCGGAAGGCGCGCACCGCGACGGCGTCGACTTCGTCGCCGTCGTCCTCGTCGGCCGCGAAGGCATCAAGGGCGGCGAGACGCGGGTCTTCGCCGCCGACGGCCCCGAGGGCGTTCGCTTCACGATGCGCGAGCCGTGGACCACGCTCGTTCTCGACGACGCGCGCGTCATCCACGAGAGCACGCCGATCCAGCCGCTCGAAGGCTACGGCCACCGCGACACGCTCGTCCTCACCTACCGCGCCGGCGCGTTCCAGGGGCCCAGCGTGCCGTCGTGAGGCGCTCGTCGTTCGTCCGCTTCGCCCCATCACAACCTGGAGGTTTTCATGTGGAAGACAGTGAGCATCGTCGTCGTCGTCGCGATCGCCGCGGTGCTGATCTATGCCGGGACGCGGCCCGACGATTTCTCGGTCCAGCGCAGCGTCTCGATCAAGGCCGAGCCGGCGAAGATCTATCCGATGCTGGTCGACTTCCGCCAGTGGCCGGCGTGGTCGCCGTGGGAAAAGCTCGATCCGACGATGAAGCGCACGCTGAGCGGCGCGACGACCGGCCCCGGCGCGGTTTACGCCTGGGACGGCTCGAGCAAGGTCGGCGCCGGCCGGATGGAGATCAAGGACGCCGCGGCGCCGTCGAAGGTCGTCATCCAGCTCGATTTCATCCGTCCCTTCGAGGGCCACAACGTCACCGACTTCACGCTCGCGCCGCGCGCCGATTCGACCGAGGTGACATGGCTGATGCGCGGCCCGGCGCCGTTCGTGTCCAAGCTGATGGGCGTCTTCGTCGACATGGACAAGATGATCGGCAAGGACTTCGAGGCCGGCCTGGCCAACCTCAAGGCCGCGGCCGAGAAGTGACGTGACGCCTCAGGCGGCGGCGAGGGCCTCGCGCACGCGCGCCGCGTGCGGGATCGGCGCGACGGCGCCGTAGCCTTCGGTCGACAGCGCCGCCGTCGCAGCGGCGTAGCGGCCGGCGCTTTCCAGGTCGTCGCCGGCGACGAGGCGGGCGACGAACGCGCCGCCGAAGGCGTCGCCGGCGCCGGTGGCGTCGACCGGCCGGCACGGATGCGGCGCGATGCGGATGCGGCGGTCGCCCTCGGCGAGCCAGGCGCCGTTGGCGCCGTGCTTGAGCGCGACGACGCGCGCACCGAGACCGAGGCAATGCTCGACCATCGCCTCCGGGTCGGCCAGGCCGGTGAGGGCGGCGAGGTCGTCGTAGCTCGGCAGGCAGATGTCGGCGGCGGCGATCGCGGCGGCGATCGTCGTTTGCGCCAGCGCAAGCGGCCAGAGCCGCGGCCGGTAATTGGTGTCGAACGAGACCTCGACGCCGGCCGCGCGCGCCGTCGCGATGGCGGCGAAGCACGCCGCGCGCGCGGCGTCCGAGATCGCCATCGAGATGCCCGAGAGATGGAGCACGCGCGCCGCCGCGATCTGTGCGTGCGGCAGTTGCGCCGCGCTCAGTCGGCTCGCCGCCGAGCCCTGGCGAAAGAAGTTGAAGTGGTGGCCGGCCCCGTCGTGAGTGACGAAGTAGACGGCGGTGAACGCGTCGTCGTCGCTGCGAACGCCGCTGTCGTCGATGCCTTCCTCGCGCCACATCGCGCGCAGCATCCGGCCGTAGACGTCGTCGCCGAGGGCCGAGACGTAGCCGACGCGCGCGCCCTGGCGCGCCGCCGCGACGGCGAAGTTCGAGGTGTCGCCGCCGAAGCCCTGGAGGTAGAGGCGGCCGTCCGCCGCGCCGGTCTGGTTGAACTCGACCATCGCCTCGCCGAGGGCGAGGATGTCGACCACGACGGCGGCGGGCGCGGGCTGCGCGAAGGCGCTGGTCAGGCGGCGTGAGCGATCGGCGTGGTCGTCGGCTGGATGCCGGCGATGGCCCAGTCGCGGCTGCCGTCGGCCGGCTTGACGAGATGCCAGACCTCGTCGAACGGCTCGGCGGCGGCGTCGACGTCCTCGCGGATCAGGCCGTGGAAGCGGACGCTGACGATCTGCCGTTCGGCCTCGCTGGCGACGTCGAGGACTTCGGCGTCGACGCGGACGACGTCGGTGCGCTGCGGCGTCGTGCCGCGCTCCTGCAGGTCGAGCTTGATCACCGCGAACATCTCGGGCGTCGTGAAGGCACGCAGGTCGTTGAGGTCGGCGACGTCGTTGGCGGCCTGCAGGCGGATGAAGATCATCTTGGCGATGCGCTCGAAGCCGGCCGCGTCGAAGTCGGCGGGAAGGCGGGACGAAGCCGCGGCAGGCGTCGCCCCACCAGCGAGCGCGGCACTACTGCCGGAGGCCTGCTGGTACGGCGCTTCTGCGCCGATCTGCTGGCCGCGGAACTGCGGCGGGCGCTCGTCGGGGAACGACACGGGTGCCTTGGGCGCGGGGGCGCCGGCGCCGGCGAACTGCATGCCGCCCGACGCCGGCGCCGGCGCGAACCGGCGCATGACGAAGCGGATCGCGATCACGGCGACGATGCCGAGCAGCAGGAGCATGACGATGTTGCCGAACTCGGCGCCGAAGCCGAGGTGGCTCATCAGCGCAGCGATGCCGAGGCCGGCGGCGAGGCCGGCGATCGGGCCGAGCCACGACCGGCGCGGCGCGGCCGCGGCGGCAGCGCCTGCGGTGGCGGGCGCGGCGGGCTGCGCGACCGGCGCGGCCGGACGCGCGGGCAGCGCCTCGGGTGCGCGGGCCGGCATGCTGCGCTGCATGCCGACGGCGCCGCCGCCGCCGATGCGGCGAGCCTCGGCGAGGCCGGGGACGGTCGCCGCGGCGGCGACGACGAGGGCGAGTGCCAGTGCGAGCTTTCTCATTGCTGTCTCCTTCGAGAGCGACCGCTCGGGCCGGGTGCGCGGCGATCATACGGGGCGGGAATGACCCCATGACCCCATGTGCGGGGCATCGGTCGCGATGCAAGGGGCGACGCGCCGCCGCCACGCCCGCGTTGACCGGCGCCGGCGCGTCGTGCAGACTCGCGCCCCCGGCATCGCCTGCGACCGCCGCGCCGTCGGGCGACGCCGTCGCCCGCGAATCACCGACAAGGAGGACGACCATGAAGAAGCCCGCTGCCTCCCCGGTTCTTGTCGCCGCATCGCGCGCGCTCGCCTGATTCGCCGCTGACCCCGCGCCGCCGCTGACGCGCCGGCCGATTCCCGAGCTCCGAAGCCAGCGCCGGCCGCGCGCCGCCGCGCCTCGTCACGCCCGAGCGCGAACGCGCCGGCGTGCCCGCGCCTCGCCAGCTCGTGCCGGCGACCGCGTCCTGCCCTTCGGAATCACATGATCACCTTCGACTTCGAACTTCTGCGCGGCATCGGCCTGAGCGAGACGCTCGCGCAGCGTGCCCGCGACGCGGCCGACGCCGAGCGCGGCGATGCCGGCGACGCCGACATCGACACCAACGACACGGACACCGACGATGCCTGTGCCAACGTTTCCTGCGCCGACCATGCCGGCGACGCCGCGCTCGCCCTGATGCGCGTCATCGCCGTCCACCGCACCGCGCTGCAGCTGCACGACGGCCGCACCGTGCGCGCCGCGCGCATCCTGCCGCGCCTTCTGCGCGACGCCGCGGGCGCCGGCGCGCTCGCGGTCGGCGACTGGGTTCTCGTCGGCATCGACGCGGCCGCCGACCTCTGGGTCCGCGCCCGCGTCGAGCCGACGTCGCACATCGCCCGTCGCGACGGCGACGGCAGCCGTCATCCGATCGTCAGCAACGTCGATCGCGCCCTCGTCGTCATGGGCCTCGACGACGATTTCAACCTGCGCCGTCTCGAGCGCTACCTCTCGCTCGTGCTGGCGAGCGGCGTGGAGCCGCTCGTCGTCCTGAGCAAGGCCGACATCGCCGCCGCCGACCCGGCGCGGCGCGACGCCCGCATCGCCCAGCTGCGCGATCGTCTCGCACCCGGGCTCGAAGTCGTGGCGGTCGACGCCACCGATCCGGCGAGCGCGGCGTCGTTCGCCGCCGTGACCGGTTTCGGCCAGACGCTCGTCGTGCTCGGCTCGTCGGGCGCGGGCAAGTCGTCCCTGACCAACACCTTGCTCGGCGCTTCGGTCCAGGACACCGGCGCGGTCCGCGTCCACGACGGCCGCGGCATGCACACGACGACGGCGCGATCGCTGCATCGCCTGCCCGGCGGCGCCTGCATCATCGACACGCCCGGCCTGCGCACGCTGCGCCCGGACGCCGATGCCGAGGCGCTGCGCGCCAGCTTCGCCGACGTCGCGACGCTGTCGTCGCGCTGCCGCTTCCGCGACTGCGCGCATGCCGGCGAACCCGGCTGCGCGGTGCGCGCCGGCGTCGACCCCGATCGCCTCGACAACTTCCAAAAGATGCTGCGCGAGAACCGGCGCGACACGCTGACCTGGATCGAGCGCCGCCAGCAGCTGTCGGCATGGAAGTCGCGCGGCAGGGAAGCGCGCGTGCGGGTGAAGATGAAGCGCGGCGAAGGCTGATCTCGACGCCGGGCGCGCCGCGCCGTCGGGGCCTGCGAGCGCTCGGAGCGCGCGCAGTCAGGGTCGGCCGAGCCGCTGCAGGTCGGCCGAGGCGAGCACGCGCGTGCCGGGCTGCGCCGCATCGAGGGCGGCGACGAGCGCGGCCGCGACCGTCGCCGCCGCGATCGGCCGCACCGTCGCCGGCACCAGCGGCAGCATCGGCCCGAGGAGGCGCGCCGCCCAGACCTCGCCGCGACGCGTCGGCTGGCCGAGCCCGGCGCGGTCGCCGAGCAGGAGCGACGGGCGCGCGATCACGACCGCGTCGTAGCCGAGTGCTGCCACGGCATCTTCCATCTCGCCCTTGACGCGGTTGTAGAAGATGCGCGAGGCGCCGTCGGCGCCGAGTGCCGAGACGACGGCGAGGCGGCGTGCGCCGGCCGCGCGCGCGGCACGCGCGATCGCGACGACGAGATCGAAATCGACGGCGCGAAACGCCGCCTCGGAGCCCGCCACCTTGATCGTCGTGCCGAGAGCGATGTAGACGTCGTCGATCGCGCCGGCCTGCGCCGCCAGCACCGGCATGTCGCCGACGAGGACGGTCAGGCGCGGATCGCGCGCGACAGGCGCGGGCAGGGGCTTGCGCGCGAGCACCGTGACGTTCTGGGAGCGGTCGGCGCCGAGCAGGCGCGCGAGCAAGGCCGCGCCGACGAGGCCGGTCGCGCCGGCGAGGAGCGCGGTCGATGCACCGGAGGCAGAGCGGGTGTCCATGCCGGAGTGTCGCCGCTCCGGCGCGCCGGGATCAGTGCTTAGCGCTTGGGCGGGGTCGAGCGCGGCGCGGGGCCGCCCGGACGCCCGCCGTCGCGGCGCGGCGCGGTGCCGGAACGACCGCCGCCACCGCCGCCACCGCCACCGCTGCGATGACCGTTGCCGCCGCCGCCGTTGCCGCCGTTGCCGCGACCGCCGCCGTTCGCCGGGCGGCCGGAATCGCCGCGTCCGGATCCGGGCCCGTCGCGACGCGGCCGCGCGCCGCCGCGGCCGGCGCCTTCGCCGATCACCATCCGGCCGAGGACGATCGGCTCCGGCCGCTCGTGCGCCGGCGGTGCGAAGCCGGCGATGACTTCCTTCGGGATCTCGTGCTTGATGAGCCGCTCGATGTCGCGCAGGAAGCCGTTCTCGTCGACCGAGACGAGCGAGATCGCCTCCCCGGGCGAGCCGGCGCGGCCGGTGCGGCCGATGCGGTGCACGTAGTCCTCGGGCACGTTCGGCATCTCGAAGTTGACGACGTGCGGCAGCTGGTCGATGTCGATGCCGCGTGCGGCGATGTCGGTCGCGACCAGCACCTGCAGCGCGCCCTTCTTGAAGTCGGCGAGCGCCTTGGTTCGCGCCGTCTGGCTCTTGTTGCCGTGGATCGCCATCGCGCTGATGCCCTGCTTGAGCAGGTGCTCGACGAGGCGGTTGGCGCCGTGCTTCATGCGCGTGAAGACGAGCACCTGGTGCCAGTCGTTGTCCTTGACGAGGTGGACCAGCAGGTCCTTCTTCATCTCGCGCCCGACCGGATGCACCTTCTGGGCGATCAGCTCGGCGGTCTGGTTGCGGCGCGCGACCTCGATGAGCACCGGCGCGTTCAGCAACCGGTCGGCGAGCGCCTTGATCTCGTCGCTGAAGGTGGCCGAGAAGAGCAGGCTCTGCTTCTTCGCCGGCACGACCGCGAGCACCTTCTTGATGTCGGGCAGGAAGCCCATGTCGAGCATGCGATCGGCTTCGTCGAGGACGAAGATCTCGACGTGCGAGAGGTCGAGCGTGCGCTGGCCGTGGTGGTCGAGGAGCCGCCCCGGCGTGGCGACGAGGATGTCGACGCCACGGCGCAGCTTGTCGACCTGCGGCTGCATGCCGACGCCGCCGAACATGACCATGCTGGTCAGCTTCGAGTGCTTGCCGTAGGTGCGTACGCTCTCTTCGACCTGCGCCGCCAGCTCGCGCGTCGGCGTCAGGATGAGGCAGCGGATCGGCAGCTTGCCGCGGGCGTCGCGAACGGCGGGCTTCATCATCAGCCGGTGCAGCATCGGCAGGACGAAGCCGGCGGTCTTGCCGGTGCCGGTCTGCGCGCCGCCCATGACGTCGCCGCCGGAGAGGACGGCGGGAATCGCCTGGGATTGGATCGGAGTGGGCGTGGTGTAGCCGGCTTCGTGAACGGCACGCAGCAGCGGCTCGGCCAGGCCGAGGGTATCGAAAGACATCGGGAGTTCTGCCAAATTCATCGGCCTGCTGCTCGCTGTGGCGAGCGCCAGTCGAAGGCAGACGGGGGAGGGGAGTCGGAAGCGACTGCGTCGACGCTTGACTGGAAAACCTGGCGACGCGAGCCCGCATTGTAAGGCGAACGGGGCCGACGCGCGACTCACCGCCGTGGGTCCGTGGATTGCATCACGTCGCGAGCCGGGCTCGGCGCCGGCGGCACCGTGGCGAACGCCGCGCGGGCCGCTCGCCGGCGCCGTCGAAGCTCTACCATCTGCTCCTGTGCATCTCCGGCGGAGCCGCATGTGAGCGAGAGCGAGACCCGACAGCGCCTTGCCGCGATCCTGATGGCCGACGTGGCGGGCTACTCGCGCCTGATGAGCTGCGACGAGTGCGGCACGGTCGCGGCGCTCGACACCGCGCGCGCTGTCTTCCGCACGACCATCGACGCCCACCGCGGCCGGGTCATCGACATGGCGGGCGATTCGGTGCTCGCGGTGTTCGAGACGGCGAGCGGCGCGGTCGCTTCGGCGCTGGCGATCCAGGCCGAGCTCGGGCGCCGCTCGGCCGCGGTCGCCGCCGACTGCCGCATGCTGTTTCGGATCGGCATCCACCTCGGCGACGTCATGGAAAAGGCCGACGGCACGATCTACGGCGACGGCGTCAACATCGCCGCCCGGCTGGAGGGCATTGCCGAGCCCGGCGGCGTCACCGTCTCCGACGCTGTCCAGTGCGCGGTGCGACAACGCCTGGATGCCGCGTTCGACGACCTCGGCGAGCAGCGCGTCAAGAACATCGCCGCCCCGGTGCGGGCCTACCGCGTCAGCGCGCGAACCGCGGCCGCCGCGGGCGACGTCGCCGCCGTGCCGGGCCGCCCGGCGCCGAAGCGCGACCGCGTCGACAAGCCGTCGATCGCGGTCTTGCCGTTCAACAACATGAGCGGCGATCCGGAGCAGGAGTTCTTCGCCGACGGCATCACCGAGGACATCATCACCGAGCTGTCGCGCTTCCGCGAGCTGTTCGTGATCTCGCGCAACTCGTCGTTCAAGTTCAAGGGCAGCGCCGTCAACGTCTCGCAGTTCGCGCGCGAGCTCGGCGTCCAGTACGTCGTCGAGGGCAGCGTCAGGAAGGCCGGCCGGCGCGTCCGCATCACGGTGCAGCTGATCGACGCCGAGACCGACCGCCACCTGTGGGCCGAGCGCTACGACCGCGACCTCGAGGACATCTTCGCGATCCAGGACGAGGTGACGACCTCGATCGTGGCGACGCTGCCGGGCCGGGTCGAGGCGGCCGCGCGCGACCGCGCCGCGCGCCTGACGACCGACAACATGGCCGCCTACGAATGCGTGCTGACGGGCAAGGTGCTGCACCACCGCAGCAACCGCGACGACAACGCCAAGGCGCTGCGGCTGCTCGACCGGGCGATCGAGCTCGACCCGAGCTACGCCCACGCGCATGCCTGGAAGGCCTGCGTGCTCGGCCAGACCTGGGTCTACAACTGGTGCGAGAGCCGCCCGGAGACGCAGGTGCGGATCATGGCGGCGCTGCAGGCGGCGCTCGCGCTCGACGACAACGACTGCGACGTGCACCGCATCCTCGCCGCGATCAACGTCATCCAGGACAACCACGACGCGGCGATGTATCACCAGCGGCGCGCGCTGAGCCTCAATCCGAACGACGATCTGGTCGTCGTCCAGCAGGGCGAGGTGCTGACCTGGCTCGGCCAGCCGGAAGAGGGCATCGACTGGATCAAGAAGGCGATGCGCCTCAATCCCTATCACCCCGAGCGCTTCTGGAGCCACCTCGCGCGCGCCTGCTTCGCGGCGCGCCGCTACGGCGAGGCGGTCGAGGCGCTGAAGTGCATCACGACGCCCGACGCGATCGCCCGCGCCAGCCTCGCCGCGAGCCACGCCCAGGCGGGCGACGCCGCCGCGGCCGAAGCGCAGCGCCAGGCGACGCTCGCCCTCGCGCCCTCGTTCGGCGTCGCCGAGTACCTGACGACGCTCCACTACCGCGACCCGGCGCACCGCGAGCATCACCGCGAGAGCCTCGAGCGCGCCGGCTTTCCGCCCTAGCGCGAACAGCCCTCGGCCGGCCTGGCGGCCGCGCGGCGGCGACAATAGGCGATCGGCCTGCGCGATGGTTGCGCGGGCCCTTCCTTTTTCGGACCGCGGTCCAGGACTTCCATGGCTCAGTACGTTTTCACGATGAACCGCGTGGGCAAGATCGTCCCGCCCAAGCGCCAGATCCTCAAGAACATCTCGCTCTCGTTTTTCCCCGGCGCCAAGATCGGCGTCCTCGGCCTGAACGGCTCGGGCAAGTCGACGCTGCTCAAGATCATGGCCGGCATCGATCACGACATCGAGGGCGAGGCGACGCCGATGCCGGGCCTGAAGATCGGCTATCTGCCGCAGGAGCCGGTGATGAACCCGGACCAGACCGTGCGCGAGGCGGTCGAGGAGGGCATCGGCGGCGCGCTCGCCGCCAAGAAGCGCCTCGACGAGGTCTACGCCGCCTACGGCGAGCCCGACGCCGACTTCGACAAGCTCGCCGCCGAGCAGGCCGAGCTCGAGGCGGTCATCGCCGCGTCGGGCAGCGAGAACACCGATCAGCAGCTCGAGATCGCCGCCGACGCGCTGCGCCTGGCGCCGTGGGACGCGGTCATCGGCAAGCTTTCGGGCGGCGAGAAGCGGCGCGTCGCGCTCTGCCGCATGCTGCTGTCGCGTCCCGACATGCTGCTCCTCGACGAGCCGACCAACCACCTCGACGCCGAGTCGGTCGACTGGCTCGAGCAGTTCCTGCTGCGCTTCCCCGGAACCGTCGTCGCGATCACCCACGACCGCTACTTCCTCGACAACGCCGCCGAATGGATCCTCGAGCTCGACCGCGGCGCGGGCATTCCGTACAAGGGCAACTACAGCCTCTGGCTCGAGCAGAAGGAAGCCCGCCTCGAGCAGGAGCAGAAGACCGAGGACGCGCGCACCAAGGCGATGAAGAAGGAGCTCGAGTGGGTGCGCCAGAACCCGAAGGGACGCCAGGCCAAGAGCAAGGCGCGCCTGGCGCGCTTCGAGGAGCTCTCCGACGTCGACTACCAGAAGCGCAACGAGACCAACGAGATCTTCATTCCGGTCGCCGACCGCCTCGGCCATGAGGTGATCGAGTTCGAGCACGTCAGCAAGAGCTTCGGCGACCGGCTCCTCATCGACGACCTCAGCTTCAAGGTGCCGGCGGGCGCGATCGTCGGCATCATCGGCCCGAACGGCGCCGGCAAGTCGACGCTCTTTCGCATGATCGCCGGCAAGGAGAAGGCCGACAGCGGCACGGTCAAGATGGGCGCGACCGTGAAGATGGCGTTCGTCGAGCAGAGCCGCGACGAGCTCGAGAACGACAAGACGGTGTGGCAGGACGTCTCGGGCGGCCTCGACAACCTCGTCGTCGGCAAGTTCGTGATGCCGAGCCGCGCCTATCTCGGCAAGTTCAACTTCAAGGGCAACGACCAGCAGAAGCTGGTCGGCAACCTCTCGGGCGGCGAGCGCGGCCGGCTTCACCTCGCCAAGACGCTGATCGCCGGCGCGAACGTGCTGATGCTCGACGAGCCGTCGAACGACCTCGACGTCGAGACGCTGCGCGCGCTCGAGGATGCCCTCCTCGAGTTCGCCGGCTCGATCATGGTGATCAGCCACGACCGCTGGTTCCTCGACCGCATCGCCACCCACATCCTGGCCGCCGAGGGCGACTCGAAGTGGACCTTCTTCGACGGCAACTACCAGGAGTACGAGGCCGACAAGAAGAAACGCCTCGGCGAAGAAGGCGCCAAGCCGAAGCGGCTGCGCTTTCGGCCGATGCATTGAGGCGAAGGCCCGTCCGCGGCGGGCGAATGCGAATTCCGCCCGTTTCGCGAACTCTGCGGGCGCTTTACCATCGAACGAGCCTCTCGCCCTTCTCGCCGAGGATCTCCTGCATGTCCATCCTTTGTTTCTCGCCGGTCCGGGCGCTCGCGCTGCTCGTCGCCGCGGGCGCCGTGCTGACCGGCTGCACGACGCTCCAGACCATCTACCCGGGCGCCGCAGCGTCGAGCGCGGCCGGCGCATCGGCGCCGACGGCCGCCGCCGGGCCGAACGGCGCCGCGTCGGGCCTGCGCCCGCCGGGCGCGCCGCCGGTCGTCGCCGCGGCGAGCGGGCTGCGCCCGTTTGCCGAAGTCATCAAGGAGGCGCGTCGCAGCGACGGCGTCCTCACCCTCTGGCAGAAGGACGACAAGGTCTGGCTCGAGCTCAAGCCCGGCGACTTCAACACGCCGTTCTTCCTCTCGCCGAAGCTGAAGACCGGAATCGGCGAGCGCAATTTCTACGGCGGCCTGATGGAAGACGACGGCATCGTCGAGTTCCGCCGCATCCACAACCAGGTGCAGCTGATCTGGCGCAACGTCGGCTACACCGCCAAGGCCGGGACGCCGGAGGCGCTGGCGATCGAGGCCGGCTACTCGCCGAGCCTGCTGGCGAGCGCGCCGGTGCTGAGCCTGCCCGAGCCGGAGCGCAAATCGGTGCTCGTCGAGGCGAATTCGCTGTTCCTCGCCGACCTGCTCGGCTTCGGCATGGAGTTGCAGCGGACCTATCGCCAGAGCTATGCCTTCGATTCGCGCAACTCGGCGATCACCCAAGCCCGGACGACGGCCGACGCCGTCGTCCTCGAGGTGCTCGGCCACTACGCGACGGCGTCGATCTCGGTGCCGCAGCCGGGAATGCCGGCCGGCGTCCAGCCGTCGTCGCCGCGCTCGCTGCCCGACCCGCGTAGTCTCTTCCTCACCATCCACTACTCGCTCGCGCGCCTGCCTGCCGAGCCGATGCACGGGCGGCGCGCCGACCCGCGCGTCGGCTACTTCGAAAGTGGCCGCTTCGACTTCAGCAACGACCTGCAGAGGACGCCGCGGCAGCGCTTCGTCAACCGCTGGCGCCTCGAGAAGAAGGATGCCGACGCGGCGCTCTCCGAGCCGGTCAAGCCGATCGTCTTCTGGCTCGATCGCACGATCCCGTTCAAGTACCGCGACACGATCACCGCCGGCGTCCTCGAGTGGAACAAGGCGTTCGAGAAGATCGGCTTCAAGAACGCCGTGCGGGTCGAGGTCCAGCCCGAGAACGCCGACTTCGACACGCTCGACTTCGGCCGCTCGTCGATCCGCTGGATGACCAACGCTTCGCCGACCTTCGGCGCGATCGGGCCGAGCCACGTCGACCCGCGCAGCGGCGAGATCCTCGACGCCGACATCGGCATCGAGAGCCTGTCGTCGCGCAACATCCGCGCCGCGCGCTCGCAGATCCTCTCGGCGAGCGGCGTCGACAACCCGTTCCGCGACGCCGATCCGACGCCGCAGGAGCTGGCCCGCTTGATGACCGGCCGCGTCTGCACCTACGGCGAGCTCGCCGCCGAGCAGATGACGTACGCCACCGACGTCCTCGAGGCGCGCGGCGACCTCGAGCCGGGCAGTCCCGAGGCCGAGTCGTTCGTCCTCGCCTACCTGAAGGACGTGACGATGCACGAGGTCGGCCACACCCTGGGCCTGCGCCACAACTTCCGCGCCTCGCGCGTCTACACGCAGGCGCAGCTCGCCGACCCGGCGTTCACGCGCGAGCACGGCATCACCGGCTCGGTGATGGAGTACGCGCCGATCAACCTGAACAGCGCCGACGAGCCACGCGAGCACTACGGCACGCCGTTCAACGACACCCTCGGCCCGTACGACTACTGGGCGATCGAGTACGCGTACAAGCCGCTGCCCTCGGGCCTGTCGCTCGCCGACGAGCGCGCCGAGCTCGAGAAGATCGCCGGCCGCAGCGCCGAGCCGCTGCTCGCCTACGGCACCGACGAGGACAACTTCATCGGCGTCGATCCGGAGACGCTGCAGTTCGACCTCGGCAAGGACGTCATCGCCTTCGCCAAGAAGCGGATCGCGATCGCGCAGGACCTGCTCAAGCGTCAGGAGACGCGCACGCTCCGCCCCGACCAGGACTACAACGTCCTCAAGCGCTCGGTCAGCTACGCGCTGCGCGACGTCGGCCGTGCCGCCAACGTGCTGTCGCGCCAGATCGGCGGCGTCCGCACCGTCCGCGACGCGCCCGGCACCGGCCGCGATCCGCTGACGCCGGTGCCGGCGGCGGAGCAGCGCGAGGCGCTCGACCTCATCACCGGCAGCCTGCTCTCGGCCGACAGCTTCCGCGTCTCGCCGGCGCTGCAGCGAAAGCTCGGCACCGACTTCAGCGAGCGCTCGGAAGCGCTGCGCGGCGGCGACGGCTCGGCGCAGACCGACTACTCGCCGTCCGAGCAGGTGCTCGGCCTGCAGCGCTCCCTGCTCGCGGTGATGATGAGCGACACGGTCGCGACGCGCTTGCTCGAGAGCAGCGAGAAGGCGCCCACCGGCGCCGGCCGCGCCTTGCGCATGCCCGAGCTGTACGGGCGGCTGACGCAGGCGGTGTGGAGCGAGCTCGACGGCCACGGCGGCGACATCGCGCCGCTGCGCCGCGAGGTCCAGCGCGATCACGTCAACCGGATCGCCGCGCTGCTGCTGCGGCCCGGCGCGGCGACGCGCGCCGACACCCGCAGCACGGTTCGCGCCCAGGCGCGCCTGCTGCTCGAGCGCATCCGCGTCGCCGGCCATCGGCCCGGTCTGAGCGAGGAAACAAAGGCGCACCTCGCCGACAGCGCCGACACGCTCGAGCAGGCGATGACGGCCCGGCTGCAGCGCAGCGGCGCCTGAGCGGAAAAGAAAACGGCCGCCCGGGGGCGGCCGTCGAAGAGCGCTCGAGAGCGCCCGGGGGTAAGGGGTCTATTGAACGCGCTGCTCGATCGCGCTGTCGTCGACGGCGACCTCGGTGTGGGCGTGGCGGCAGCCGGTTACGGTGACCATCGGCAGGGTCACGGCGTCGGCGGCGGCGATGCGCTTGCCGATCACGGTCACGGTCGGCAGCGTCGCCACCTCGATGGCGGCGTGGCGCTGCGCCATCATCTCCGAGCCGACCGCTGCGGTGCCAGCGGCCAGAAGGCTGAAGGTCAGGACGGCGGAAAGGATGTTGTCGGACATGATGGGCTCCCGGTGAACTGACGCATCCGGCGATGCGTTGACGTGAATGTAGGCAGCCTCCGCCGGGCTTCCCAGCGGCTTGCGACGAAGCGCGTTTTTCGCAGGACGAGGCGCGCAGGACGGCGACGAACGAGCGCCGGCCGGGCCGGCTCGGGCGCCCCCGACGCCCGGTTCAGGCGCGTCGGACCGCCTCCGCCGGCGCGTCGGATTGACGCGTCTCGTCGAAGAGCGAGGGCTTGAACACCTCGGAGCCTTCCGAGCGGTCGTTGACCGCCCAGAGCATCAGCGCCCGCGCCGACATCGGCTTGGCGAACAGGAACCCCTGCAATTCGTCGCAGCCCATCTGCACCAGCACCTGCTGCTGGCGCTGGTTCTCGACGCCCTCGGCGACGACCTTGAGGCCGAGCGCGTGGGCGAGCTTGATGACGGCGTCGACGACGGCGCGCGCGTCGGCGCTGTGCTCGAGGTCCTGGATGAAGCTGCGGTCGATCTTGAGCTCCTCGGCCGGCAGCTTCCTCAGGTAGCTGAGGCTCGAGTAGCCGGTGCCGAAGTCGTCGATCGACAGGTGCGTGCCGAGCTCGCCGAGGCGGCGGAAGGTCGTCTGCGTCGTCTTGGTGTCTTCCATCGCCGCCGACTCGGTGATCTCGCAGGTCAGGAGCGACGGGTGGATCTTGTGCGCCTGCAGGGCGCCGGTGATGCGCTCGACGATGTCGTCCTGGCGCATCTGGTGGGCCGACAGGTTGATCGCGACGCGCATGCGCACGCCCTTCTCGCGCCACTGGCGGCTCTGCCGGCAGGCGTCCTCGATGACCCAGTTGCCGATCGCGCCGATCAGGCCGAAGCGCTCGGCGATCGGGATGAAGGTGCTCGGCAGGAGCAGGCCGCGCGTCGGGTGCTTCCAGCGCAGCAGCGCCTCGACGGCGGTGACCTTGCCGCTCTTCGCATCGATCTTCGGCTGGTAGAAGAGCTCGAACTCCTTGGCGACGACGGCCTTCCTGAGGTCGCGCAGCAGCTCGAACTGGGCCTCGGCGTCGGCGTCCATCGCGCTCGAGTAGAAACAGTGCGTCGCGCCGCCCGAGCGCTTCGACGAGTACATCGCCGCGTCGGCGCGGGCGATCAGCTTGGCGTGGCTGCAGCCGTCGGGGTACATGGCGATGCCGACCGAGCACGAGATCATGACCTCGCGGCCCTCGGCGGTGTAGGGATGCGACAGGCCCTGGATCAGGCGGTCGGCGACGTGGGCGATCGCCTCCTGCGTGGTGACGTTGCTGAGCAGGAGCAGGAACTCGTCGCCGCCGACGCGGGCGACGACGTCCTTGCCGCGCGACATCGCCTTCAGGCGCTGGCCGACCTGCTCGAGGACGAGGTCGCCGATCGAATGGCCGTAGGTGTCGTTGACCGGCTTGAAGCCGTCGAGGTCGATGAAGAGCAGGGCGAGGCGGGTGGCGTTGGCGTCGGCCTTGGTCGCGGCGGCAGCGAGGCGGTCCTCGAAGTAGACGCGCGTCGGCAGCTGCGTCAGGCTGTCGACGGTCGGCGCCGCGCTGACCGTGCGCCGCGCCGGCTCGTCGTCGCGGCCGCCGCCGGCGTGCAGCGCGTCGAGCATCATCAGGGCGAGGCCGACGACGGCGCCGACGAGCAGGGCTTCGGCCCATGCCGGCACCGTCGCCGGATCGGTCTCGGCCGAGACCGACGCCGCGACCGTCAGCAGCAGGGCGCAGAGCAGCGCGCCGACGATTCGCAGCGCGCGCAGCTTCGTGCTCGCCTTGAACTCGACGCCCAGCCCGACCAGGGTCGTGGCGAGGAAGAAGACGGCGATGCCCGGACCCCAGGCGCCGAGCACGACGGTGGCGCGAAAGAGGCCCGGCGTGGCGAACACCGAGTGCGCGTAGGCGACCAGGAGCGTGACCACGGCGAGGCCGGCGAACGCCGGCACGGTCTTGCGCGTCGCCGCGACCGCGGTGACGAGGCCGAGCCCGGCCAGCGCCCAGGCGAGCATTCCGGCGAGGAAGGGAACGCCGAGGACGCTGCCGCCGTCGAGGGGCGAGAGGAAGTGGCCGGGCCACCAGAGGCCGAAGCCGCCGAGCAGGACCGCGCAGGCCTTGAGCCGCAGCGACGACGGCCTTCCCCGCGAACGGGCGACCGCGAAGATTTCCGAAGCGAGCCACAGGAGCATCGCGCTGATCGCGAGCCCGACGATGCAGGGCAGCAGCCGGTGGCTATCCAGGAGGTTCATGAAGGAGCTGACCCGCTCATGCGCAAGGTGGCGAGTGATCCCCCCGCGGGAGCACCGACTCGTTCATTTCGGTACCGCGCGCGGTACCTTGAGCACCTTCGACCGGGATTCGGGGTCAGGCGCCGCGGCAGACTATCGGCTTGCCGGGCAGGCGCCGGTTCTTGAGGACCGTCGTCGTTGAAAATGCACGCTTTGGCAACGCCGCGTGCGCGGCCGGCAGCCTTGCCGGCCCGGGCCCGTCAGCGGGCCCGGGGGTTCAGCTGCGCGGCTGGCGCTTGCCGGTCACGACGACGGTCGGCAGGACGATCGTCGGCAGCGAGGCCGCGGGTGCGACGCGCCGGGCCGCGGCGGATTGGGGCGCTTCCGCGGCGAAGCCGAGGCCGGCCGTGGCGAGGATGGCGAAGACGGCGGCGGAAGCGGTGAGGCGGCTGATCATGGCGGGCTCCTGAAGCAGGTGCGGGTTCGTTGGAGCGAACTCTAGGCACCGCACCGCCGCGCCGACAGCGCTTTGCGACGAAGCCGCCGCTCGGCCGGACGAGCCGCACGGATGCGCGACGAACCTTCGGCGCCCGCGCCGCGCGTGCGGCCGCCGCGGCCTCAGATCGGCGCCGTGCGCAGGCGCAGCCAAGCGAGGGCGGCGCCGTCGAGTCCGGGCGCGAGCCGCTCCGCGACCATCGCGTGATAGCCGTCGAGCCAGGCGATCTCGTCGCTCCGGAGCAATGCCGGATCGATGCAGCGCGTGTCGATCGGGCAGAGCGTCAGCGTCTCGAACTCGAGGAACTCGCCGAACTCGCTGCCGACGCTCGTCGCGGCGACGTTGAGGACGAGGTTCTCCACCCGAACGCCCCACTGGCCGGGCCGGTACACGCCCGGCTCCACGCTCGTGATCATGCCCGGCTGCATCGCCATCGCCGGCTCGGCGACGACGCGCGAGATCGTCTGCGGCCCCTCGTGGACGTTGAGGAAGTAGCCGACGCCGTGGCCGGTGCCGTGGCCGTAGTCGAGGCCGTTCTCCCAGAGCGGCACGCGCGCGATCGCGTCGAGCATCGGCGCCGGCGTGCCGCGCGGGAAGCGCGCCCGACTCAGCGCCATCGTGCCGCGCAGGACGGTGGTCACGTCGCGCCGCTGCGCCCCGCTGATGCGGCCGATCGGCCACATGCGCGTGATGTCGGTCGTGCCGCCGAGGTACTGCGCGCCCGAGTCGATCAGGAGCAGGCCGTCGCCTTCGATCGTCGCGTGCGATTCCGGCGTCGCCCGGTAGTGCGGCATCGCGCCGTTGGCGTTGAACGCGGCGATCGTCGCGAAGCTCGGGCCGACGTAGCCCGGCCGGCGCGCGCGCGCCTCGGCGAGCTTCTCGTCGATCGTCACTTCGGTGATCGGCGTGCGCCGCGCCGGGTCGGCGAGCTGTGCCTCGAACCAGGCGTAGAACTCGCACATCGCGATGCCGTCCTCGACCATCGCCCGGCGCACGTTCTCGGCCTCGGCCGCGGTCTTCCGGCTCTTGGCGAGCGTGCTCGGGTTGATCGCCTCGATTCGCGTCGCGCGGCTCTGCTCGACCAGGCCGAGCGTCGTTCGGCGCGGGTCGACGAGCAGGCGCGCCGCCGCCGGCAGCGCGGCGAGCGCGCTCGCGACGCCTTCGTACGGGGCGATGCGAACGCCGTCGGCGGCGAGCGCGGCGGCAAGCGCCGCATCGATCTTGCCGGCGCCGACGAAGAGCGTCGTGCCGGTCGCATCGAGCAGCAGGTGGGCGAGGAAGACCGGGTTGTAGCCGACGTCGGCGCCGCGCAGGTTCAAGAGCCAGGCGATGTCGTCGACGGTCGAGATCAGGTGGTGCGTCGCGCCGGCGTCACGCATCGCCGCGCGCACCTGCTCGAGCTTGCCGGCGCGCCCGTGCGGCGCCTCGCGGCCGGTGTGCTCGTAGATCGGCGCCGACGGCATCGTCGGGCGATCGGGCCACGCCGCGGCGACGACGTCGACGTCGCTGCGCAACACGATGTCGCAGCGAGCCAGCGTGTCGCGCAGCTGGCGCGCCGCCGCCAGGCCGAGGACGCTGCCGTCGACGGCGACGGTCGCGCCGCGGGCGACGTTCGCGCACAGCCAGTCGACGTGCTGCGCCCCGGCCGGCGTCGGGATCCGGACCAGCTCGATGCCGCTGCCGGCGAGCTGGCGCTCGGCCTGCACCCAGTAGCGGCTGTCGGCGAACAGCGCGGCGCGCTCGGTCGTGACGATCAACGTCGCCACCGAGCCGGTGAAGCCCGACGCCCACTGGCGCGCCTGCCAGCGCTCGGGCAGGTACTCGGACAGATGCGGGTCGCTCGACGGGATGACGACGGCGGCGCAGCCCGCGTCGCCGAGCGCCTCCTGGATCCGTTCGATGCGAAGCCGGGCCGGCGAGGTGCGCGTGTCCATGCGATGCCTTTCGTGCTGAAGACGCAGTTTAGAAGCGCGGCGGCGGCGCCTGCAGCGACGTCGGCTCGGCGACGACGCGCGCGCCGCGCTCGTACGTGAAGTACGCCCAGGCCCAGTCGACCATCACCATCAGCCGGTTGCGGAAGCCGATCAGGAAATAGATGTGGGCGAAGAGCCAGAAGAGCCATGCCGCGAGGCCGCTGAAACGCAGTGTGCCGAGCGGCGGCAGGGCGAGCTCGACGACTGCGGCCTTGCGGCCGACCGTCGCCAGGTTGCCGTAGTCGCGGTAGCGGAAGGCGAGCGTCGATTCGCCCGCGATCCTGCGCACGATGTTGGCGGCGGCCGTGCGCCCCATCTGCTTGGCCGCCGGGCTGACGCCGGGCACCGGCGACGTTCCTTTCGGGCCGTGGCTGAGCGCGGCAGCGAGATCGCCGACGACCGAGATCTCGGGGTGACCGGGCAGGCTCAGGTCGGGCGCGACGACGACGCGGCCGGCGCGGTCGAGCGTCGCGCCGCTGCCGCGGGCGAGCTCGGCGCCGAGCGGCGACCCGGCGACGCCCGCGGCCCAGATCACGGTGCGTGCAGCGATCCGCTCGCTGCCGCCGCTCGTCGCGCTGTCGTAGGCGACGCCGTCGGCGTCGATCCCGGTCACCTTCGACTCGGTGCGCACGTCGACGCCGAGCCGCTCGAGCTGCCTGCGCGCACGCTCCGACTGCTTCGCCACGAAGGTGCCGAGGATGCGCGGCGAGCCCTCGAGCAGGATCACGCGCGTCCGCTTCGGGTCGATGCGGCGGAACTCGCGGTCGAGCGTGTGCTGGGCGATCTCGCTCATCGTTCCCGCCATCTCGACGCCGGTCGGGCCGCCGCCGATGACGACGAAGGTCAGCCAGGCGTCGCGCTCGGCGTCGACGCGCGCCCGCTCGGCGCACTCGAATGCGCCGATGACGCGGGCGCGGATGTCGAAGGCGTCGGCGAGCGTCTTCAATCCTGGCGCGTGGCGCTGCCACTCGTCGTGGCCGAAGTAGCCGTGCGTGGCGCCGGCGGCGACGACGAGGTGGTCCCATTCGATTTTCTCGCCGTCGTCGAGCGTGACGGTTCGCGCGGCGACGTCGATCGCGTGCACCTCGGCCTTCAGGACCGTCAGGTTGCCGTGCGCCATCTCGCGCCGGAGCGCGTGGCGGATCGGTGCGCTGACGGCGGGCGCGCTCAGGCCGGCGGTCGCGACCTGATAGAGGAGCGGCTGGAACAGGTGATGGTTGGTGCGGTCGACGAGCGTGATCTCGACCGCCGCCTTCGAGAGCGCGCGCACCGCCTCGATGCCGCCGAAGCCGCAGCCGACGACGAGGACGCGCGGTCGCGTCGCCGTGCTCATGCCGCCCTCGCCATCGCCGCCGCCGGATCGACGAGCCGCTCGGCGACCATGTGGATGTGGGTTCGCAGCGAATAGAGCTCGTCGGTGTAGCTGAGCGGCACGTTGACGTGCTCGACGCGGCGCTCGATCTCGGCCAGCTCGCGCAGCAGCTCGTCGTTCGGCCGCCGGCCGATCGCGTTCTCGACCTCGCGTAGCTGCCGGTACCAGCGGAAGATGCGCGAGCGGACGCGAAACGTGTAGAGCGGCGGCAGCATGCGCGAGAGCGGGATCAGCGCGGCGACGATCGTCACCAGTACCGGCCACATGCGGTCGACCAGGTTGGCGAGCCAGAACGGCAGATAGCGCTGCAGCACCGGCGGCCCGCTGGCGTAGAAGCGCTGCGCTTCCTTGGCGAGCGGCCGCTCGATGTTGTGCGCGTTCGGGAAGTCGCCCTTCTTCTGGAACCAGCCGGCGTCGCCGTGCACCTGCTGCGCCGCCTCCACGAACAGCTGGATCAGCGCCGGGTGGGTGCGCTTTCGCGCCACCAGCGCCGCCGTCGGCGCGATCAGGTGCACGTCGGCGGGCGGGATGTCTGCGGCGAGGTCGACGACGCCGCGCGGCAGCGTCACCGGGCTCAGCCACGGAAAGCGGCGCGCGTACGCCTCCGACTGGGCGAAGTCGAAGAGGCGGACGCCCGGCGTCAGCAGGAGCATCTGGACCAGCAGCGACTCGGGCGCAGAGGCGAAGACGATCGCGTCGATGCGGCCCTCGAGCAGGCCGACGACTGCCGGCGTCTGCGCCTCGCGGATGAGCGTGATCGTCGCCGGGTCGATGCGGTTGGCCTCGAGCAGCCGGGCCATCAGGTTGGGCACGCCGCTGCCCGGCGCGCCGATGTTGACGCGCCAGCCGGCGAGCTGCGCCAGGCTCGTCAGATCGGGCGACTCGCGCAGGCGCTCGGCCGATTCGCCGCGATAGAAGAGCCAGACCGGCTCGTAGAACAGGCTGCCCAGCGACACCAGGCCGTCGTCGCTGTCGTCGTCGCCGTTCGCGGCGGGCAGCTCGTCGGCGCCGCCCTGGACGAAGGCGATGTCGACGTCGCCGCCGGGCTGGCGCAGCAGGGCGATGTTCTCGGCTGCGCCGGCGGTCTTGCGCAGGCGCACGTCGATGCCGTTGGCCTTCAGGATCTGCGCGTAGCGCTTGCCGAACTCGGCGTAGGCGCCCTGGTCCTGGCCGGTGGCGAGGACGACCTGGCGCGGCGGCGTCGGGTCGAGCAGCCAGTAGGCGACGCCGAGCAGGGCCGCGGCGAGCGCGATGAAGGGCACGGCGGTCGCGAACAGGTCGCGGAACGAGAGCAGGGTGACGCGGATCGGGTCGCGCATGGCGCCATTGTCCTTCCGGGGCGAATCGCGCGGGAGCTGCCGCTATGCTCGCCCGGCTATGCGACTTCTGCTCGTCGAAGACGACCGCATGATCGGCGAGAGCCTGCAGCGGACGCTGCGTCTCGAAGGCTACGCGGTCGACTGGGTACGCGACACCGCCGCCGCCCAGGGCACGCTCGCGAGCGAGCGCTTCGACCTCGTCCTGCTCGATCTCGGCCTGCCGCGCGGCGCCGCCCACGCCGGCCCCGCGGACGGCCTCGAGGTCCTGCGTGGCCTGCGCGCGCGCCGCGACGCGACGCCGGTGATCGTGCTGACGGCGCGCGACGCGCGCGGCGACCGCGTCGCCGGCCTCGATGCCGGCGCCGACGACTACCTCGTCAAGCCGTTCGAGTTCGACGAGCTCAACGCGCGTATCCGCGCCGTCCTGCGCCGCCATGCCGGCCGGGGTGAGCCGCTGCTGTCGCAAGGCGGCGTCACCCTCGATCCGGCGCAGCGCCGCGTCACGCTCGACGGCGCGCCGGTGCTGCTCTCGGCGCGCGAGTTCGCCGTCCTCGAGGCCTTGATGGCGCGGCCGGGCGCGGTGCTGTCGCGCTCGCAGCTCGAGGATCGCCTCTACGGCTGGGGCGAGGAGATCGAGAGCAACGCGGTCTCGGTCTACATCCACCAGCTGAGGAAGAAGCTCGGCGCCGACTTCATCCGCAACGTCCGCGGCGTCGGCTACTTCATCGACGCCGGAGCGCGCGCGCCGTGACCTCGATCCGGCTGCGCCTGCTGGTCTCGCTGGTGGCGCTGCTGGTGCTCGTCGCGGCGGCGATGGCGGCGATCACGTACCGCAACGTCCTCGCCGAGACCGAGGCGATCTTCGACTATCAGCTGCAGCAGATGGCGCTGTCGCTGCGCGACCAGGGCGAGATCGCGCCGGCCGAGGCCGGTCCGCTCGCCGACGAGCAGCTCGATTTCGTGATCCAGATCTGGACCATCGACGGCCGCACCCTGTACGCGTCGCGCGCCCACACCTCGCTGCCGGCGCGCGCGCTGCTCGGCCTGCACACGCTCATCGTCGACGACCGTGCCTGGCGCACTTACAGCGTGGCGACGCGCGAGCGCGTCATCCAGATCGCGCAGCCGGTCGAGATCCGGCAGCGGCTCGCCGCCGGCGCGGCCTGGCACAGCGTGCTGCCGCTCCTCCTCATGACGCCGTTCGCGGCGCTGGCGATCTGGTGGCTGGCGGCGCAGAACCTGGCGCCGCTCGAGCGCCTCGCGCGCGAGCTGCGGTCGCGCGACGACCGCTCGCTCGCGCCGGTGCCGACGGCCGGCCTGCCCGACGAGGTCGCGCCGCTGGCGAGCGCGCTCAACGCCCTGCTCGAGCGCCTGCGCAGCTCGCTCGACAGCCAGCGCGCGTTCGTCGCCGATGCCGCGCACGAGCTGCGCTCGCCGCTGACGGCGCTGAAGCTGCAGCTCGAGCTGCTGCGTCGTGCCGACGACGGCGGCGAGCGCGACGCTGCGCGCGAGGCGCTCGGCGCCGGCATCGGCCGCGCCTCGCGCCTGGTCGAGCAGCTCCTCGCGCTGGCGCGCGCCGAGCCCGACGCGGCGTTCCCGGCCCGGCCCGTCGACCTGGTCGCCATCGCGCGCCAGGCGCTCGCCGACACGGCGCCGTTCGCCGACTCGCGCTCGATCGAGCTCGAGCTGCGCGCCGACGGGGCGGCGTCGCTGGTCGGCGATGCGGTCGCGCTCGGCCTCCTGGTCCGCAACCTGACCGACAACGCAGCCCGCCATACGCCGCCGGGATCGCGCGTCGAGGTGCTCGTGCGCGCAGACGCGACCGGCGTGCTGCTGCAGGTCGACGACGCCGGCGCCGGCATCCCGGAAAGCGAGCGGGAGCGGGTCTTCGACCGCTTCTACCGGCGCGCCGACGCGAGCGAATCGGGAAGCGGCCTCGGCCTGGCGATCGTCCGCAGCGTCGCCCAGGCGCACGGCGCGACGGTCACGCTCGCGACCTCGCCGCTCGGCGGGCTGCGGGTCGAGGTCCGGTTCCCGTCGCCGCCGGCCTGATCGGGCAGCGTCGGTCGCGAGCCGGCGCCTCGGCCGCCTTAACGCTCGCCTAACCGACTCCTAATCGATTCATAACGGGGCGAACCTATCTTCGGCTTCGAGCGGAATCTTCCGCGATGTCACTTTGCTGGAGATATCCATGAGATTGAATCCCCTGAGCGCCGCCCTGCTTGGCGCCGGTGTCGCCGTCATCGGAACGTCCGGCGCGATCGAGTTGCCGCACTGGCTCAAGCACGATGCGCAGCCGGTCGCCGTCGCCCAGGCGACGCCGCAGGCGGCAGCGCCCGAGCGCGTCGTCCCGCCGGCGCCGCTCAACACGCCCGTCGGCCAGGTGCCGAACTACCGCGCCATCGTCAAGCAGTCGGCGCCCGCCGTCGTCGGCGTCACCGTCGAGGGCGTCCACAAGATGTCGCTCGAAGAGCAGGGCAGCCAGGGCGGCATGCCGCCGGGCATGGAGGACGATCCGTTCTTCAAGTTCTTCAAGGGTGTCCCCGGTCTCGGCCAGCGCGGCCGACAGAACCAGAATCCCTCGACGCCGTTCAAGGGCATGGGCTCGGGCTTCATCATCAGCTCGGACGGCCTGATCCTCACCAACGCGCACGTCGTCCGCGAGGCCAAGGACGTCACCGTCAAGCTCAGCGATCGCCGCGAGTACACGGCCAAGGTGCTCGGCTTCGACACCGCGACCGACATCGCTGTCCTTCGCGTCGACGCCAAGGACCTGCCGGTCGTCCGCCTCGGCGATCCGAGGAGCCTCGAGGTCGGCGATCCGGTCCTCGCGATCGGCGCGCCGTACGGCCTCGAGCAGACGGCGACCTCGGGCATCGTCAGCGCCAAGGGCCGCTCGCTGCCCGGCGACGCGGTCGTCCCGTTCATCCAGACCGACGCGGCGGTCAACCCCGGCAACTCGGGCGGGCCGCTCTTCGACGGCACCGGCTCGGTCGTCGGCATCAACTCGCAGATCTATTCGCGCAGCGGCGGCTTCCAGGGCGTCTCGTTCGCGATCCCGATCAACGTCGCGTTGAAGGTGAAGGACCAGATCGTCGCGCACGGCAAGGCCGAGCATGGGCGCCTCGGCGTGACGGTGCAGGACCTGAACCAGTCGCTCGCCGATTCGTTCGGCCTGAAGCGCGTCGACGGCGCGCTCGTCTCCAACGTCGCGCCCGACAGCGCGGCGGCGGCGGCCGGCCTCAAGTCGGGTGACGTGATCACCGAGGTCAACGGCGAGCCGGTGCTTCGCTCGGGTTCGCTGTCGAGCCTGATCGGCATGGCGGCGCCCGGCGAGCGCGTCAAGCTCAAGGTCTGGCGCGATCACACCGAGCGCACGGTCGAGGCCAAGCTCGGCGGCACGGAGAAGGAAGGCAAGCAGGTCGCCGACGCCGGCACGGCCGGCGAGCGCGGCGCGCTCGGCCTGACGCTCAGGCCGCTCACGCGCGACGAGAAGCGCGAGGCGAAGATCGACGGCGGCCTCATCGTCGAAGACGTCGGCGGCGCGGCCGAGCGGGCCGGCATCGTCGCCGGCGACGTCGTGCTCGCGATCAACGGCAAGACCGTGCAGTCGGTCGACGAAGTGAAGAGCGTCATGGCGGCGAAGCCGAAGAGCGTCGCGCTGCTCGTCCAACGCGAAGGCGAGAAGATCTTCGTGCCTGTGAAGATCGGCTGAAGCGATTCGTTTCAACTCGGCGCCCGGCCGCTGCCTGCAGCGCGCCGGGCGCTTTTTCTTTGGTGCCGGCCGGCCGCGGACTGTGGCGCCGCGGCAATAGGCGTGAACTAATTTCCGCTTGGCCACCGCGTTTTCCCCGATCCGGCACGGTGCCGCTTTAAGCTCCGAAGGTTTGTCGCTACGCGCGACCGCTGCAGGAGCTTCCATGACGTTCTTCGCCAAGACGACCAGCGCCGCGCTGGCGCTTTTCCTCGGCCTGTCGCTCGACGCCGGCGCCGCCACCGCCACCGAAATCCACGTCCTGCTCGGAGTCGACCCGGCCGATGCGACCGGCGACGTGCTGCTCAGCGCCTCGCTCGCGCCGGCGCAGTCGCTGACGCGCACCACCGGCTCGCGCACGACGATCACGCAGACGTCGACCATGGCCGAGGTCATGCGCGCCAGCCGCACGGTCGAGAACGAGATCATCATCGCGCCGGCGCACGTCACCGCCTCGGCGATCCTGCACGCCTATCAGCTGCTCGCGACGAGCGGCCAGGAGCAGACCTATGCGCTGGTCGCCAAGAACGACATCGACAAGGTCGAGAAGCTCGCCGGCAAGCGCCTCTACCTGCCGCAGCAGGACTCGCTGCGCAGCTACATGGCCAAGGGCCTGCTCACCGAGTCGGGGCTGAAGCTCGGCCAGTTCTCGAAGGTCACCTACGGCAACACCAGCGGCGGCGGGCTGGTCGCGCTCTCGTTCGACATGGCCGACGTCACCGTCGCCGACGAGACGCAGGCCAAGGAATGGATCACCCAGCACCCGGGTCAGGCGCGCATCCTGAAGACGACGCGGCCGGTGCCAGGCGGCATGAACATGGTCGTTCGCAAGGACTTCTGCGCCGTCGAGTGCGGCCGCCTCGGCGAGTGGGTCAATTCTCCCGACGGCGCGATTCCCGGCGTCGGCCGGTTCCGCATGGCGTCGGCCGACGCGGGGCGGCAGTTCACCTACGTCGCCTCGCTCGGCATCGCGACGCCGGAGGCGATCAACGGCGTCACCCGGGTCGGCGCCGAGCAGGTCGCGGAGCTGGGCCGGCAGGGCGTGGCGATCGTCGACACGCGCTCGGCGAAGGAATTCGAGAACGAGCACATCCGCGGCGCCGTGCTGGCGTCGTACCTCGAGAAGAGCCTGAAGGAGATCGACTTCGACGCCAAGAAGGACGACTTCAGCGCCCTCAAGAACGTAGCGAAGGACAAGCCCGTCGTCTTCCTCTGCAACGGGCCGGAATGCTGGAAGTCGTACAAGGCGTCGCGCGCCGCGGTCGCCGAGGGCTACACCAAGATCTACTGGTTCCGCGGCGGCATGCCGGAGTGGCGCGAGAAGCGCCTGCCGGTCGAGGGCTCGGCCGGCGCCGCGCTCGCCAAGCTGCCGACGCCGCCGGCGCCGCCGAGCCGCGGCAAGACCGTCGCCGCCGTTCGCTGAGCGGAAGCGGCTACGCTCCCGGCTTCTTGACGGGCGCAGCGCCGCCGAAGTGGCTCGGCCCTAAGGCCCGCGGCGCAGGTCGACGACGCGCTCGCCCTGCTCGCTGTTGAGCCAGAGCCGGGCGCGGATGCGGTTGCCGTCGACATCGATCGTGCCGCGCAGCGCGCCGGTGTCGATCGGCGCGCCGCCTTCGGGCGTGTCGACGTGGACCGAGAGAAGGATGCGACGCGGCCCGGCCGGCGCATCAGGGGCGGTCTTCTCGTCGCGCTGCAGGACGCCTTCGCCGCGATAGAAGACGCGGTTCAACGGCTGGCCGAAGCGCTCCTGCCAGAACGCGCGGTACTTCTGCCAGTCGGGGTCGCGCTCGATGTCGACGGCGCTGCTGGCGACGCGCAGGCTCTCGCCGGTCTGCTCGATCGTGACGTTGACGATCTCGCCGTCGCGCGAGTTGGCTGCGCCCTTCTTGCCGATATTGGCGCGCCAGGGGCCGGCCAGGCTCTCGGCCTTCTTCTCCTGCCAGAGCCAGAAGGCGACGCCGCCGCCGACGACCAGCGCCGTGGCGCCGAAGAGCGCGAGGCGCCGGCCGATGCCCATCCGCGCCGCCACCGCGTCGACCTCGGCCAGCGCCGCGAGCGGCAGCGGTGCCGAGCCGAGCGGCGCCGGCGACGTGCGCGGCACCAGGCCGATGGCGCGCAGATCCTCGGCGAGGCGCGCCAGGTCCTCGCGCCAGTCGTAGGCGCGCAGGCGTCGCCACGTCCGTTCGGCGAGCTGGTCGAACGGCGCCGGCAGCGCGGCGGCAGCGGGCGTCTCGGCGACGCCGTCGCACATCAGCGGGATGATGTGGGCGTTGGCGGCGAGCGCGGTGGCGAGCTCGTCGCGCACCGGGTCGTCGTCGCGATCGATGCAGCGGCCGCCGGCGCCGTCGCGCGCGCCGAGATAGTTCGGCGTCACCAGGACGAGCAGGATCGGCGCGTCGTGCAGGGTCTTGGCGATCTCGTCGCGCCAGCGGCTGCCGGCCGGCAGGTCGTCCTTGTCGAGGAAGATCTGCTCCTGGCCGAACATCGCGTCGAGGTCCCGGGCCAGCGCGGTCGCCTTGTCGGCGCCGTCGCTGGTTCGATAACTGATGAAAACGCGTGCGGTCATCGATCAAGGCAATTACCCGGATGCGCAAGTGTCGCGCCTTCTGCGACAGTGCGTCGACCCCTGAAGGAACGATGTGGATGCATCACGCAACGCTGTGCTCGTGGTCGGCGCCGGCGACGCCACCGGGGGCGCGATCGCGCGCCGCTTTGCCCGCGAAGGGCTGATCGCTTGCGTCACCCGGCGCAGCGCCG
>DASYKC010000093.1:0-3053 GCA_035995885.1 Caldimonas sp. | reverse complement strand
GCCTGATCGAGGTTGATCTCGCGCTGCAAGAGGCCGGACGTGTCGACGTCGATGTGCTCGCCCATCAGCCGCACGGTGCGCGGATTGGCGCAGATCTTGATCACCGGCAGGATCGGATTGCCGATGACGTTGCCCTGCCCGGTCGGGAAGAAGTGGACGGCGTAGCCCGAGGCCGCGCAGAGCGTCACCATCTCGGCCGCGGCGCTCGACGAGTCCATGAACCAGAGGCCGGGGTGCGTCGGCGTCTCGGCCTTGTCGATGACGCCGTCGACCGTGCAGACTTTGCCGATCTTCTGGATGTTGCCGAGCGCCTTTTCCTCGATCGTCGTCAGGCCGCCGGCGATGTTGCCCTTGGTCGGCTGCGAGTCGGAGAGGTCGCTCGTCTTGTGGCGGTCGATCACCTTCTGGTAGCGGTCGAACATGAACATGAATTGGCGGCGCACCTCGTCGCTGGCGCAGCGCGCGGCGACGATCTGCTCGCCGCCGGTGAGCTCGGTCGTCTCGCCGAAGCAGAGGTAGTTGCCGAGCGGATGGAGCTTGTCGAAGGCGTTGCCGACGGTCGGATTGGCGCCACAGCCCGATGTCGTGTCGCTCTCGCCGCACTTGGTCGAAACCCAGAGCTCGGCGACGGGACAGGCCTCGCGCTGCTTCTCGCTCGCCCACTGCACGTAGTCGCGCGCGGCCTTCGAGGCGCGCATGATCGTGTCGTGGTCGCCGTGCCCTTCGATGCCGAAGCCGACCACGGGCTTGCCGGTCGCGGCGATGCCGTCGACGACCTTCTGGGTCCAGCTGTCCTCGATGCCGATGACGACGACCGCGGCGACGTTCGGGTTGCAGCCGGCGCCGATCAGCGTGCGGAAGTGGAGCTCGAGATCGGCGCCGAACTGGAGCCGGCCGTAAGGATGCGGGATCGCGAGCGCACCCTTGATGTTGTGCGCGACCGCCTCGGCGGCGGCATTCGAGAGGTCGTCGAGCGGCAGCACGACGACGAAGTTGCGAACGCCGACGCGGCCGTTCTCGCGCCGGTAGCCGAGGAAGGTGGTGTCTTTCGAGACGACGGACATGCTTGCCTTCCTACCAGCGCTTGGTCTTGATGTTGTGGACGTGGGCGTGCTCGCCGCGCCGGATCGGCGCGACCACCTTGCCCATGTCGATGCCGTACTTGACGACGGTGTCGCCCGGCGCCATGTCCTTGAGCGCGACCTTGTGGCCGATCGGGATGTCCTGCCGCGCCTCGAGGGCGATCGTCCGGTCGTCGTCCATGACCCAGCCGGTCATCGGCGTTCCCGCGGTGACGCCCTCGACGACGACGACCGCGACCGTGTCGCCGGCGTCGTGCAGTACGCAATGGATCAATCCGTGCTCCTTCGTTCGGCTCTGCCGGCGATGCTAGCGGACCTATCGCACGCCCCTGCGCGCCGAGGGGGCCCGGGGTTGCCGTAAGCTAGCCGACGATGGACAAGCCCAGCGCCGCACCGGTCCGCACCTTCCCGACCGCGCAGGAAGACGCCGAGCAGGAAGTCGTCAGCCCGAACGCGCGCTACGAGGGACCCGAGAGCGCGTACCGGCTCGCCTTCACCGACACCGACTTCCTGCTGCGCGAGGAGCTGCGGCCGATCCGCCTGCAGCTCGAGCTGCTCAAGCCCGAGCTGGTCCAGGACGAGCAAGGCGTCGAGGCGACCATCGTCCTCTTCGGCAGCGCCCGCGTCGTCGCGCCCGAGGTCGCCGAGGTCGAGCTCGCTGCGGCGCGCGCGAGCGGCGATGCCACGGCGCTGAAGGTCGCGCAGACGCGCGTCGCGATGTCGCGCTACTACGACGAGGCGCGCCGCTTCGCGGCGATCGTGACGCGCCGCTCGGCCTCGCTCGAGAAGCCCATCTACGTCGTCACCGGCGGCGGCCCCGGGATCATGGAAGCCGGCAACCGCGGCGCGTTCGAGGTCGGCGGCAAGAGCATCGGCCTGAACATCGTGCTGTCGCACGAGCAGGTGCCCAACCGCTACATCACGCCCGAACTCTGCTTCCAGTTCCACTACTTCGCGCTGCGCAAGATGCACTTCCTGATGCGCGCGATCGCCCTCGTCTGCTTTCCCGGCGGCTTCGGCACGCTCGACGAGCTGTTCGAGGTGCTGACGCTGGTGCAGACGGGCAAGTCGAAGATGCGGCCGATCCTTCTCTTCGGCCGCGACTTCTGGACCCGCCTGATCGACTTCGATCTCCTCATCGAGACCGCCATGATCGCGCCCGACGACGTCAAGCTGTTCCACTTCGTCGAGACCGCCGAGGAAGCGTGGGCCCTGCTCGCCTCCGAGTACGGCTACGACCAGCCGGGCGAGCTCGCGCTCGACATCTGAGCTGATGACCCGCGCATGAACCGCCTCGTCAGCCTGATCGGCGCGCCGACCGACATCGGCGCCGGCATGCGCGGCGCGAGCATGGGGCCGGAGGCGCTGCGCGTCGCCGACATCGGCCCGGTGCTCGTCAGCCATGGCCTCGACGTCATCGACCGCGGCAACCTGGGCGGGCCGGCCAATCCGTGGCAGCCGCCGGCCGACGGCTACCGTCATCTCGACGCCGTCGTCGCCTGGAATCTCACGGTCCACGAAGCGGTGCACGCCGAGCTCGCCGACGGGCGCATGCCGATCCTGCTCGGCGGCGATCACAGCCTCGGCATCGGCTCGATCAGCGCGGTCGCGCGCCACTGCCGCGAGGCCGGCAAGAAGCTGCGCGTCCTCTGGCTCGACGCCCACGCCGACTTCAACAACAACGTCCTCACGCCGAGCGGCAACATCCACGGCATGCCGGTCGCGGTGCTGTGCGGCTACGGGCCGAAGGAGCTGGTCGAGATCGGCGGCAAGGTGCCGGCGATCAGCCCGAAGCAGGTGCGCCAGATCGGCATCCGCAGCGTCGACCCCGGCGAGAAGAAGTTCGTGCACGAGCACGGCCTCGAGGTGTTCGACATGCGCTACATCGACGAGATGGGCATGCGCCACACGATGGAGCTGGCGCTGGCCACGATGGACGCCAACACCCACCTGCACGTGAGCTTCGACGTC
>DASYKC010000092.1:0-6533 GCA_035995885.1 Caldimonas sp. | reverse complement strand
GAGGAAGGTGCGGCCGGCGTCGAAGCGCAGGTCCATCGATCGCGCCAGGGCGGCGAGGGCCGGCTCGTCGTCGGCATCGACGCCGGCCTGCAGCGCGGCGATCGCCGCGGCACGGTAGACGGCGCCGGAATCGAGCAGGACGTAGCCGAGCTCGGCTGCGACCGCGCTCGCCAGCGTGCCTTTGCCGGACGCGGTCGGGCCGTCGATCGCGAGCACCGGGATGTCGCCCGACGCCGCCGCGGCGGCCGAGAACAGGGCTTCGAAATAGTCGGGCCAGGTCTTGGCGACGCAGCACGGATCGCCGATGCGGACCGGCACTTGCGGCGCCGCGTCGGCAGCGCCGTTGAAGGCGGCCAGCGACATCGCCATCGCCATGCGATGGTCGTCGTAGGTCGCGACCTTTGCCGCGCGCCAGCGCCCGGGCGGCGTGATCGCCAGGCTGTCGTCGCCCTCGACGACGCCGGCGCCGAGCTTGCGCAGCTCGGCCGCCATCGCCGCCAGGCGATCGGTCTCCTTGACGCGCCAGCTGGCGATGTTCTCGAGCCGCGACGGTCCCGACGCGAAGAGGGCCAGCGCCGCGAGCGTCATCGCCGCGTCAGGCATGTGGTTGCAGTCGAGCACGATCGGGGCGAGCGGGAAGCGGCCGCGCCGCACCTCGAGCGCGTGCGGCTCGGCGGTGATGGTGGCGCCCATCGCGCGGACCGCGTCGACGAAGGCGATGTCGCCCTGGATCGAATCGCTGCCGACACCTTCGATCCTGAGCGGCGCGTCGACCGCGGCGATCGCGGCGGCGGCGATGAAGTACGACGCCGACGACGCATCGCCCTCGACGACGAAGCGGCCCGGCGAGCGCAGGCCGTTCGGCGCAGAGACGTGGAAGCTGCGCCAGCCGTCGCGAACGACGACGACGCCGAAGCGCTCGAGCAGGCGCAGGGTGATGTCGACGTAGGGCTTCGAGATCAGCTCGCCGGCGACTTCGATCGTCGCGCCGGCGCTCCCCGCGCGCAACGGCAGGGCGAGCAGGAGCGAGGTGAGGAACTGGCTCGAGACGTCGCCGCGGACCTCGACCGGCCGGTCGAGGTCGAGCGGCGCCGGCGGCGGGTGGACGACGAGCGGCGGGAAGCCCGGCTGCTCGAGGTACTCGATCGCCGCGCCGAGCGAGCGCAAGGCGTCGACGAGATCGCCGATCGGCCGCTCGTGCATGCGCGGCGCGCCGCGCAGCTCGAAGCGCGCGCCCGGTACGGCGCCGAGCGCCAGCGACGCGAGCAGCGGCCGCATCGCCGTGCCGGCGTTGCCGAGCCAGAGGATCGCCTGCTGCGCCAGCGGCCGCTCGCCGAGGCCGCTGACGGCGATCGCGTCGGCGTCGCCCTCGATGCGGCAGCCGAGCTGCTTCAGCGCCTCGAGCATGACGTGGGTGTCGTCGGAGTGGAGCAGGCCGGAGATGCTCGTCGTCCCGGCGGCGAAGCCGGCGAGTAGGAGGGCGCGGTTCGAAATGCTCTTCGAGCCGGGGACGCGCACCGTGCCGGCGACGGCGCGCAGCGGCGGCAGGTCGAGGAAGCGGGTGGTGAACATGGCGCGACCTGCGCGAGCTCGTGGCCTAGCGATGCGTGTGGGGCGTCGCCGAATTCATCTGCCAGCCGGCGCGCGCGTCGCTGGCGCTGCGGATGAGCGCCTCGAGGGCCTCGGTGTTGCCGGTCTTGACGACGTGCTCCATCGCATCGAGCGTGTGGCGGAAGCGCTGCGTCTGCTTGAGGATCTCTTCGCGGTTGGCCATCAGGATGTCGCGCCAGACCTCGGGGTTGCTCGCGGCGATTCGCGTGAAGTCGCGAAAGCCGGGCCCGCCGAGGGAGAGGTAGTCGCGGCCGGCGGGCTGGCGCGAGACCGAGTTGAAGTAGGCGAAGGCGAGGATGTGCGGCAGATGGCTGACCGCGGCGAAGGCGGCGTCGTGGTTCTCGGGCGTCATGCGCAGCACGTGCGCGCCGATCGCCGCCCAGACATCGGTCGCCTTCTGGACCAGCTCGGGCGCGGTCTTCGGCAGCGGCGTCAGGATCACCTGGCGGCCCTGGTAGAGCGTCGCGTCGGCGTGGGCGATCCCGGCCACTTCCTTGCCGGCGATCGGATGCGCCGGAACGAACGAGACGACGCGCTCCTTGAGGACGCGGCGTGCGGCGTCGACGACGTCGCGCTTGGTCGAGCCGACGTCCATCACCAGCATGCTCGGCTCGACCAGATGGCGGATCGCTTTGAAAGTCGCTTCCGTCGCCGACACCGGCACGGCGATGAGGACGATGTCGGACCCCGAGACGGCGAGCAGCGCCGACTCGGCGGCGGTGTCGATGACGCCGAGCCGCTTGGCGTGCTCGGTCGTCGACGGCGACTTGCTGTAGCCGATGACGCGGCGAACCATGCCGGCGCGCTTCAGCGCGAGCGCGAACGAGCCGCCCATCAGGCCGCAGCCGATCACGCCGAGTTGTTCGAACATCTGGTGCGGCCGCTAGTGGGAGTCGACGGGATAGGTGCCGAGCAGCTTGAAGAACGCGCAGACCTCGCGCAGCTCCTGCAGGGCGAGGGCGACGTTCGGCTGGTCGGGATGGCCGTCGAGGTCGACGTAGAAGTAGTACTCCCACTGGCCCGATCGCGCCGGCCGCGACTCGAAGCGCGTCATCGACACGCCGTGCGCCTTCAGCGGCTGCAGCATGTCGTGCACCGCGCCCGGCCGGTTCGCGACCGAGACGACGAGGCTGGTGCAGTCGTGCCCCGACGCCTTCGGCTGCGGGTGGCTGCCGGGGTGGGCGACGATCGCGAAGCGGGTCCGGTTGTGGGCGTCGTCCTGGATCGCCGGAGCGACGTTGAAGAGGCCGTACTCGCTCGCCGCGCGTTCGCTCGCCAGGGCGGAGAGCGCCGGATCGAGGCCGGCGAGGCGAGCGCCCTCGGCGTTGCTCGCGACCGGCCGGCGCTCGGCCCCGGGCAGGTGATGGCTCAGCCAGGCGTGGCATTGCGCGAGCGCCTGCGGATGCGCGCACACCGCGGCGATGCCGTCGAGCGAGTCGACCTTGCGCAGCAGGTTGTGGCGAACGTAGAGGCTGGTCTCGCCGACGATCGTCAGCGGCGTCGTCAGGAACAGGTCGAGCGAGCGCGTGACGACGCCTTCGCTCGAGTTCTCGACCGGAACGACGCCGAAGTCGGCGGCGCCGGCGCTCGCCGCGTGGAAGACCTCGTCGGCGTTGGCGCACGGCAGGCGAACGATCGACGAGCCGAAGTAGCCGAGCGCGGCCAGCTCGCTGAAGGTGCCGGCGGGGCCGAGGTAGGCGACCCGCGTCGGCGTCTCGAGCGATCGGCACGCCGACATGATCTCGCGCCAGATCGGCGCGACGCTCTCGGCCGGCAACGGCCCGGTGTTGACATGCTTGAGGGCGTCGATCACGGCCGCCTCGCGCTCGGGGCGAAACGCCGGCGAGCCCTCGGCGCGCTTGAGCGCGCCGATTGCTGAGGCGACCTCGGCGCGCCGGTTGAGCAGCGCGAGCAGCTCGCGATCGATCGCGTCGATGCGACCGCGCAGCGACTCGAGGTCGGCGGCCGAAGGCGGCGAGACGGCGGGCATGCGCGGCCGGCTACTTGCTGGCGGGCCGCGGCGGCGCTGCCGCGGGCGCGGGCACCACGCCGCTGGCAGGCGCGACGCCCAGGATGGTGCGGATGCGGCCGTCGAGCGCCTGCAGCTTCGGATCGAGCACGCCGGGCATGTCGGCGACGAGCTTGAGGCTGAAGTTGTTGCGCAGCTCGGCGCCGAGCTGCTGGTACTTCTTCGCCGTCGGCGACTCGAGCCAGGCGATCAGCTGCTTCAGCTCGTCCTCGGTCATCTTGGTCTCGAAGACGCTGCCGATCGTCGACGGCGCCAGCTTGAGGGCGCGATCGCGAACGATCGGGTAGGCGTCGTCGATGTACTTCCTGACCTCGGCCTCGATCGCCTTGGCCGCGGCCTCGCGTTTTTCCTGCGTGCCCGGCTGCTGCTGCAAGGCGAGGCCGGCGTCGCGCATCATCTGCGCCGCCGGGCGCTCGACGACGCTGCGCGCGAAGCCCTCGATGTCGGCCTGCTGCAGGCGCAGCAGGCGCTGGACGAGCTCCTTCTTGGCCGGCGTCGTCTGCGCCGCGGCGTGGCCGGCCAGGCCGATCGCCGCGAGGGCGATCAGCGCCGGCGTGAGCGGCCGCGTCATGCGCCTTCTCCGTCGCCGGGCGGCAGATCGGCACCGGCGTCGGCGATCGCCGCGTCGAGGCTGGCGTCGTTCTCGACGATCCGCTGCAGGCCGGTCAGCTTGGCATCGTCGTCGAGGGCGATCAGCGTCACGCCTTGCGTCGCGCGACCCAGCTCGCGGATCTCGGCGACGCGCGTCCTGACCAGCACGCCGCTGTCGGTGATCAGCATGATCTCGTCGTCGGGGCGGACCAGCGTCGCGGCGACGACCTTGCCGTTGCGCTCGGACTGCTGGATCGCGATCATTCCCTTGGTGCCGCGGCCGTGGCGGGTGTACTCGACGATGCTGGTGCGCTTGCCGTAGCCGTTCTCGGTCGCGGTGAGGACGCTCTGCGATTCGTCTTCGGAAACGAGCATGGCGATCACGCTCTGGGTCGGATCGAGCGCCATGCCGCGGACGCCGCGCGCATTGCGGCCCATCGCGCGGACGTCCTTCTCGTCGAAGCGGACCGCCTTGCCGCCGTCGCTGAAGAGCATCACGTCGTGGGTGCCGTCGGTGAGCGCGGCGCCGATGAGGAAGTCGCCCGGATCGAGATCGACGGCGATGATGCCCGCCTTCCGCGGGTTGCTGAACTCGTCGAGGCTGGTCTTCTTGACCACGCCTTGCGCGGTCGCCATGAAGACGTAGTGATCGGCGGGGAAGCTGCGGAAGCCGTCGGTGAGCGGCAGCACGACGTTGACCTTCTCGCCCGGCTGGAGCGGGAACATGTTGACGATCGGCCGGCCGCGCGACGCGCGCGAGCCCTGCGGCACTTCCCAGACCTTGAGCCAGTAGACGCGGCCGAGCGTCGTGAAGCAGAGGATGTAGTCGTGCGTGTTGGCGATGAAGAGCTGCTCGACCCAGTCGTCTTCCTTGTTCTGCGTCGCCTGCTTGCCGCGGCCGCCGCGCCGCTGCGCGCGGTACTCGCTGAGCGCCTGGCTCTTGACGTAGCCGGTGTGCGAAAGCGTCACGACCATGTCGGTCGGCGTGATCAGGTCTTCGGTGCCGAGGTCGAGCGCGTTGGCCTCGATCGTGCTGCGCCGCTGCGCCAGCTTGGCCGAGCCGAACTCCTGCTTCAGCGCCGCGAGCTCGTCGCCGATGATCGTCGTCACCCGCGCCGGCGTCGCGAGGATGCCGAGCAGGTCGGCGATCTGGGTCATCACCTCGCGGTACTCGCCGAGGATCTTGTCCTGCTCGAGGCCGGTGAGGCGCTGCAGGCGCATCTGCAGGATCTCGGACGCCTGGTCGTCGGAGAGCCGATAGAGGCCGTCGGCCTGCAGGCCGAAGTTGGGAGAGAGGCCGTCGGGGCGATAGGCGTCGCGGCCCTGCGCCGTCTCGCTGCCGACGCGGGCCAACATCTCGCGCACCATCGACGAGTCCCAGCTCTTGCTCATCAGCGCGCTCTTGGCGACCGGCGGCGTCGGCGACGCCTTGATCGTCTCGATGAACTCGTCGATGTTGGCGAGCGCGACGGCGAGGCCCTCGAGGACGTGGCCGCGCTCGCGCGCCTTGCGCAGCTCGAACACGGTGCGCCGCGTCACCACCTCGCGCCGGTGCTCGAGGAAGATCGAGATCAGGTCCTTCAGGTTGCAGAGCTTCGGCTGGCCGTCGATCAGCGCCACCATGTTGATGCCGAAGGTGTCCTGAAGCTGCGTTTGTTTGTAGAGGTTGTTGAGGACGACCTCGGGCACCTCGCCGCGCTTGAGCTCGATGACGACGCGCATGCCGGACTTGTCGCTCTCGTCCTGGATGTGGCTGATGCCTTCGAGCTTCTTCTCGTGGACCAGCTCGGCCATCCGCTCGAGCAGGTTCTTCTTGTTCACCTGATAGGGAATCTCGTCGACGATGATCGACTGGCGCTGGCCCTTGTCGATGTCCTCGAAGTGGCACTTGGCGCGCATGACGACGCGGCCTCGGCCGGTGCGGTAGCCCTCGCGCACGCCGGTCAGGCCATGGATGATCCCGGCGGTCGGGAAGTCGGGCGCCGGAATGATCTCCATCAGCTCGTCGATGGTCGCGTCGGGCCGGCGCAGCAGGTGCATGCACGCGTCGACGACCTCGTTGAGGTTGTGCGGCGGGATATTCGTCGCCATGCCGACGGCGATGCCGCCCGAGCCGTTGACGAGCAGGTTCGGCAGCTTCGACGGCATCACCAGCGGCTCTTGCTCGCTGCCGTCGTAGTTGGGGCCGAAGTTCACCGTCTCCTTGTCGAGATCGGCGAGCATCTCGTGCGCGATCTTGGCCAGGCGGATCTCGGTGTAGCGCATCGCCGCCGCGTTGTCGCCGTCGACCGAGCCGAAGTTG